>JAUNAI010000022.1 GCA_030527705.1 Planctomycetia bacterium | reverse complement strand
TTGTCGGCGCTATGAATGTCTGAATTTCCTCGAATTCGTTACCACACGAATCACTTTTGTAACTTTACATCGGCATAGTAAAAACCTCGAAAACGACAAAAAACGACAAAAAACGATAAAAACGTAAACTGGCTTAAAAACGGAACTTTTTGAGTCTCCGCCCAGCATCACGGATAATCCTCTCCTCCTTTACAGAACGGATTGCAACGCAGAATACGCCACATTCCTTTCAGCGTTCCGTACACGAAACCGTATTTCCGCACCGCGAGAATATAATATTCGCTACATGTCGGATGAAAACGACACTGTAACCCAATAATATAATGGAGCGTATGCTGATATACACGCACCAACCCAATCGCCATATTACGCGGAATGTGCCAGATGAAACGGAAGAAGGACATGAGGAACCTCCTGATTAAAATTTCATACTTCGGGGTTAATTATAGCACGTTTTAATTTTTTTGCAACGGTGGGCAACAATTTTTGCAAAGATTCTTGGAAATCTGGCATAAAATCCGACCTGCGAAATCGGCCTGGAACGATTACAACGTCCATTGCCGGCCCGTCTATCTGGTGAATCGTATGTCGAAACGCTTCTCGGACAAGACGTTTCCAACGTACGCGCTGAACCGCCTTCCCATACCGTCGCGACACGGAAAGCCCGACACGACTTTCTTCCCGCCCATTCGGAATCGCGAAAACGATCAGAAGTCCGTCACTTGCTGAGCATTTCCGCATAAAAACGTTCTGAAATTCTCGTGTTGTTTTAATTGAAAAGGTTTCTTTCACCGTTGACACCGTTTTTCACCATGAAATCCCGGACCGTAAATCGCCCGTATATTTTTTATCCAGTTGACGCAGATTTTCTGCTTCTTCCGATGAAACGGACTGTGGGACGTTAATCAGAATCTCGACGAGCAGGTCGCCCGCGCCGGATTTCGCCTGAACACCTGCGCCTTTCACACGGAGTTTCTTTCCGCTTGATGTGCCGGCTGGAATGTTCAAAAATCCCTCACCTTTCGGCGTCGGAATCGGCACTTTCGCTCCGAGAACCGCCTCAGCAATCGTCACGGGCAACCGTAAAAGCAGGTCTTTTCCCTGTCGTGTGAAAACCGGATGGGGACGAACGGAGATACTCAGCACCAGGTCGCCCGCCGGACCGCCATTCTGGGAACGCTCGCCGAGACCGCTTAAACGGAGTTTCTTTCCTTCCTCGATTCCTGCGGGGATTTTGGCCGTGACGGTTTTCACTTCACCAGTGTCACTCTTGATACGGACTTCCGCTTCACTTCCAACGACTGATTCCTCGAAAGAGATGCTCAGTGTCTGATGTAAGTCGTTTCCTTTCACCGGCGCCCGCCGTCTCCGACCGCCACCGCCTCCGCTCTCGAAGCCGCCACCGAAGCCGCCGCCACCACGACCGAAAGAGCCGAAAATGCTACTGGGGTCAAAACCGCCACCGCCACCGAACAGGTCGTTCATGTCGAATTCCCACGTTCCACCACCTGGTCCGCCGGAATAAGTTCGACCGCCATAATTGCCGTAACCGCCACCATAACCGTCCGCACCTGCGTTACGCATGTTCTCGAAATCCGGACCGAACGTGTCGTACTGTTTCCGTTTTTCGTCGTCGTTCAGGACTTCAAAAGCCGCCTGAAGTTCCTGAAATTTCGCTTTCGCGTTCGCATCGTCCGGGTGGAGGTCCGGGTGATATTTTTTCGCCAGTTTCCGATACGCTTTTCCGATTTCGTCTTTCGTCGCGGTTTTACTGACGCCGAGTATCTGATAATAATCTGCCATAATGATAAGTTAAATAAATATCTAAATCACCTGCGACGTTGTCGCTATTAAGAATTTTTTGAAGGGGGAGTGTGAGGGGGAAAGAATTTTGCAAAATTGTTTCCCTCCTCACCAGCGCAAATTCTTTACGGGTAGCCGATTCCTCCCGACAGGGTGGAATTCGGCGTAATGGGTTTAGCTTTTCTTTTAGGAGGCGCTGATTAACTGGGAGGCGACGCGAGACGCATTGCCTCCCCAAATCGCCACTTAATCCGTGTCTCCTTTAGAGCTAAACACAAACGCAAGATTCTACTGTGTTCCGCAGAAGAACTTGCTACCCGTCACAGGTTTTCGTCCGTGGGAGGGAAAACATTTTTGCAAAATTGTTTTCCCCCCAGACCCCCTTTTCAAAAAACTCTTAATATTTTCTTTTTCTTTCTTTTATTTCATCACCATACTCGCGAACGACAGGCAACTATGCGTTTCTTCGTCCACTGTCTGTTCATAACTCAACAATTGTGCCCCGTTCGTGCGTCCGAGATATTCCTGAAGTCGCAACGCGCAGTAAATCGGTGCTACGCCACAGATTTTATTCTCGTTCAGCGTCTTGAGCACGGTCTGCCAGAACTTCCGGGAATCCATTTTCTGAATCGTCTCCAAAACTTCCGTATCTGTCTCGCGAATTTTATCCTGTTGTGCGCTATCCACCGGTTTCGGAGCACCAAATAACGGTCCGAGATGCGCTAAATCAGAGGAGGCCATTACGAAAAATTGTCTTTTTTCTGTAGCTTCCGTTTCCTGAATCTGTTCACGGAGCGTCTCGATAAAAAGCCGAATAATGTCGTTTTCATCCGGGTAATCGACATCCTGAGCCGCAAAAAGCGGAACGAAAGTGTTCACCAAAATCGGTACGATGCGGATGTCGCGGCGTTTCGTTTCCGCCAGATATTTCAGGAAAATCGCTTGAAACTCGATAGAATGTTCGTCGCGATGCACGAAATCGTCCGCAAAAAAGTCGACCGATTCCCGCGTCTCGCCTTCTCCGCCCAACGCGGAGTATTTTTCCTGAAATCGTGCGGCTACACGCTGTTCAAATTCTAAATCGACCGGCAAAACCCCCATTGGCGTGTCGAAATTCTTACTCGAAAATGCGAATTTTTCATTCATCGGATTATGGGACGTACCGAAAATGATGAACGTATCTGCGTCGCTGTGTTCCGCTACTGCATGATATGTCCAGCCATACGACGCGCTCCCGCGTTCCCAGTCAGCATGGGTTGTGACTGCGCCGGTAATTTTTTCAGGAAAAATTGCGCTGAAATCCTTCTCCGGGGCCTCCGCTTTTGCAATTCGTGCCGGAATTTCTAGAATCTGCGCTATTTTTTTCCGTAACTCCTTCGCGTTTTTCGGATACGCACCACCCGCCATCGTCGCTGGCCGATTTTTCTCACGGGCATATGAATCTTTTTCATTTTTTAGGAAATTTCGGAAATTGGGACTGTCCAGATAATGTAACTTATCCAGATACGCAACCATTTCCTCTAAATCCTTTGGTTTCAGCATTTCATGTGTCATCTGAATGTATTCTTCACGGATTTCCGGCAACGTTCTCTTTCCGTCCATGAGCGAGACCAAAATAGCCAGCGGAATCGGCAAAACCAGAGGTGGCGCGAAACCTTCCGGATCCTCTAGAAGGAAATTCTGCGGCGGTTGCGCTTCTCCGTCTGCCTCATTCATCTGTTCCGGCGGTATGTACGGCGAAAGTGTCACGCTCCGCATTCCCGGACGCTCCAACGGTCCCTGATTTTCCATAAATTTCCCCTTTCGATGATTGATTTAAGAAGGCATAGGTTAATTTCTTTTTATTTTTCCGTTTTCGGCAACTCACGGCACCGAATCGCGCGAATCTGCGTCTCACAGCAGTAATTCGTCACACCAACCGGTTCAGAGTATTCTACCTCAAAACGAGTTGAAAATTTATTCTCGTCGCGTGGATATTCGACCACTTTTTCGTTATCCATCCACCCTTCAATCCGATCATCGTAAACACGGACACGGAACGTATTCCAACGGTTATTTTTCGTGGTGAGAAGTTTCATCGTCTCATTTTCACTCGCGTCGAAACCGTTAATGCAGGAGAAACCGAAGAGGCTCCCACCCCAGCCACCGTTAATGAAGGTCGTATGTCCCTGGTCGCCAACCGGGAAGGTAATCGCAGCGTAAAAGTCGAAACCCATCGTCCGTTGTGCTTCCACTTCAATTTCGTAATTCGTCTTGAACGGGAACGGTTTATCGAGCGTAATTCCCGTCACCATCGCGCCCATCCCCATCGTGAGGATACCATTTTCGACGAAAATTTCACCTTCACCGCCGTAATTCGGAATCTTCCAGCCATCCAGATTTTCTCCGTTAAAGAGAGAAATCCAGCCTTCTGCGTCCGTTTTTTCCGCGGTTTCATTTTCCGCTGCGGACACCTGCGCGAGTGAAACGAAACACATCATTACACACGCCAAAAAAGCTGAAAATAAAGCAATACGATTCTGTTTCATTTTAAAGTCTCCTTTTTATACTGATTCAACTTGGCTACCCGTCACAGGGTAACAACGGTGAGGCGGGAAACATTTTGTAAATTGTTTCTCCCTCACACTCCCCCTTCAAAAACCTTTTGATTGCGAGTTTCGTCGCTTGCTATTTTATGTGTTTTTCTTGCTCACGGCGTACCCTGACGGATTTCTTCTTCCGCGTCCCAGTTGTCCGAAAGTCCGGTTCCTGGCTTGTCTTCCTCACCAGGCATTTTAGGCCACGGCGGTTTCTGGCTCCGGCATGGCATGATTCCGTACGGAGAGTACGGGTGTGCCCGTTTTCGCAGAACACGCGCGGAAATAATTTTGTCTGGCATCTCGCACCCCGGTACCTCGAAAACGCGCTTTTCTAGTTCCATTTCGTCTTCTAGTTGCTCATTCGGGTCATACGGTTGACGCTCCAAGAAGAAAGAAACGAGATCCATTCCGCGTACCACCCGACCGAAAACTGTGTGTTTTCCGTCATATTCGCGATTTGGACGGTAACAGATGAAAAACTGCGACCCGCCCGTATTTGGACCCGCGTTGGCCATCGAAACTGTACCACGGAAATGTTTTCGCGAGTGCTCATAAATTTCGTCCGGAATCGTATACCCTGGTCCCGCGTCGCGGTTCGTACGTTTTTTCAGAGTTCCATCCATATTCGTTTCCGTACGGAGTAGCTCCGAACCACCTCCCTGAGCCATTTCGCCATGAATGACACGGTGAAAGTCCAGATTATTATAAAATCCCTTTTCCACGAGGAAAATAAAGTTCGCAACCGTGTTCGGAGCCTCATTTTCGAATAGCTCGATTTCGATGTCTCCGCGCGTCGTCTTCAGCAACACACGCGGTAAATTCCCTGCCATGTTCTCCTGATGACGCAATTCCAGTTCCCGTGCCCATTCTTTCTGCCAGTATTCCAGATTTCGGAAGGGACTCTGATTATAATCGAATTCTGACTTCCTTCGCCACTGTAAATCCATCAATTTCGGACCGTATTTCGCGGCCGTCTCGAAATCATTGGCATACAATGCGCAATACGCCATCGCCTCGACAAGTTCGTCGCTCTTAATGTCCTGCGAAAGCAACTTCTTACAGACTTCCAGCGCTTCATCATAAAGGTCAAGTCGTCGATATTCGCGAAGAACATTCAGCACGAACGCGTCCAGATCCATATTTTCTTGCGGATATTTCAGAATACACGCGATCGCCTGATCCAGTAGCTGCTGATTCAGTGACTGCGCCTTAACCCGTAAATCGTTGAACTCGCGCATACATTCACGTTTCCGATCGTCGGTTGTTTCCGGCTGACGGTACTCAAGACGTAATGTCATCATCTGCTGAAGAATGAGTTTCCACTCTTCCAGCATTTCATTGAAAGCGATTCGCTCTTTCCGCATCGGCGCCGATTCCGTTTCCTGCGCATATACGGTGGATATTTTAGTCTCCGTTTCCGTTCCGAGCGTCATTCCGAACATGATTCCCGTTCCGACAAGACCGACTGTCGCAACACGCCGCGTCATGCTTTTTAGGGAACGAAATGGAAAATATAAAAAAGGTTTCATAGGCTGTATGTTCTTTTTTTATTTAAAATAAAATGTGTGTGTGAATGTAACTTTTGAAGACTGTAATGGAGTGACCGAAAGGAGTGTAATTAAGGAATGGTTAAATTACTAATCGAGAATTGATGCAAAAAGCAATTTAACCAATCCCTAATTCTAGAGCGAAAACTCCTCATTACAGGCTTAAAATGGATTCTCTTTCTTCTTATATACTTTATGTACTGTACACGCATTTTCACGCATAACGCACTCTAATTTCCGATACGTATCTTCATCAGGGAAAGTTCCAATAATCGCTCCGCCACTTCCAGCGAATTTCGCGGATACACCTGCCGAGCGCGCAAGTTCCACCATCTGAATCTGTCCTGACGCGATTTTACAGATACTTCGCCGTAAATCAAAATTTGCGTCCATAAGTTCACCTAGCCGCGCCCAATTCCGCTCCTGAATCGCTGTCCGCGCAAGGTCCGAGAGTTCCGCGAATTTCTGCATGGCACGATGAACTTCCGGGACACCGTCATTCCAGCGATGCCGAAGGTTATTATGCACGATTTCCGTTGGCTCGCTTACCTCTGTCTTAAATGCAACATAGAGCGGCGGTAATGCTCCGGAATCATGTTCATTTTCCACAGAATCGAGTAAAATCGGCTCGTAAAAACCGTACTCCAGTCCGTTTTCAGTCCGCATTTTATCGTGGGAAAAGTCCATATATACCATTCCCTCATACACCTGAATCACACGGTCCTGCAGGCCTGCCGTAATGCCTAATTCTCCCTGTTCCACAGAAAGAACCAATGATGGTTGTAGATATTTCGGAATATCTACGCCGTAAAACTCCATTAAACAGCGTAAAGTCGCCACAATAATCGCGCTAGAACCTGCCATTCCGACTTGCCGTGGAATATTCGTCTCGAATCGGACGGAAAACGTTCGGTCATGTAGGAAGATCCCATTCGCGCGACAATATTCCGCAAAACGTTTAATCGTCGCCTTTACAAGTCGCACACCTCCGTAATACCCGTGTTTTCGGACATCTTGAACCAGCTCGTCAATCGACCGAAATCGGGTGTTATTCTCATTCATCACAATTTCCAGCTCGTCCCACTCATAGAGCGTCACGCACGCGAAATACTGCTTTAAAATAACCGAAATCGTCTTTCCATAATACCCATCCGATGGGTTTCCTATCACCCCCGCTCTGGCATACGCTTTTCGTTCAAGAATTTCCATTGTTTTCGCGCTCCATGCTTTTTCCAATATTCTTCTGAAAGACGACGCGGAACGTACATCTTTTTCTAACTTGAATATTTCATCTTCCACGGATTTCACAGAAACCAGTGGTTTTAAATTTCCCACAGAACTCACAAATTTTCACAGAAATAAAGATTTTAAAAATCTGTGAAATTCTGTGAAATCTGGGAAATTTTTAATGGTTTTTATTTCTGCGTTAAAATATAATTCAGGCCAAACACTAATGCAAGATTCCACCCTAATCGGGAGGAACTTGCTACCCGTTACGGGGTAACGGTGGTGAAGTGGGAAACATTTTGAGAATTGTTTCCTCTTCACACTCCTCCTTCAAAAATTTTTTAATTGCGACTATGTCGCTTCCCTTGTTTCTTTTTTCTTTTTCGTTTTATTCATCGCTTACTCTTCAAAGTCTGTTCTCCATTTCGTTTTCTTTTTTACTTTACAAACTTTTTTATTTTCTCGCGAATAACTTCCCCATAATCCGGGTCGGAAACCGCAAATTCAAGGAACGCGGAGAAGTAACTCTCGAAATTCCCGATGTCGAACCGATGCTCTTCCGGCGTGACGCGGACGCCATATACCTTTTTTCCGTCCGCAATCATCGACTGAATCGCGTCCGTGAGCTGAATTTCATCATTTTTGCCTGGTTTCGTCACCTTTAGATACTCGAAAATCTCCGGCTGAAACACATATCGGCTCGCGACCGCCAAGTGACTCGGTGCTTCCGCCGGGGACGGTTTTTCAACGATATTCGCTAACTGAAACACATTCGGGTCCGTTAAATCTACCGGTGACGCAATTCCGTATCGGTGTACCTCATCTTCCGGAACTTCCTCGAATGCGATAACTGCATCCGCCTCTTTTTCCTCGAAAACCTGAATCATCCGCTCCATAATTCGCGCTTTCGCGTTCACGCCGAGAATCGTGTCTCCGAGTGCCACCACGAATGGTTCTTTTCCCACGAAAGACTCCGCGCACAAAATCGCATGTCCCAGTCCCAGTTGCCGACGTTGTCGAGTATAAAAATACTGTAGGTCCGCTTTCTCATATGCCAATTCCATCAACAGTTTTTCTTTTCCCGTCTGGCGCAGGTGGTTAATCAGCTCCATATCTAGGTCGAAATGATTCTCGATTGCCGTCTTGGTTGGGCCGGTGATAAAGAGAAGTTTCTGAAGTCCACAGCGATTCAGCTCTTCCACGACGTATTGTACTACCGGTTTCCGTCCCACCGGCAACATTTCTTTCGGCAGACTTTTCGTAAGCGGAATCAGTCGAGTCCCTTTCCCTGCCACAGGAATAACCGCCAGTTTTACGGAATTCGCCATTTTTCTCTCCTTTTATGATTTAACTTCATTACGAGCTCTATATTTTATTTAATCCGTATTGCTACAGTATATACCCTCTAATTTACTGAATTTTTCCGATTTTGTCAAGAATAGAAACGGGAAAATTCTGAAATTACCTAAAATTCCAGAATTCGCAGGGTGGTTTTTTTGCTTATTTTGTGTATGTCTCTTAAATGTTCCATATTTTTTATATCAGCTATAATATGTATATTGTATAAATATACTTCTTTTGGTGTCGTCATTTATCGTCACAATCGGAATTTTTCAAATTTTCTTTTTTTTCCGCTTGTAAAAAACCGATGTTCGATTATACTATAATAGATTTCAAAATGGTATACGATTCCACTGTGGTTCATCGACTGCAGCACACTTAACCGAATCATAATCATGAAAAAGTTTAATTCCACCATCCTTTCCCGATGTTTTTCCGCGTTACTCGTTGGAGTGTTGGGAACAGGCGCTGTTTTTGCTCAGTCCGCAACACCGGAAAGCTCTCCGCGTCCGGGAACGTCGTCCAAGCCACGAGTTCAGATTCCTGCACGTGTGCTCGCACCGCATGTTTTTCAGAAGATTGACCCGGTGTTGGATCAGATTTATATTGTGAATACATTTAATCTGAAAGACGGTACGCAGAAAGATTTACCGTACTCTTGGGCGCGGAATCAGCCGTTTTATAATGACGTCTGGTATTTTGATTTTGAGATTAAGTCGCTCCGCACGATTGTCCTTCCGTCGGCGATTATGGTCGATGGGCAGCGCAAGCCGGTTCTGAAGAAGTACATGTACCTGATGTACCGCATTAAGAATCCGGGGCAGTATTTTACGGTAAAACAGGTTCAGACTGTTGACGGTGTGGAAAATCTGAAGGGACGTCAGGAAGAAGTTTTCGGACGTTATACGGAAGATCTCACGGCGTTACAGGATATTATTAGTAACCTTCCGATTACGGGAATGGAAATGCCGAAAGCGGAGAAGCTCGGGGCGATTGAGCCGATGCCGATGTCGTTTGAGTTTATCACGCGGAAGGATAAGGTTTTGGAATTCACGCCGGTGTTTGAGTTGCAGATGGATGACGAGCAGTGGCCAGACCATGAAAATCGAAAGATGATGTTGCGTCGTCGTAAGATGGCGGACGAGTATAACCCGTTTGTGGTGAAAAAAATCGCTGAAAAGGAACGAGTTCCTGGAAAACTTTATGGTTCTTGTGATTTTATTGGAAAAAAAATTAAGCCGGGTGAAGAGGTCTGGGGAGTTGCTGTTTGGTCAGATATCAACTACACTGCAGATCGGTTTTCTATCGTAATTAACGGATTAACGAACGTTCGTAAATACGAACCGGAAGAAGGGAAATATTTTTACAAAAATCTTAAATTGAACTACTGGCACCCCGGAGAATTAGATATTTTTCGTTTTGGGCAGCCGGGGGGGCTTGACTTCGAGTGGATTTTCGAGTAAAATAGTACCCGCTTGTTGAAAGATAGTATACTCGATTTATTTTGAGTTTCGTTTTCGGCGGTGTCCGGGTTGGTGATTTCGCGAGTGAGCAACGACGAAAAACCAGCTATAAACGCCAACTTAAAATGAATCGGGTTTTTCATTCCACGTAGAGTTCCAATTATTTTATTCCCGACGCGCTGTAAAATTTTGTTTTAATGTCGTTTCGTTTTGTTGAGCGACTATTGGAAGGACCGCCTTACCCTGATTTTGATGCGTGATTGGTTAGTTGAAACGGAATTTCTATTGCGTTGGACAAAAAGAGCTTATATACATCATTTTTTTATAGGAGTGGGTACTCATGGCACATAAAAAAGGTCAAGGTAGCAGTAGAAACGGTCGTGATTCCAACGCGCAGCGCCGTGGCGTGAAACTTTATGCCGGTCAGTTCGCGAAAGCTGGTAACATCATCGTCCGTCAGGTTGGTAATAAATTCAACGCTGGTAAAGCTGTTGGTGAAGGTAGCGATTACACCTTGTTCGCGTTGGAAGATGGTTACGTACGTTTCGATCGTAATGGTCGTCGTGTGAATATCGTCGCGACTCGTGAAGAAGCGGTTGCTGCTCAGTAATTGAGTAGGAATATGGCGCAGTAATTAGCGTGAGAGTTCTAAAATTTTATTTTAGACTGAATGAATCTTAAAAACGTTCCTTTCGGGGAGCGTTTTTTTATTTTTCAGGAATCGCTATTTATTTAAGTAGACGCAGATTAATCAAGTAAACGCATCGTCGTGTGGTTTCTGGAAGTAATTTTCTGATAATGGGTCTTGATTTTGATAATTGTGGTTTTAGGAAGGGAATGGAAATTACCTATATTCACTGAATTAGGAAAGTTGTAATCTGATTGGGGAGATTTTTCCCGGAATCAATATGGATATAAAAAATTTTACCCTTGGAAAAGCCGCAAAAATCCGCCAAATCTGATAAAAACCTTAAAAATGACAAGAAAAATGGCTGGGGGGTCCTTGAAATTTTTCAAAAATCTGTAATAATATCTTATTCCATAGCGTATATTTAGCTATGCACCAAAAGGGAGTTGTTCCCGCAAGTGAAAAGATAGCAAGTGAAATGCTTTACTGTTTTCTGTGGTGAATCCAGAAAGTGTTTCGGATTTATTTTAGTCGTTTGTACTATTAAGTTGAGGTCGTTCATGTCGGAATTGGAAGTCTTGGAAGTCAAAGTTCGTGATACATTTGGAAAACGCAGGATTCGTCGTCTCCGTGCTGGCGGTTTTGTTCCGGCCAACCTCTACGGGCACAAACAGGAAACCGTCAGCCTTATGGTCGACGAAGTTGCCATCGGTAACGTCCTCCGTCATGGTCATCAGATTGTGAAGCTCTCCGGTGCTTCCAACGACGAAGCCTTGATTAAAGAAGTCCAGTGGAATGTCTGGGGCAACGAAATTCTTCACGTCGATTTTGCCCGTATTGACGCCAATGAAAAGATTAAAGTGGTCGTTCCGTTCGTCATGAAAGGCGAGGCTGCTGGCGTCCGCGAAGGTGGCGTTCTTGAAATGCTCATTCACGAAGTCGAAGTGGAATGCAGTGCGACGAACGTACCGGAAAACGTCGTTGTGAACGTTTCTGATTTGTCGATTGGTCAGCACCTCACGGTTGCGAACATTGTGTTCCCGGAAGGTGTTACCGCTGATTTGGCTGCTGACGCGGTTGTTGTCAGCTGTGTCGTGAAGAATGAAGAAGTCGCAGCCGCTGAAGAAGCTGGTGTTGGCGAACCGGAAGTGATTGCCCGTAAAAAGGATGCCGAAGAAGAGTAATCGGAATTCGGAGCAAGCTTGGTTTTTTCTCACAAATGTGAGTGGGATGCAGACAGTATGAACTGGTTTTACTGCCTGAAAAAGTGGATTTTCGGAAAAAATGACGATGACGTAGCACGTGCGAGTGCTGCGGACCACTTGTTCGCATCCGATCAAGATTTGTGGAATGAGCCCACACAAAATACGCACCCGGCAGATGAGGTTTTTGGCGAGGAATTTCAAGATTCTATGCCGCAGGGACCTGTGGTGGACCAGATTTTGTCCAATCGTCGGCGTGCGAAAGAATTCCTATCCTCAGTAGAAGGACGGAAAAGCCAAATGAAATTGATCGTAGGTCTTGGAAATCCCGGAGCAAAATACGTGGGGACTCGGCATAACATGGGTTATGAGGTCCTTGCGGAGCTTGCGAAACGTCACGGAAACGGACGGGTGAAGTCGAAATTCCAGGGCGAGATAATGGAAGGTATTATCGGAGGTGAGAAAGTTATTTTTCTCAGTCCGGTAACGTACATGAATCTGAGCGGTCAGTGTGTGCGTCCGTGTGTGGATTTTTTCAAGGTAGAACGTCAAGATGTGTTGATTATCTGTGACGATATTAATCTGCCAGTGGGAAAACTCAGGATGCGGATGCAGGGTTCCGCCGGTGGTCAGAAAGGCTTGGCGGATTGCATTCGTGCGCTAGGGTCAGACGCAGTAACACGGTTACGAATTGGTGTCGGCGAGAAGCCTGCGAGTTGGGATTTGGCGGATTATGTTCTGGCTAAATTTAATAAAGGGGATCGGGAATTGATTGACGTTGCGGTTCAGCGTGCGGCGGATGCTGTGGAATCGTGGGTCAAGGAAGGCGCAGAACGCTGTATGACTCGTTACAATATGGGTTAAGTGTTGCGCGATACGATAGAATTGAAAAGTAGGGTCGAATCTGCCTGACTTTTCTGTTTTAGGTACTTGAAAGTACCGTGAAGTAGTTAGTTTTTTTATCATTTATCAGGAGTGTAACTTTGGCTCTCAACGTTTATGAAGGAATGTTTATTCTGGACTCCGGACGTTTCGCCCGTGACCCGGAAGGTATTGCCGCCCAAGTCAACAAATTGGTTACGGATGCCGGAGGAGAAATCCTCGTTAGCCGTCAGTGGGAAGAACGTCGCCTTGCTTATCCGATTAACGGACAGCGCAAAGGTCTATATTGGCTGATGTATTTCCGCCTTGACAGTCTCAACTTGGCGGAACTGAACCGTCAGTTTGGTCTGTTCGATGCGAACATTCGTAATCTCTTCATCAAAATTGATCCGCGTATTGTGGATGAACTCGTCAAGCATGCTGAAGCTGGTCCGGCCGCGATGCAGGATCGTCAGCTTCCGGAACTGGACGACGATGAAGAAGAAATGCCCTCGGTTGATGAATACGAGGACGAAGAGTAATTTTTCGATTGTCTGACCTTTCACTTTAGGAGACTTGAAGATGGCCAGTTATAACCGTGTGATTCTCGTGGGGAATATGACTCGGGATCCGGATTTGCGCTATACGCCGTCTGGAATGCCGGTTTGTGACATTGGGCTGGCGATTAATGATCGTCGTAGGACTCCCGAAGGAGAGTGGGTTGAGGACACAACGTTCATTGACGTTACGCTTTGGGCGAAGCAGGCGGAAACCTGTAATCAGTATCTTTCCAAGGGTTCTCAAGTTTTGATTGAGGGACGCTTGAAGATGGACCAGTGGGAGCAGGACGGACAGAAACGTTCTCGTTTGCGCGTGGTTGGTGAGAAGATGCAGATGCTCGGTAGTCGCAATTCGGGTAGTGGCTCGCAAGGTCGCTCTTACCGAAATGAGGCGGAAGCGTATGGTTCCTACGATGATTCTTACTCCCCGGCTCCGCAACAGCGCGGAAATCAGGGTGGCGGAAATGCGGGACCAGTCAATGATGACATTCCGTTTTAAGTGTCAATTTTTGTTTTAAGACAGGAATTTTAAACTTAATCTGGAGTAAAATGAGCTTTGGACAGCGGCACAGAACGTCCTTTCTTCGGACATCTGGACGACGTTGGCAAAAAAGCTGATGGAGGATTCCATCTAACTTGTAAAAATGCAAGGACACCTCGTTATTGGACTAATGAGCATTGCGCTCCTTCAATAACGTGCACGTTTCATTCACCTGTTGGCGAATAGATTCACAGGGACCGGGAAAACCGGAGATTGAAGTATTTTCGTGGATTTAGAAATATGTGAAACATGGAAATGCAGATAAAATAACCTGTGATTTGGATATAGAAAGGAAAAATCATGCCCAACACCAAAAAACAGAAGAAAATCAAGCGCAATTCCTTCAAAATGAAGCGCCTTCCGAAGGGTCCGAACGGCGGTATCGAACTCCTTCTGATTCAGTCCGTGGATAACCTTGGCAAGCAGGGCGACGTTGTGGAAGTGAAACCGGGTTATGCGCATAATTACCTGATTCCGCAGGGGTTGGCGACGGTCGCGACGGATCATCACAAGCGTATGGTCGAGAAACACAAGGCGTTGCTGGCGGAAATTCACAAGGCGAAGAATGCGGAATATCAGGCGCTTTACGACATGTTGCAGAATGTCAGCGTTTCGATCGGCGTGAACGCCAATGATGAAGGTCGTCTGTATGGTTCCGTCGGTGCGGTTGAAATTCTGAATGCGTTGAAAGCTCAGAACATCACGTTGGTTGAAGATCAGATTCGTCTTCCCAGCGCGTTGCGTGAAGTCGGTCTTTATAAGGTGAAGATTCACCTTTCCGCCGAATTCGAGACGGAATTGAGCGTCTGGGTCGTCCCGGCCGTCAACGTCAAATAAGAAACTAACTACTACTGGAGAAAGGTCTGTTTTGCGCGTGTTGCAGAACAGACTTTTTTTGTATAGAATAGGGTATAGGAAACTGGGGTAGGGGGATATAGGGGGCAAGTCGTGGATAAAGGAGGAATTTCGATGTATAATTATATCTTTCCTTCTAAAATAAAGGATAGAATCATGCGTTAATAAGAAAATATTTACATTCTGATTCCTATCCTTAATCCCTGTTTCCTATATCCTAAAGGGTTTATGTAGATAGTAAAATTTTCAGAAAATCGTAAAAATCTTGTTAGAAAACGGTTTTTTTGCTAAATTTTACCGGTTTTTCGGGAAATTTAGCGGGATTCCACTTGACCGATTTTCAAAGTTCGCTATAGTAAATACATATTATATAATAAGCGGATTCTCTGGAGTTAGCATAAAGCCGAAATCCTGTACTGTGCCGAAGTAAGCGGAGAGGGATAAAGGTGAGCTTTGGGGAATTACCATATTCATAATCATTTATACCAATCACACATGAAAATTCAGGGAAGGACGGTCCTTTCAGCAGTCGTTTTAGCAACGCGAAACGACGGTAAAGCTGAATTTTATAGTGTGTCGGGCATAGAAAGTTTTTGAAAAAAACGAGACAGGACAAAGCGTCATGGCAAATTGGGAACGCGTTTGGGATTTCACTTCAGACTTTTTTACTAATATCGGTCAGTCCGTCGAACACGGAATTACATCGGTTTTTGGGTCGTCGAATGCTCGTTATTTGAAGCGACTTCAGCCGAAAATTAACGCGATTAATGAACTGGAACCGCGATATGTCGCCATGTCGGACGCGGAACTACGGGAACAGACGTTTAAATTTCGGAAACGTCTGGAAGCGGGCGAGACGTTAGACGATCTGCTCGTTGAAGCATTCGCGGTATGCCGAGAGGCGGGAAAACGCGTGTTGGGAATGCGTCATTATGATGTTCAGCTCATCGGTGGTGCGGTTCTTCACAGTGGTGCAATCGCGGAAATGATTACCGGTGAAGGTAAAACGCTCGTCGCGACGCTCCCGGCTTATCTGAACGCGATTTCCGGAAAAGGGGTCCATGTCGTGACGGTGAACGACTATCTGGCGCGTCGAGACATGGAATGGATGGGGCCGTTATACATGTCGTTGGGACTGACGGTAGGAAATATCCAGTCGAATATCTCGAATGACCAGCGTCAGGCGGCGTATCGGTGTGATATTACGTACGGAACGAATAACGAGTTGGGTTTCGACTATCTCCGCGACAACATGCGTCCGGCGGCGAAGAACGACTGGCGGTATCCGCTGGAACTACAGCAGGCGCAAGGTCGGCTTAATTTCGCGATTATCGACGAAGTGGATAATATTTTGATTGACGAAGCGCGAACGCCGTTGATTATTTCAGGTCCGGCACACGGAGACATCGGGAAGTATCGCGAGGCGGACCGAATTGCGCGGCAGTTGGTGAAGGGTGTCGATTTCGAGGTGAACGAGAAAGAACATTCTACGAATCTGACCGACCAGGGGATTCGCGCAGCGGAAAAACTGGCGGGCGTTGAGTGCTTCTATACTGCTGGAAACATGGAGTGGCCCCACCTGATTGATAATGCTCTGAAAGCGCATCATCTGTATAAATTGGACGTGAATTACGTGATTAGCGACGGCGAAATCGTGATTGTGGACGAGTTCACTGGACGACTGATGCCGGGACGTAACTGGTCGGATGGTCTTCATCAGGCGGTCGAGGCGAAAGAGGGCGTCAAGATTAAGAATGAAAACCAGACGCTCGCGACGGTCACGCTCCAGAATTTCTTCAAGCTGTATCCGAAAATCTGCGGTATGACCGGTACGGCAATGACAGAAGCGACGGAGTTCTATAAGATTTATAATCTGGATGTAGTGGCGATTCCGTCGAACCGAAAAATGCAGCGTATTAACCACCCGGACCTGATTTACATGACCGAAAAGGAAAAATATCAGGCGGTCGCGGAGGAAATCGAGAAGGTTCACCGCTGGGATGTGCTGGAGTTGACGGATAAGGATGACCGCGAGTGGCTCGGACATATCATCTCGGAGACAGATGAGTATGTGGAATTCGAGTTTAAGGGTGACCGTGAAAAGAAAGCGGAGAAGATTCCGCGTAAGCGTATTTACAGTATCCGTCGGGGTGGGCGTCCAATTCTGGTCGGTACCACGTCGATTGAACGGAGTGAATTAATTTCTCACATGCTGGACCGGATGGGCGTGAAACATAACGTGCTCAACGCGAAGAATCACAAACAGGAAGCGGAAGTAATTGCGCAGGCCGGCCGTAAAGGCATGGTGACGATCGCCACGAACATGGCGGGACGTGGTACGGACATTATTCTTGGTGGAAACCCGGACGCGATGGCGTGGAGTATCTTGCAGAATAAGTATCCCACGCGACTGGAAGTGCCGAAAGAGGAGTGGGATGCGCTGACGAGTGAAATCGAAACGCGTGAACACATGAAGGAAGAGGGAAAAGAAGTACGTGAATTGGGTGGTCTGTACGTGATTGGTACGGAACGTCACGAGGCTCGCCGAATCGACCTTCAGTTGCGCGGACGTTGCGGACGTCAGGGGGACCCGGGCTCCAGCCGATTTTATCTGTCGCTGGAAGACGACTTAATGCGTATTTTCGCGGGCGACTGGGTAAAGAGCGCGTTGACGTGGCTCGGAATGCAGAACGGCCAGGCGATTGAAAGCCCGATGGTGACTCGGCGTGTAGAGGGTGCACAGAAGAAAGTGGAAGAGCGGAACTTCGAGATTCGTAAAAGCCTGCTTGATTATGATGAGGTGATGGACGAACAGCGTAAGCGGACGTACCGTTATCGCCAGAATATTCTGGAGGGTGTGAATTGTCGGGATCTGATTTTTACGATGGTTCAGGAACAGTTGGATGCGTATTTGGCGACGTATCTGGATCCGAATTATGGCGTGGAAACGTTCTGTAAATGGGCGGGCGACCAGCTGGCAACGGAGTTGACGCCACGTCATTATCGGAATATGAATTACGAGGAAGCGTCGAAAGAAGCGATTAATGAAGCGCTGAGCATGGTAGAAGCCACGATTCAGGATCTGCTGGAAGAGAATGTCTCTTTCGACGTGGAGGAAGAAGAATGGAACTGGGAAGCGCTTGCGAAATCGATCAACACGCGTTGGAATATCAGTATCCGTGAACGTGACTTGCGGGCGGTGGACCGTGAGGAATTAGATACGTTCCTCTGTGATAAAGTGAGTGCGTTTATCCAGAAAGTGGATCTTTCGGAAGGTGCTTATGCGCTGGAAAAAGGTTACGCTCTACGGGCGGCGAAAGCGTGGTTACGTGGAAAATTCGGAATTGACGTGCCAGTGGAACAGCTGGAAGGGAAGACGTTCGACAAGCTGAAGAAAGAGATTTTCGATGTAGTGAAGAACGCGTATTTCGAGAAAGAAATCGAATTCCCAGTTCTAGCTGGCGAGTATCATTTCTCACGTCGCGATGCGCAGGGGTTCCGGATTTACGACATGGATGGAATTCTTCCGTGGGTAAATGACCGTTTCGGAAAGACGATTGACCTCGGCGAATTGCGGAACATGACGCAAGAACAGTTCCATAAGATGTTGGTCGAATACAGCCGTGGAACCGCGCTGGAAGAAAATAAAATCGTGGACGAAATGAAGACGTGGGTCGAGGATTACATCGCGAAACACCAGGAAAACCGCGAGTTTAAGTTGACGGAAAGCGACTTGGAAGCGCTGGCGAAAGAGGTGATGGCGCGGTGGGAAGTGGAACTCCACACGGAAGAGCTGGCGGGACGGAATGCGGACCAGTTCCGGATGAAGATGCTGGAATCGATTGATGACCGTTATCGTCCGGAAATGCGGAAAATGGAACGCGCGCTGGTGTTGTCCATTTTGGATAGCGCATGGAAGGAACATCTGCTGACGATGGACCATCTCAAGAGTAGCGTGGGTCTACGTGGTTATGCTCAGGTTGACCCGAAAGTGGAGTATAAACGAGAAGGCATGCGGACGTATGACGCGATGTGGAAGTCGGTTGGTGAACGTGTGACGGACTTGGTTTTCCGTATGGAACAGCTTGATGAGCGTTTTGTCGGCTCGACGTGGACGCAACAGACGGCACATCATGCGGATGCTGGTTCCACGACGCAGGCCGTCAACGCACAGTCGGCAACGAACAGCGCGATTGGACAGCAGCAGAAAGCGGCGATTGAAGCGTCACAGACGCAGGGAAAAGTCGCACCGATTCGGAATACGTTGCCGAAAGTGGGACCGAATGACCCATGTCCGTGCGGAAGTGGGAAGAAATACAAGAAATGTTGTGGTCGTCCGCAGTAAATAAGGTATTTTTGTGCCTGACGTAAAAATTAGGGATTGGTGGAATGGAGTCTGACGAAAACGGCTGACGTTCTCCCAGTCCCTTTTGTGTGTAGAAGAAATAAACTGGGAGACGAGGCGTCTCACGTTGTGAAATCCTCTCTTTCTAAGAGAGGTGGTAGACGTCGTCTGACGGGGGTTCAGAAGTGGTTGCCGTTTTTGCAATTCAGAACATCCCCGCTTATCGGCATACCCTTCTTGAAAAGAGGGGAATTTAAAATCGTACTCCGGTATGAAATTAGGGAGGCTTTAACACACCTCCTTCAAAAAAACTTTTAATCGCGACTTCGTCGCTTGTATTTTGTTATTTTTATCATGAGGTATCCTATGTATCCTTCCTACCGAATCATTTTTACAGCCTTTTTTGTCCTGTTCCTGTCGGTTATTACCGTGAGCGCGACAGAGACGGCGACGATTTCTAATTCGTATCTCAGTCGGACGGCGACGGTTGACGAAAATGGCGTTTTGCGCACGTCGGAAATCGTGAATAAAATTGCGAATCAGTCGTGGAAGCCGGAAATGAGCGACACGCCAGAATTCCGTCTTCGGATTTCGCGCGGTACGCAGTTTGTCGAGGGAGACCGTTATCTCACGTCCGCCGATTTCGTCTGTCGCGGTACGGAGAAGAAAGAAAATGCCGACGGTTCTGAATTCGTTGCGAAACTGGAAAATCAGGAGTTTGGGCTGACGGTCACGGTTCATTATGCAGTGCGAAATGCTGACTTTTACGCTCATAAGTGGCTGGAAATCGAGACGAAAACGGAGCCGATAACGCTGGAATATATCGAATTGGAGGCAATTCCCGCAGTGGACGCGCTCCAGCCGTACCAGAAGAGAGAGATTTATATGAATGGTGGCGGACAGTGGCGTCCGGGGCTCGGTCAGCCACTTTATACCACCCAGACGGCGACTTTCTGGGGTGTGGAATTTCCGGCGGCGTGTAATGTGGTTGAAAATGGGAAACTCCAGTGTGCGTATCAGTGGGGTTTCGAGTTGAAGCCAGGAACTGTGTACACGACGCATAAGGCGGTTTGGGGTGTCGGCGACGATCCGAAATTCATGAAGGATACGTTTTTGGAGTATATTGACCGTATTCGAATCCGTCCGGCACGACTTCAGGTGCAATATAACTCGTGGTTTGATGTTAGTCGAGGGGTGAGTAAGGAGAATTTTGCGCAGGCCGTCGAGACAATTCATCAGAAACTCGTCACGGAGCGTAAGTGTCCGCCACTGACAGCGTACGTAATTGATGATGGTTGGCAACGAAATACGGACCTTATCGGTCATGCGTTTCCGGTGAATCATAAATTTGATGCGGATTTCGCCTCGACGTTCGCGAAAGTTCATGAATGTGGGAGCGACTTGGGACTGTGGCTATCGCCTGCCTGCATTTTTGGGTGTCGGGAAATGGTCGCGGAATATGAAAAAGCGGGCTATGAATCATTTACGATGGGTATGTCGATGTGTGGTCCGAAATATATGGCGGATTTTGAAGCACGGATGCTTGAGCTGACGAAAATGGGCGTGACATTCTTCAAGTTGGACGGTATTTTCGGTCACCTGAATGTGAGAAATATCGAGCTTCTTGGGCGCGGTTGTCCGGCGATGCCACAACTGGAAACGGAGGGGTTCAGTAACGGCGATAAACGGTTGAACGACGCAAAATACGACGAGTTAAAGATTTATTATCTCTCCGCCAGCGCGGAACGACTGTGTGAGATTTTCAGAAAACAGCATGAAATAAACCCGGAAGTGTATATCGTGATCTCGAATGCCGCGTGGCTCAGTCCGTGGTGGTTGCAGTATGTGGATACGTGCTGGATGATTAACGCCGGGGATGCCGCCAACGGTTCGACGCGCTCGCAAGAATTACGTTATCGCGATGGAGTATACTACTCGATTGTGAATGACGACCAGACACAATTTCCGTTGGTCTCGATTTTCAATCATGAACCGAAAAAGAACACAGCAGGAGAAGACCCGCAGGAATTCCGAAAATACCTCTTCATGCACCTTTCGCGTGGTTCAGGTTTCCTTGAAATGTACCTCCGCCCACGAGTGCTTGTGGATTCGGATTGGGACGTGTTGAGTGAGGGAATTGCGTGGGCACATGAGATTTTCCCGACGTTCAAGAACGCGCATTATCACGGTGGCGACCCGCGGAGAAGTGAGGCGTATGGCTACTCCGGCTGGGACCAGAAACGGCTGGGATACCTTTCCGTTCATAATCCGTCGAATAAGGTGGTCGAATATACCGTTACGCTTGACCGTGCGTTGGGAATGGTGCCGGACACGGAGACCATCTACACGAGCAAGATGGTTTTCGGCGAGAATAAAGGCGACGTGCCGGAAACGCATCGATTCGGTGACGTCATAACGCTAAAGCTGGAACCGGAAGAAGTCCGCGTGATTCAGTTTTCGGGTAAGGAGTGAGGTTATAAATGTGACATTATAAATCGGTAAAGATTTCATTTTCAGGTTAAAAGAAAAAGAGACTTGAAGGAAAAATCCTTCAATCACTGGTTTTCAGTGAGTTCTGTGGGAGATTTGAACACGGAAATGTTTATGAGTATGAATACTCCCTAATCACAGTGAGGTTTTATGTTATCAACACTTGCAATTATCATACGTGGTATGTTAATGGGCATTGCCGACTCGATTCCGGGGGTTTCCGGAGGAACGGTGGCGATGATTGTCGGGATTTATGAACGTCTGATCGGCGCGATTAGCAATTTCGGGTTGGATTTCGTGAAAATGGTCCTGAAAGGTCAGTGGAAAGCTGCCTGGAACCATGTCGATCTCGGTTTTCTGATTACGCTCATTCTCGGTATCGCGATTGGTCTGGGAAGTTTTTCTGTGCTGATTACACACTTGCTCGCGCATCATCTGCCGGTCACGTTCGCGTGTTTTATGGGGATGATTCTCGCGTCGGTTCTCATTCTGTATCGGCAGATTTCACAGAAAACCATCCTGAACATCCTCGCGATGGTTATTGGCACAGTCGCAGCATATTTTATTACGTCGATTCCACAAGTTCAGGGAAATGACGGCAATTTGCTTTATATTTTTGTATGCGGCGCGATTGCGATTTGTGCCATGATTCTGCCGGGAATCAGTGGGTCGTACATTCTTCTGATTCTGGGTGAGTACCACCATATTATCCATCGCGTGAAGGAGCTGGCGCAGGGCCGGACGACGGTCTCGGACTTCCTCACGTTGTGTGTTTTTGGCTGTGGGTGCGTGCTCGGACTGTTATTCTTCTCCCGGTTCCTGAAATACCTCCTGAAACATTATCACAGTACGACGCTCGCTGTTCTGACGGGGTTCATGATTGGTTCCCTACGGTGTCTCTGGCCCTTCCAGGTTCAGGATGGAAAAGAGTTTAAGATGCTTGCTATGACGGATTTTAGTACGGCGACGCAGATTCATGTGGTCATTGCGCTGATTCTAGGATTGGCGATCGTCCTGTTACTGGAAAGAATTGCGAATAAGTTGGGATAAAATCTTGTAACATATCATCGATAAGTTACAAGAAATACATATTTTCATTTACTGGAAACCTGTCAAGTGGCATGTTTCCAGTTTTTTTAGAAAAATTTCTGGAAAATTTTCTAAAATTGTCAATTTCTCTATGGTCTAAAATGGAAAAATTCGTTAAACTTCTCCCAGAACGGATTGAAATCCAGTATGGGAGTAAAGTCAAGATGGAAATGATTCGCACAATTGTTGTCGCTATGTTTTTTGCCGGTGTCACGGTAGGTTCCTATTATTTCTTGAGTTCATCACCTTTTCCGTGGGAAACGGCGGGAAAAGTGGCGAGTACCGGAAATACAAGTGGAAATGTCGAGGGAAATACGGCTGGAAATATGACGGCAGCGGGGCAGTTAGCAGCTCCGACGCTGAATGCACCGGAAACGCCGACGTTTGCCGACGCGGGGCCGTTTGCGCCTGCTCCGACTCCCAATGGAAATGATGATGGTTTTTCGCTACCCGCGCTGGATGAACTCCCTCCCGCACCGGGTGTGTCAGCTCCGGATATGCCTGCACAGGAACTTCCCACGGAAATATCAGGTGGTGTAGCTACTGCTCCGCAACTGGAAAATCAGGCCGGAACTGCGTCTGGAATGCAGTCGGGGACGCTGACTGGAACGTCGGTTGGAACGCCGGCTGGAACGCAGACTGGTGTGCCGTCTGATACACCGGTGGTTGCTGCCGCGCCGGTTTTAGATACCGATTTACCGTCGCTGAATGATGTTCCTCCGGCTGTTACGGCTTCTCCAGAAGCTCCGGTCGGCTCCGAGTTACCCGCGATAAATGGAAATGGTGTGTCTGCGTCTGTAGCGGTTGCGCCGACGCTGGATGCTGGACCATCCTTAGATGGTGGACCATCGCTGGATACGGAACTCCCACCTGGGCCGGAACTGACTGCGGGGCCTGATTTATCTGCTCCACAGACGGCTGCACTTCCCGTACCATCGGAACTCGCGACGGATTTACCAGCAGTAGGAACGGCAGGGACGACAGAGGTGGCAACGGACTTGCCAACTGATATTTCGACGGACCTTTCTGTTCCGGCGGATGAAAATCATGTGAATGGTGGTGGAAATCAGACGATCACGAACCCGTTACGCTCCAATCATTCGAGCGCGAGTGTGAGTCGTTCCGCGAATTCTCTGCGTACCAACGCTCCGACCGTGGCGGAAGTTGCGGAAACGCGTAACGCAGAAACGGAAGCGGTCCGTGAGTACCTGAAAATTGCTACGGAAAAAATTCAGAATGGTAACGCGCTGGAAGTACTTCAGTCGCTGAGTAAATATTATGGTGATCCACGTTTTTCAGCCGAGGAGCTGGCGGAGTTGACGAATATTCTTGTGCAGGCGGCAACGCTGGTGATTTATTCTCAGCAGAGTTTCCTAGAACCAGCATACACGATTCAGCCAGGTGATACGGTAGAGAAAATCGCGCTCCAGTATCAGATTCCGGAAGAATTCATCATCCGCGTAAATGGGCTTACCGCACCGTTTACGCTTCAGCCAGGGACTCAGTTAAAAGTGGTGAAGGGACCGTTCCACGCGATTGTGTATCTGGATCGTTATGAGATGATTCTGACGCTGAACGGTCTTTTCGCAGGCCGATTCTGGCTTGGAATTGGTGGTGATCTGGTTCAGAAAGACGGCGATTTCAGTTTCGGGCAGAAAATGGTTAGTCCGACGGAGACGTATTATGAATTCCTCCGTGTGGCGGGCGTGCCAGGTTGTAGCGATTCACTCCGTATTCTGCCGGCGACGGACCCGAACAGTATCGGTAAACAGTCGCTTTCCGGACCGATTTTAATGAGTCTTGCGGATATCGACAGTCTCGGTGCTCTTCTTGGACCGCGTTCTCAGCTGATTATGCGCTGTTCTGCTCCGAAAGCGGTGAATGTTCCGCAAAATGCTGTCGCAACGAATAACTCTACGCCGACGCAGAGTGTTACATCGAGTCCGTCAGGCACCTCGACACAGGCGACAACACAGGTAAGTGCGCAGGCACAACCGATTCAGGCGACGCCGCAGGTCTCGATGGATCTTCCAGCTGTGAATTCGACGGTAAATCCGACGGTAAATCCGGCTGTTGGTGCTCAGGCTCCGACGCTGAATGCGCCAGTGGCGCCTGAATTACCGAGTGAGCCTGCGACACCGTATTCACTGCCGGGAACAGAACCCGCCGTGGCACCGGAATTGCCACAGGTGATTGCTCCGACAGATGGAAGCATTCCGGAAGCTGTCGAATTACCGACATCGCTGTAAATTTAGGAGAAAACGGTTAAAAACGTGCCTCTCCCTATCGACATTTTTTCAGAATTCGTTATAATGGAATGAACTGAGAAATCGGGCGGTTTTTTATGGTTTTTCATGTTTTTTCATGGTAACGATTAACTTATTCAAGGAAATTAAAAGATGTACGATTCCAACGAACTGAAACAGTTACTCCTCGACAACGCGCTGAAATTCGGTGATTTCATACTCGCGTCCGGCAAGAAAGCGAAATACTACTGTGACGGTCGGCAGGTGACGCTGAACTCGAAAGGCGTCCGTCTCGTCGCGGAAGGAATGCTGGAACTGATGGAGCAGGAAGCGGAATTTCCTGCCGCTGTCGGTGGCATGACCATGGGCGCGGACCCGATTGTCGCGTCGATTATCACCATGGCTGACGTGCAGGGGAAAGAGCTTCAGGGATTTCTCGTTCGTAAAGAGGCGAAAGGTCACGGTACGAATAAGTTCGTTGAAGGTCCTGTAAAAGCTGGTGACACGGTCGTCATCGTCGAAGATGTCGTTACTACGGGCGGTTCATCCTTGAAGGCGATTGAACGCGCGGAAGAATACGGCCTGAAAGTGAAAACAGTCATTGCCATTCTGGACCGTCTGGAAGGTGGACGTGAAGCGTTCGAGAAAGCTGGTTATCAGCTGAAAACGCTCTTCACCATCCGCGATTTCGGTCTGGAACCGCCACAGGAGTGATTTTCCGGAGTAAATGGCCGGCATTATTCCCGAACGAAACTCTCAGAGTAACTGCCCGAAAGTCGTTATTAACCTGTTTTTTTCCGTAAATTTAGGTGTTTCATGAAACGAAAAACCGCTTTTATATTCTGTGTGCTCATGCTCTTGTGTGGCCTTTCCGTTGGATGTACGTCCATGCGCGGTCACTCGAAAGACATGCCGAAAGCAACGGCTGATGACCAGTACGACGCGCAGACGGAGGAAATGCGTAAAACCATCGATAACGCCAATCCGGAAAAGAAAAAAGGGAAGAAAAAGAACGGTTTTCTTTATGGTGGTCTCTCCTCGGAAGCACGGGAAATCGAGGATCATCTGTATGGGAACTGATTTTTGACTGACGGTGTAATGTCTGTGAGTTTTGGCTTCACCCTATTTAAAGCCTCCCCTTTTAGGGGAGGTGTCACGAAGTGACGGAAGGGGCGGGGTGGAAGTCTTCTAAAAACGTCTTTCGGAGGAGTGAGGTATTTCGGTAATGCCCCCTAATATACACGGTGTAAATTATCCGCTTTCTTTCTATTTGTCCTATTTTTTCTTATGTTCTGGTTTCGGTCTCCACCGTTTATGTATCCACCAGTACTGTTCCGGTGTGCGACGAATCAGTAATTCGAAAACGTCATTATACCACTGCGCCATCGCTCGCGGTGAGGTTAAGTCGGTCTGAATTTCTGGTTCCAAGACTTCCTGAACCAGAATGTCGAAGTGAAAAAGCTCTTCTTTTTGCCGAATCGGCGCGGAGAGGACGACTGGCGCGTTAAACATGCAGGATAGAATGGGGACGACTTTATAAGTGGAAACGTCCCGGCCGAAAGATTTTACCCAGACTCCTTTTTCGCCAGCGTACTGGTCTGTCAGAATTACGACGGGACGTCCCTGGGTCATCGCCAGTTCCAGAAGTGGAGCCGCATCTTTTTTCGGAATAATCGCTTGACCGGTAGTCCGTCGAAATGTGCATAAAAAACGGTTCAGATACGGATTATCCAGTGTCCGTGCGACACTATAGGGGGGAATGCCGATAAGTCCCATGATATAGCCTGCGAACTCGAAATTGCCGAGGTGACCGGTCGCGTAAATGAGTGGTCGACGCTCGTACATCGCCTGAAGTGGGGCGGACTCGTTGGTGAGAGTGACATATTTTTTCCAGTTGGACCGATGAATCTTACGCTCTGCCAGAGCAGTCTCAACAATCATAAAACAGAGATGGCGCCACGTTTTTTGCTCAAGTTGGTGAATCTCTGTGAGACTTTTTTCCGGGAAAGCGTGAACGAGATTGTCCCGTAGAAGTTTTCCGCGAATGTGAAGGACGTCGCAACACAACCACGCAAGAAAACCGGCGAAGGATTTTGCCTGCTCTAGCGAGAGTGCCTGAACGACCGCGATTATTAGACGTACGATAATGTATATGATAAAATCTTTCATGGTGATTATACTTTCAATTTCCTGAAAATGAATTTAAATGTAGTTTACCATAATTTCCCATTTTCGCCTATAGCGGTTTCAGATTTTTTGGTGTTCTGCACCTGATAATTTCTGAAAAAACGTAAGCGAAAAGCGCGTATTCCTCTGGACAAAACTTTATAAATATGATAAAATGAAGTAATACGCCCATTCCCAGTGATAGAAATCTATCACTTTATGGAAAAAAAGATTTCAGTAAAAACAGAATTTTACCATATATATGATGATGTCAGAAAATTTAGAGAATAAAGAGTTGCTGAGTAAAAAACATTTCGAGACGGAAAACACGGAAATCACAAGAAACGTGGAAAT
>JAUNAI010000229.1 GCA_030527705.1 Planctomycetia bacterium | reverse complement strand
GTGAGGGGGAAACAATTTTGCAAAAATGTTTCCCTCCTCACGAATGTTTATAGGTCGTATTTCTAAACACTAACGCAAGATTCCACCCTGTCGGGAGGAACTTGCTAACCGTAGAGAATTTACGCCCGTGGGAGAAACCATTTTTGCAAAATAGGTTTCTCCCAGACCTTAAAACGGCTAAATTACCGTATCGCGACAGGCGGTCCTTCCGCAAGTCGTTTCGCAACGCGTAACGACGGCAAAGCGAGATTACACGTTGCGTCGGTATTAAAAAATTCCAAAAAAACTTTTAATCGTAATCTTCGATTGCTTGCTTTTCTTGTGTGTATTTCTTTTTTTATTGATTTTTCGACGCTTTAAACCGTTCTCCCGTCGTGCGTTCCGTAGAAATCACGTCGGCGATTGACTGTGCGGCGGATTCGAGCGGAATGTTCGTGCACTCCGCGTCCCAGCGCCATTTCAGTTCCACTTCGCCGTTCGCCAAGCCTTTTGGTCCGATAACGACGCGGAGCGGGAAGCCGATCAGGTCGATGTCATTGAACTTCACGCCGGGGCGCGCGTCGCGGTCGTCGAGAATCACGTCGATTCCAGCCGCCTGAAGGTCGTCGTGGAGTTTCGTCGCCGCCGCCATCGTCGCTTCGTCGGTCACGCGCATTGGAACGACGCAGACTTCATACGGTGCGAGAGAAACGGGCCAAATAATCCCTTTTTCGTCGTAACTGTTTTCGATACAGCCCGCCAAAATACGCGCGACACCGATTCCGTAACAGCCCATGATGATAGTTTTCAGAGCCTGACCGTCGGAGTCGAGGAACTTCGCGCCGAGTGCTTCCGAGTATTTCGTGCCGAGCTTGAAGACGTGACCGACTTCCATACCGCGACGGATGATGAAACGTCCTTTTCCGCATTTCGGGCAACTGTCGCCTGCCACCGCGTTGCGCACGTCAGCATACTGAACCGGCTCGAAATCGCGACCGGGATTCACGCCCGTGATGTGAGCTTCTTCACCGGCGGAGTTGGCACCCGTGACGGCGTTCACGACGTATTTTACCGCAATATCCGCGTAAACCGGGACGTTTTCTTTCAGTCCGACCGGACCGGCGAAACCGACCGGGGCACCCGTGACGCGCTCAATGGTTTCCGCAGACGCCAATTCCAGATTCTTCACACCGAGAAGGCGACGGACTTTAATTTCGTTCACGTCATGGTCACCGCGCACGACAATTACCACCGGCTTTCCATCCGCGTCGAAAATCATCGTCTTCAGCATCCGTTCCGGCTCGCATTTTAGGAACTTGCAGACCGCCTCGATACTGCTCGCGCCCGGTGTGAGGACTTTCTCGATTTCCGCCAGAGCCTCGTCACTCTTCGTGTACGTATTCTCGCCGATTTCAGCTTTTTCCGTATTCGCTGCGTACTTACATTCCGGGCAGACAACGACGTTATCTTCGCCGTTTTCGCCAAGAACCATGAATTCTTTACTTGCGTTTCCGCCAATAGCTCCGCTGTCTGCGTCGACCGGGAGGAAATTCAGTCCGGCACGGTTAAAAATGCGGTGATAAGCGTCATACATTTTATCGAAACTCGTGTCCAGACCTTCCATCGTTGTATCGAAACTGTACGCATCCTTCATCATGAACTCGCTCGTGCGCATGACACCGGAACGAGGACGTTCTTCGTTACGGAATTTTGTCTGAATCTGGTACAGCGTAATCGGCAACTGACGGTAACTCGAAACGTAGCGGGAAACGATATCCGTAATCGGTTCTTCGTGCGTCGGACAGAGCACCACCGGCGTGACGTTTCCAGCGCGGTTAATCGAAAACTTCATCAGAACGTTTCCGAAAGCGTCAACGCGATTCGTCTGTTCCCAGAGCGACTGCGGTGTGAGTGCGCTCATGAGCAACTCGACGGCACCCGCCCGATTCATTTCGTCGCGGACGATATTTTCCGCTTTCCGCAGAGATTTCAGACCGAGCGGCAGGTAAGAATACACACCCGCCATCGCTTGGGAAATCAGCCCAGCACGGAGCATCAGGATATGACTTGGGATTTTGGCTCCATCCGGAGCTTCTTTCTGGGTAGTAATGAGCGTCTGAGTCCAGCGCATGATGAAATCCTCGAAAACGGAAAAAGTGTGAAAAACGTGTAAAACAGACTCATCACGGAAAATACTCCGAAACCGAGCTGTATACCAATATTCCATTATTCTAAACCAGACTTGACATCACGCAAGGGGGGGCGACGCAATTTTCCACCGGTTCTCGTAAATTTTTTCCAGAAACTGTCTCCGAGGGCTTGACGATTCGGACGGCGTGGGGTAAAATGAGAGCACTGAATTAAAATCCCACCCTAAAACGAAAGGAAAATCATGCTGTCCCACTTGAAAATATATGTTTTCTTATTGCTTTTCGCGGTGTGTAGTATATTTCCATGTTCGATTTTCGCGGTGGAAACAGAAGCGAAAACAAAAATAGAGACCGAAAATAATCTCGGTCCGTTCTGGATTCTGAATCATGGAACGGATGCCGACGCGCCGACGGTGGAGCAGGGAAACCGACTACTTGCGCTGGGACTTTATCAGATTCAAGCGACGGGAAGTGACCTGAAATTTATCCTGCCGGTCACGACAAAGAATCCGTTTTCCGCCGAGAAATACCCATTTTTCGCGCTCCGTTATCGGTCTGAGTCACCCCAACCGTACGGCGGTGTTTTTTTCACGACGGAGACGCTGACGGAACTTTCCGACCGGAGTTACTCGCCGTTTCCGCTGAAAAATGACGGGAAATGGCAGAATCTCGTGGTTGACTTGCGGACTTACCCGCACGGACAGTGGCGTGGGACGGTGACTTCTTTCCGTCTTGACCCGACGAATCCCAGCACGCCCGGTGCGACGACGGGAATTTCTCGTCTCGGTTTTTTCGCGACGCAGGAGGACGCGGAGAAATTTCTCAACGCGGCGAATGACACTCCCGATTACACGCAAGAAACGCTCCTTCAGGACACTGGTTTTCGTTGTCTGATACCGGGCGGAACGCTCACGGACGGGTGGAAAACGGAAGATTTTGCGCTTCAGCGTTCTGAAGAAATGCTCGACGCGGCACGAAAAGGAACCCCGATGACCGTCTGTCGCGACGGAAAGCCCGTCCCCGCGCACGTCAACTCACGGGGTTATGCGTGGTATATCGCCGATGCGCCGGGAAATTATGAGTTATGCCAATTACACACGGACATTCAGGGAAGGGCGGTTCTTCCGGTAGTCGGTTCCGCAACGCGAAACGACGGAGAAGCGGAATTTCAGAGTGCGTCGGGGTTAAAATCAACTGTGACGCTTCCCGTCGGCGTGAAACCGATTCCCCTTCCCACCGCGTTTCGGGAACGGTGTGGGTGCGACATTTCCAGTCCCTTTTCACCGGAATATTTCACACGAAAACGCATCCGCATCGGTGCGTGGAATCTCGCTGCCGAGAAATTAGACGCTCAGGCAGTTCAGAATTATCACGACTGCGGTTTTGACATGCTCATCGCGACCGGCGCGGAATCCTCTTCCCGGAATCTTCCGTTTCTTCTGCGTGAGTGCGACGCGAACGGAATCGAGCTTTACGTAAATGACGGCGGGTGGCACGCTCCGAAAACTGCCGGGGAAGCGTATTTCGAGCATCCGTGTTTCGTGGGGCATTTCATCACGGATGAACCCGGCTCTGACGCTTGGGAGCGACTTGGAAAAGTCTGTCGGGATTATATCGCGGAAACGGGCGGAAAAATACCGTTTATTAACCTTCTTCCGATGTACGCCAACGCGGCGCAACTCAAGTACGGAGCGGGTGCAGCGGCGATCGAATATTACGACTCCGACCCCGATTTATACCGGAAACACTGTGAGGGATACTGCGACCACGTGCCGACGGAGTATATCTGTACGGACATTTACCCGCTGAACTGGAGCCAGGGAAAACGGACGACTTACGCGGAATACATCGAGTCGATTAACGTCATCGCGAAAGTCGCACGTGAGCGGAACCGGGAATTCTGGTGTTGTATCCAGACATTCGCGTGGACGCCGTCGAAACGCACACCCAACGCGGCGGAATTTCGGTGGCAGTGTTACTCACTTATCTCTTTCGGCTGTCGCGGACTGCTCTGTTGGCGTTACTGCGCACTGTCACCTGAATTTCCGTCGCTCATCACCACGGACGGCACACTCACCCCGGCGTGGTACGACGCGCGGACCGTTTTTCGCGAGATTCGGCTACTTTCCGACATTTTCTGCCAGTACCGGAATCTGGGAGTTTTCACCCATAACGCTTCCGAAAAAGTCCCGTATTTACAGATGTCCGACGAGTTCACTGACTTCCCGACCATTCAGGAAATCGACTGTCCCGACCCGCTGTTAATCGGCTGTTTTGAACGGGAAAATGACACGGAAACTGCTGAAATCCCGGCAGAAACCGCCTTTACACTCGTGAACATGACGGAACTGGAAGCTGCGCAGACAACGCTGGTTAAGCTACGCCTTCAGGCTTCCGATACAGCAAAAACGGCGAAAACTCCCGGCACGGTGACGGTTTATCGTCGCGGAATCCCAGAAATTGTGTCCCCGGACGACGCAGGTTTTTACGCAATTCACCTCGAATCGGGAGAAGGCGTTTTCGTCACCGTCGCGTCTCCGTAAGGAAATTCCAAAATATACGCCCGGTGGGGTTGACTTTTTTTCAGAATGGGGTAATATATAAGGAAAGAATTCACCCCAAAACGAATTATTCAGGTTAATCAGGTTAAAAAGTAATACTGATTCTCCATGAAAAATACAGTGAAGGGCGGTCTTACCGGTAGTCGTTTTGGCAACGCGAAACGACTACCGGTAAGTCGAAATTTTATAGTATGTCGGATATATCGTGTGTCGGGTATAATAAATCGGGGATAAAATGCACAAAACTCAGCGAACAGAAGCGTTAGCCGGTCGAATCACGCCGGAAATGGAACTTGTGGCGAAACAGGAATTTCTGCCCGTGGAGACGGTCCGGGACGAAATCGCCCGCGGTCGGCTCGTCATTCCCGCGAACCGGATTCACCTCGAAAAAGGTCTCATTCCCACGGGCATCGGGATTTCTTGCCGAACGAAAATTAACGCGAATCTCGGAAATTCCCCAATTCAGAGCGATATGGGGTGCGAGCTGGCGAAAGTCCACTGCGCGATTGCGTGCGGCGCGGATACGGTCATGGATTTATCAACCGGCGAGAATATTAACGAAATCCGTCAGGCGATTATCGACGACATTAACGTCGCGATTGGAACCGTCCCGCTGTATCAAGTGGCGGAGGAACTGGAAGCCATCGGCGACATGAAACCGGAAGATTTTCTGCGGATTATCGAGTACCAAGCGCAACAGGGTGTGGACTACATGACGGTTCACTGCGCGTTGCTGAAGGATTTTGTTCCGCTTGCGGCGAAACGGACGCTGGGAATCGTGTCGCGCGGTGGGTCGCTCGTGGCGCAGTGGATGGCGTTGCACAATCAGGAAAATCCGTTCTACACGCATTTTGACGAACTCTGCGAGATTCTGGCAGCTTATGACGTGACCTGGAGTCTCGGCGACGGTCTCCGTCCTGGCTGTATTGCGGACGCGTCAGATGAAGCGCAATTTGCGGAGCTGAAAGTCATGGGTGAACTGACACTGAAAGCGTGGGAACACGGTTGTCAGGTGATGATTGAAGGTCCGGGACACGTACCGATGGACCAGATTGAGATGAACGTGCGGAACCAGATGGAGTGGTGTCATGAAGCTCCATTTTACGTGCTCGGACCGCTCGTCTGCGACATTGGGGCGGGTTATGACCACATCACCAGCGCGATTGGCGGAACACTGGCGGCATTTCATGGAGTGTCGATGCTCTGTTACGTTACGCCGAAAGAGCATCTTGGACTTCCGAACATCGACGACGTTCGTGCGGGCGTGATTGCGCACAAAATTGCGGCGCACGCGGCAGACATTGCACGTCATCGCCCACATGCCCAAGACCGTGACGACGAAATGAGCCACGCGCGGTACAATTTCGACTGGCAGAAACAGTTTGAACTTTCCCTCGATCCGGAAACCGCGAAACGGATGCACGAGGAATCGATTAACCGATCTGGCTCGCACCACGAATACTGTAGCATGTGTGGTCCGAAATTCTGTTCCATCCGTAACTCGCAGACCGCGATTAAGGACATCGGAAAGAGCGAGTAGTCGCGAAGTGTATAAAATGAGTATGACGACGTGACGATGGTTGCGTCGTCATGTTTATTTTTTCTGTTTCTTAAAATCTTCTAAAATTTTCTCGAAAATCCTTGACTTTTCCGTTTTCTTTCGGTATAATAAAAAAGGAGAGATTGTA
>JAUNAI010000228.1 GCA_030527705.1 Planctomycetia bacterium | reverse complement strand
GAATTTATCTTGTGAAAAAGAGTATAAAACAGGGGTACGGAAATATTTTCTAGTGCATTTTTCGCAACTCGAAATCCTTATTTTCGTAAATTAACTCGTAACTCTCGATTCCGTTCGGTACCTCTGTCAGAATTTGTCTCCCTTTCAGGTCATTCTTGTTTCGGACGAGGTAATCAACCTGATATTTTTTCTGAACATAATCCAGCTTCCCTTTCGGCATCAGCGTAAATGACGCGACACGACCGTAAGTCTGAACCGGATTGGAGGGGTCGAAACCATAAAACTGGTCCTGCATGCGGTCCCACCAGTTCATGAGTCCTTGAGAATCCTGGGGAATATCCTTCCATACGCCGACCTGACTGCGACCGGTATACCAGCGGAATGTCCGAACTGTGTACGGTACCATGAAAAGCGCGTCTTCTTCCGTATTTTCTCGTACATATCGGCATAAATCCTGCCAACTTTCTCCGCACGAGGCACCAGAACATGATCGCGGTTTCATCGGCTTCATGAACCGTTGCGCCGACTGATAAATCGGAAGGCATGCCAGTAGAATCAGGAAAACTAGCAACATTTTCCGTCGCCGACGCATCATTTTTTCCAGAATGCGACGTTCCCGACGCTCTGCACGACGTAACTCACGGCGTTTTTCTTTCGAGAGTTTCTGTCCGTGAATAACTGGATTTTCCACGTTTCCTGTATTTTCACCACTGACGCTGTTTCCGTTACTCACATAGTTTCCGTTACTTGTGCCGTTTCTTCCGTTTTCGATTTTTGTGCTATTTTTCGACGTTCCCAGAAGTGCTTCGGTTGTCCAGCAGGTCGCGAATTCGACGCAGACGACCGCCACACCAAGCGGAACCATCACGTCAGCGACGCGGAACCAATAATAACGTAACAGGGAGGTGGAAAAGTCGGGGAAGACGTTCATCAGGAGGTTAATTCCCCAGCCGATCATTGCGATAAAGAGCGTTCCGAAAATGAATGTGCGGAAAGTCATCTCGCCGTTCGAGTACCGTGGGTGAGCGCAGAGAAAATTCCAGACGACGATCAACACACCGAACATAACGAGTTTCTGCGGCGTTTTTTGTGCGATGAAACTCAGAAGAAGATGGTGCGGAAGACGCTCACAGACATACAACTGCGTCGCATTTTTCGCCACTTCCGGCTCGACACCACGATTCAGCTGTAATGCTGGCACGAGTGCGGGAAGTGTGAACAGAAACGCAAGTATCAGTCCAGGAAGAATTTCACGGAATGTCGGTAAATAGCACATTTCTGTCTCTCCTGGCTTTCCACTTTTCCGCAATCCGCGTTCATAATCCTTCAGAATCAGCCATGCCAGCCCGAGCGCTACGAGACACCAACCACCGACTAAAACGTGGAACATCGCTGACAGCCCGAATAGTGCGAGCGCCCGATTCCAGTGGTTCCGTAAAACCTCACCGAGCGCGAAAAAAGCGAGAATGTACGCGAAACCTTTCGCTTCCAGCCCGCCGACGACCCACTCACCGGCAAAAGAGCAATTCTGGCACAAAAACAAGAATAATCCTGCGCTTAGGAGGCTCAGCCCCCACGTTTTCAGAATCGGGCGTGTCATCCAGAACCACCCGCACGCCAGACCAATCCATGTGATGAACCGACCGATCCAGATTACAGAACTCAGCGGTAAGAACAGCGTGAGCCAGCCGAAAGTCCAGTAAAATACACCGTGTGCGTCGGGAGAATTGAGGAAAAAATCTCCGGCGGCGTATTCCGGATTCCAGAAATGGGCGGCTTTTTCCAGATAATGCGCTTCATTCACATCTGGGACCGCATAGCAACCAAAAAGGAAGAATAATGCCACGATGAGCAAAATTTCCAAAATGTTCGCACAATATTTCATAAAAAAACCTCCGACCCTCTAGGAATTTTTGGGGGAATACGATATAATAAAAAATGATACATAAAATGCGACGTTGTCGCGACCAAAAAGTTTTTGAAAGAGGGGTCTGGGGAGAAAACAACATTCAAAATGTTGGCCTCCCCACGACGGTTCCGTCTTTACGGGTAGCAAGTTCCTCCCGATAGGGTGGAATCTTGTGTAATGAGTTTAACCAAATTTCCCTTTTTCACGCCGATTTATTTCCTATAATTCCGTCATCCCTCACGCCATTAAACCATTATGAACAAGCTCAACCACTATCCCCTGTTAGCCACACTTTTTCTCTGGCCATTTTTACCACATTATCGTGTGAATATCGTGAATGAACTGACGCCGGCAGTGTTAGATGAGCTGGGGATTCAGTACATTCTTCTGGATGTAGACTGCACGCTGAAACGCTACGACGTCAACGAGTTGGAGGAGTGGGTTCTTGTGTGGCTCGATTCGCTAAAGGACGCGGGAATCGAGGTCTGCCTCCTCTCCAACGGGAAAGAAAAGCGTATTGGGAAACTCGCCAATCGATACGACCTTCCATACGAGGCGATGGCGCTGAAACCGCTCCCGTTCGGGTGTACACGCGTCATGCGTCGGAATGGCTGGGATAAAAAACGGACCGCGATGGTTGGAGACCAGCTCATGGCAGATGTTGCTGCCGGAAAATTCGCGGGGATTACGACGATTCATGTCACGCCGATTCATCCGGAAATGGAACCGATTTTCACGCGCGTGAAACGCCCGCTGGAACGAATCGTATTCCGACTCGTGCCGGTACGTAAAATCAATGAACCGATGAATTAATGCCGTCTTAATTAACCTGAAAATTCATTTCCTGCAGATTACATGAAAAACCGTGGTCTTAAACCTCCCACAGATTCTATAGATTTTCACAGATTTTTTTAATAGTTATGACTATTTAAAATCCATCTGTGAAATCTGTCGCTTCTGTGAAAAGCTCCGAAAAATACGGAATTCAGGAATACCAAAAATATGCTGACTCAAAACATTTTCATTCCTTAAAATCTCACCTATTTCTGTGAAAATCTGTGAGTTCTGTGGGAGATATAATGGTTTTTGTTCTCCCGTTAAAATATATGGCACTATTTTAATATGTTCCTTTTAAGGTATGAAATATACAGGTTCTTGAAGACTTTCAATCCACAAAAAAACCTCTATGAGGAATCACAGAGGTTAAGATGTGTACCATAAAAGGCGGAAAAAAACTATTTTTTCTTTCCCTTCGCCGGAGCGTCGTCTTCGGCCTTTTCCTTTTTCTTCTTTTTCATCTGCAGTTTGTACACGCGCACTTTCGCCAGACCAACCGGACTCGCATCTTCACCCCAACGGTCGAGGGACTGAAGTTTCTCAATACGTTCCGCACGAGTCAAAACGCTTCTTGTACGAATCAAAGCAGCGCGGACTTTCAGGCTTTTATCGATTGTCATCTCTGAATCTCCACTAAACGTTTATTATACCCGACGCATTTTAATTTCCGCCCACCGCCGTCCGTTTTTGCGAAACGACAGGTTTTAGGAACGCCCAGTGCGGAATGTTAAAGTGAAACTGGTATAAATGAATATATTCCTAATACACTAATCAAGAAAATGAATTATACACGCTTCTTGAATATTTTCAAGGGGGGGGGACTCCATTTCCTGTAAAATTCCACCTATTTTAAAGCGAAATTTTTGCACAGGTCAAGAAAATCTCCGTTATTCAAGTGCTGAATCCAATTTGGCTTGCAGTTCTGCCACCGTAATATTTTCGACGAAAAACTTTTTGTGCGAGTCGGTTTCACCACTTACAAGCGTAATTTGTGACCGTTTCAGTTTCAGCGTTTTTGCCATCACTTCCTGAATTGCGCGGTTCGCTTTCCCTTTTTCGGGAATCTGTGTGCAACAGACTTTCAACATTCCGTCCGTAGTGCCACGAAGTTCATTTTTTTTGGAACCTGGCGCGCCTTTAACCGGCAAAATTACGCCGTTTCCGCTCTGTTCCAGTGCGATTTCCAATTTCGATTTCTCCTGCCTGTCGGTCCTCTTTTCCCTCTTTTCCACAATTTTAAGGCTGGGAATGGTTCTGTGTAATCTGTGAGTTAAATTATCTGTGATAAAAAATAATCCGTGAAAATTCGTGGACGTAAAAAGGAAATACATTCCGTTCCCTAATAGTTTTTATTCTCGTTAAAACCTGAAGTTACGTGAATATCTTTTCCACTTTTAATCCACGGATTTTCACTTATGAACACGTATTTTATCGTGACAATTCTCTTATCTCTTATAATTCTAAATCACCTAAATCGAATTCATCTTCCGTGTCGTCCACTTTTTCAGTATCTTTCACCTCTTCGATTTCTTCGACTTCTTCCGCGTTTTCAACTTCTTCAGGAGCTTCTTCCGTTTCCGTGTCCAGGTCGAGCTCGTCTAACTCTAATTCAGCAGCCTCTGTTTCTTCCGTTTCAACCGCGTCCATTTCTGATTCGAGCACGTCTTCCACTTCCACGGCCTCTGCGTCCAGTTCAAGTGCGTCTTGCGTTTCTACCGCCTCGGCATTTTCCGTTTCTACCGTGTCTGTGTCCAGTTCGAGCACATCCAGTTCCACGTTTTCCGCTTCTGCAGCTTCTTCCACATTCACTTCCGCTTCCGTTTCTGCGTTAGCTTCTAATTCGACACTATCTTCCACATCTTCCACGTTTACTTCTGTGTCCGCTTCATCTTCCGCTTCTTCCATCGGTGCACCATAAATCGCCTGGAGATACTTCATCAGTGCCATGGGGTCCGCGTTGGGATTTTCGACGACGCCCATCGTGTTGATGAGTACCTTGCACGGGAACATCGAAATTGCCAGTTTCTCGAACGGTGACTCTTCCTCGTCAGCGTTTTCTGCGTCTGTGCTGTCCGTGTCCATGTTTTCTACGTCAGCGTTTTTCGGTTCCACGAATACCATCGGCCACGGAATCTGTTTCAGCAATTCATCCATTTCCGGAACTTTTTTTGCGGAAACGAGACTGACAACTTCCAGACCACGCGCGTTATATGCCATGTAAAGCTGATAAATCAGCCCTAAATCCTGCACGCTTTCTTGAGAATCGAGCGAGAAACAGTATAACAGGAGCGTTTTTCCGACATAATCAGTCGTCTTAATCGTCTTTCCGTCATGTGTTGTCAACGTGAGGTCAATCGTCTGTCCTTTCATCCGTTGCTGTTTCTGAATGTTTTCCAATAATTTGGCGGTATCTTTCAGCTGCTGCGAGTCGGAAGAATTCAGAATCTCAATCGCCTCCGCGAAAATCGGTTCCGAGTCAGTTTTCGGCAGTTTATCTTCTGTCAGTAAGACCATCTGAACCGCTGCCAACGCGAAATCCGCATTCAGGCATTTCAGTTCAATTCCCTTTTTCGTGTGTGTGAGCATCTGGGCCACATGCTGTTTCAGTATTTCCGGTTCTGGCTCCGTTTCGAACTGGCATAATTCCATCTGAATTAGGACTGCCTCCACGTTCCAGAACAGATCCGCCGACGCACGGTCAGCGATTTCCGTTGTGAATTCACGGAGTTTTTCGACGTAAATTGGGTCCATTCGGAAAAGCATGGCGAGCGTCTGAACTTTCAGTGAAACGGCAGTTTCCCACTGGTCTTCCGTCAGATTTTCCAGTGTTAGCATTTTCTCGGCCGTCGCGATACGCGTTTCAAGGAGTTTCTGAATAAACTCATTTACCTGTTTTTCCTGAATTTCCGGATTTTCAGCATCCAGATCGGATGGACGTACCTGTTCCAGCGATGCAATAAATGCCACGAGTCCGTCGAAATCCGCATCTTCCGGGATTTTCAGAGCGTCATCCAGCTCCGACATTTTCACCATTTTCAGTTTCGGATTCTCCATCGGCTGGAGTTCAGCTTCCAGATTTTCCAGTGCCTCTTCCGCGTCGGCCTCTGTCGCAGTTTCCGCTTCCGGAACTTCCGCTACGGCTTCCGTTTCATCAATTCCCGATTCTTCCACAATCTGCGTTACAGAATCCGGCACTTCATCCACATTTTCTGTTTCCGCGACATTCTCTTCTGTGTCAGCTTTTTCAGTGACGGATTCTTCAGAAGAATTCAGCACTTCCGCAACGGATTCCTCAATTGCGCCTTCATCCATTTCTGTCAGCGACTCGTCAATAATTGCGTTAATTTCTGCGTTCTGATCATCTTTCGCGACTTCCTCGATAGCTTCTTCAACGGCTTCATGAATGTCTTCCGCTTTTACCTGTTTCAGAGCCGGAGCCAATTCTTCAGCATTTTCCGCCTTATCCAGAACCTCTTCTACTGCGTCAGACTGAAGTTCCTCTTCTGCCGACAATTCCGCTTCCAGATTCACTTCTTCTGTCGGCTGAAGCTCGTCCAACAGTGTGTCCGCGTCCGCTTCCACATCCATTTCTTCGTCATCTTCCAGAATAGGAATCTCTACTTCCGGAGCGGGTTCCTGAA
>JAUNAI010000227.1:5462-6400 GCA_030527705.1 Planctomycetia bacterium | reverse complement strand
CTATTCCTTAAAGATCGCCATTTTCCCATGATTGCGGACGAGACAACCACGTTCCCAGTGAATCAGCATTTACTTAAAGAATTAAGGTTCATAAAGAATTCGTACTAAATCTGATTTAATCGCGAGTATATCATCACTTCCAGCATATTCGTGGTAGCGGAATTCGATTCCTCCTGAAGTGCGTCGAATTCCCCTCCCTGAGCCATGCCATTCTGGAGTGTTTCGCGAATTTTCTGCCACCGTTCTGACGAAAAAATCCACTGCCGTCGGACCTGTACACCGTCGTCCATCGCCGTCAGAATTCCCTCCAACAACTCCGTTTTCGACCGATTTCGGATAATCACACACTCTTCCAGCGAGAAATTCCGCTCCAGAAGCTGAAACGTCCAGAAATAGTCCGGCTTCTGCTCCAGTTCCTCCCCGGTCAGCGGCGTTCGCGCGGAAACAATCGGCGACGTCTGCACGAGTTTCGGCTGAAAACCGATTTCATTTCTTTCATGTCTTTCGTTTATCTCATTTTTTTCAGGATTTTCGACTTTAGAAATACGCTGGGAAGCACGCATTTCTACACCGAGACGATACAGAATCATCGGCGGAAATTGTGGAACGACTTCCAGTGGCTGTGTCCCACGCATGACGGCATTTCCACGATCCGACAGAGCAAGAACGGGACGGTGATACTGACCATTTTCACACGATTCTTGCCGAATCAGTCCGATATTCAGAAGCGCTTCGACCATCGCAACGACATCTTTCTGCTTATAACACGAAAGTCGGGCGTAAGTCGTAATCGTATCAAGTCGTAATTCCGTAATTCTCTGGGAGCCGGAACCACAGAGAACCTGCGCGAGAAGCGTCTTTCCGCACGAGAAATTGCGCTCTATCGTGATTCTTGCCAGACCGCTCAAGATAATCCGTACAAGTTCCGTCAGTTGCGG
>JAUNAI010000227.1:0-5434 GCA_030527705.1 Planctomycetia bacterium | reverse complement strand
AAATCGGCGTGGAAATCGGTTCTTTTACCTGATTTTCTGTCGGCATTCCCGCCTGAAAACCATAATTCTCACTTGCGCTCCGTGTCGGGTCGGCACCCGTATGACTTATCATCGTGGGGGAAGTCTGCGGATTCTCGAAACCTGCGGAGTTCGTGGTAATGGTGTCCGAAATCGTATTCTGCCGAATCCCACGCCTGTGACAATTATCACAGTGTCCACATGTGCCAGTATTTTTCTCGCCAAAATACTCCAGAATCTGCGCCTGTCGGCACTTGTGCGTCGTAGCGAAATCACAGACGCGCTCCAGTCGCTCATATTCCGCCGCTTTCCGTTTTTCGTACGTCTCGAAATCGATGTTTAAGTCGCTGAATTTTGGGAATCGGGGACGGTAGTTGGCGGTATTCGTCTCATTTTCGGGATTCATCGGAATCATCCGAATTGCGCGACCACGGAAAGGGGGAATGTACGTGAAAAATGAGTGTCGATTCAACTCACGGAGCGCGGCGGTAATAGAAGTGGTACGTAAATCCGTCCGCTGTTCAAATTCCTCGATATTACAGAAAATCTGCTCGCCGAAACGTCCGTCGACGAGGAATAACGCAGTGTCCCAGACTTTTCGCTGATTCTTGGCATTCGCGCTCAAAAAATTCCCCGCCTCTGTGTAGGAAGCGTCAATTCGTAGCGTGATGTAATTTTCCGACGCATCAAGACGTTCCAAAACACCTGCCGACTCGAGAAGTTTCTCACACGCGCCAATTGCGTCCGCTCCACCAGAGGTAATGCCGAGGTCCTCGCGGATTTCCTGTTGCGTTTTCTCGATAACCTGGTCACCCTGAACACAGAGATAAGAGTAAACCTGATGGACAATTTCACGTGAGGGATACGCGCTCTCGATGAAGAATTCCTGTGTCCGTCGGTCGCCGTAATTATAAAGCAATAAGCAGTGCGACGGTCTTCCATCGCGTCCCGCGCGTCCCGCTTCCTGATAGTATCCTTCCAGAGAACCCGGAATATTATAGTGCACCACGAAACGGACGTCCGCTTTATCGACACCCATTCCGAATGCGTTAGTCGCCACGACAATATCCGCTTTCCGTCCGGGAATTTCCGGGGGTAATGCCGTTTTAAAATAATTCGTTAAATCCGTCTGCGTTTCGGAAGATATTCCTTTCTTTTCAGAATTCGTTTCGTCATTACTCGGAGCTTTCCGCTGCATGAACTCTTCCTGAACCGCCTTTCGGTCCTGTGGATTCATTCCAGCATGATACGCCACCGCTCGGCGATTCGTAAACGCATTAATATAATCCGCCACCTCATCCGTCCGCCGTCGGCTCGACGTGTACACAATTCCCGCTCCCGGCGTCGTGTTCAGAAAATCGATGAGAATGTCCTTCTTATTCTGCTCTCCGCCCGCCTGAGCAACTTCATAAAAAAGATTCGCACGCGCGAAACCACGGATGAAAATGGCTGGGTCCTGGAGCGACAGCAACTCCACAATATCTCGCCGAACCAAATCCGTCGCGGTTGCGGTCAGAGCGATAACGGGCGGATTCCCAATTTCCGCACGGAATTTCCCCAATTTCGCGTAATCCGGGCGAAAATCATGCCCCCACTGGCTGATACAGTGCGCTTCGTCAATCGCGAGCATCGCCAATTTCGTCCGACGCGCTGCCGAGACGAAACGCGGACTGCGGAACCGTTCCGGCACAACGTACATTAACCGATACTCCCCCGCCACCATCCGTTCCATCCGGTAATTCTGCTCTTCTGGCGAGAGCGTCGCATTGATGAACGAGACGGGAATTCCGAGTTCCGTAAGTGCGTCAACCTGGTCTTTCATGAGCGCAATCAGTGGCGAAACGACCAGCGTTACCCCCTCCGACACGAGCGCGGGAAGCTGATAACAGAGACTTTTCCCACCCCCCGTTGGCATGACGCACAGTGTGTCCCTCCCTGACAGAATCGTGCGGATAATTTCTTCCTGCCCCGGACGAAAACCCGATAGACGGAAACGTTCGAGGTATGGCTGAAGATTTAGGGAATCGGACACGGTAAAGGCTCCGTTAAAACAAAACAAAATAAAATAAAACAACAAAAAGCAAGCGTTCGTAGAACGCGATTAAGAGTTTTTTTGGAAGGGGGTCTGGGGGAAACCTATTTTTGCAAAAAATGGTTTCCCCCACGGACATAAATTCTCTACGGGTAGCAAGTTCCTCTCGAAGAGTGAAATCTTGCGTTGGCGTTTAGAAATTGCGCCCACGTTTAAAATCATTCTACGCTGAAAAAGGTTATTTGGTTAAACACACTACGCCGAATTTCACCCTATCGGGAGAAATCGGCTATCCGTCATGTCGTAACGCTCTCCCAGCCCCTCTCCCCAAAACCTTTTAATCGTGTTCGTAGAACGCTTGCTTCTTGATGTGTGTTTTCCTTTTTCTTTCTCTTTTTCAACACCCATCTTTAAACAACTTATATTCAAAACTATCCGTCAATGCAATCCAACTCGCTTCCACGACGTTTTCGCTTACGCCGACGGTGCCCCACGTGGAGGTCTCGTCCTTGCTCTCAATGACAACGCGCACATTCGCCGCCGTTGCCGCCTCGCTGTTGATAACACGGACTTTATAGTCCAACAACTGCATGTTCGCAAGCGTCGGGTAACTGCGTAATAACGCTTTTCGGAGTGCCGAGTCGAGCGCGTTGACCGGACCGTCGCCGTCTGCCACTTCATAAACCGTTTCGCCGTTAATGTTCAGTTTCACGACCGCTTCCGTATAAATCCGCGACTCGTCCCCCTTATTCCGTCCCGTCATATTCACGTGGTACTTAATCACGTCAAAATGAGACCGACGGTCGCCGGAGCACTTTTTCACGAGCAAGTCGAATGACCCGTCCGCCGCTTCGTAGGAATAACCCATACTTTCACGGGCGACGACGTCCTCCAGAATCCGTTCCATCAGGTGCGAGTCGTTCTCGATATGGTGTTTCTGCGCCATCGCGACGATGTTCGAGCGTCCGGAAAGCTCGCTAACGAGGATTCTCCGCTCGTTTCCGACCTCCGCCGGCTGAATATGCTCATAACTCCGCGAATCACGATTCACCGCGCTCACGTGCATTCCGCCTTTATGCGCAAACGCGCTTTTTCCCACGTACGGCTGGTTTACCGGAGCGTTTAGATTCACCATTTCATACACGTATCGGGACAGGTCCGTCAGGGACTTAATCGCGCCCGGAACGAGGACGTCATAACCCTTTTTCAGCGCGAGATTCGCGGCGATGGAAATCAAGTTGGCATTCCCACACCGTTCACCGAAACCGTTGATACACCCCTGAACCTGCGTCGCGCCCGCATCGACAGCGGCGAGGGAGTTCGCGACGGCAAGGTCGCAGTCGTTATGGCAATGGATTCCGACGGGGATATTCAGCGCGTCCACAACTTTCCGCACGATTTCATAAATTTCCGTCGGCATCGTCCCGCCGTTCGTGTCGCACAAAACGACGCGCGACGCACCCGCCGCCTCCGCCGTTTTCAGACACTCGATGAAGTAGGACGCCTCATCTTTCCAGCCATCGAAAGCGTGTTCCGCATCGAAAATGACCTCGCGTCCCGCCGACTTCAGAAACGCGACGGAATCGTGAATCATGTCGAGATTTTCCTGTTTCGAGCAACGGAGAATGTCCTCCACCTGAAACCGGGACGATTTTCCGACGACCGTGATGACCGGCGCAGCGGACGCTAAAAGCGCGGCAAGTCCAGTATCCTGCGCGACGGCAACGCCCTTCCGTCGAGTCATACCGAAAGCCGCAATACGCATTGGCGAGCCTGAAAAGTCCGCTTCCGCCATCTTCTGGAAAAACTCACGGTCCTTATCATTCGAGGCGGGATAGCCACCCTCGACGAAATCGAATCCGAGTTTCGCAAGATGTTCCGCAAGTTGGCATTTATCGTGCAACGAAAACGTAATCCCCTCCGCCTGCGAACCGTCGCGGAGCGTCGTGTCGTAAAGTTCAATATGTTTCATGTTTTTTCAATTAAAGTTTAGTAATTATTAGGGGAGAGGATATTCCTGTCCTCCCATTGCGACACAGTCGCAAATAGTCCGTAGGACTTCGTTTTACTCCCTGTAGACTTCAGTCTACAGTGGATTGTCTCCTACTGGGTACGCGGGCGTCTCGCCCGCAAAAAATATTAAGCGTTTTAAGACGCAATTTAAATAAAATGCACAATTAAGGAAGGATTTTTCTCTAAAATTACTTTACGTTTTGCGGACGGGGACGTCCGCGTACCCAGTTTACCCCCAGGTAAGGAAACCGCCTCCGTCAAGTTAGTTCGTATGTCTTTCACGAGCGGGCTACCGCCTTCCCGCTCGTTTTCGACATACTCACTACTTGACTACCTGCCTGGAAGGAATCATTGCTCTAGGAGGACGCGGAAGCCCAGGACGTAGCTCCAATTCCTTGGCGAGTTGCTGGCCCGGCGCGCCGACCGACAGTACTTGGCGGCGTAGTTCCAGCTACCGCCACGGATGACGCGGGCCGAGCCAATATTACTACTATACGAATCCAGGCACCATTCCCAAACGTTACCGTGCATGTCGTAAAGCCCCCACGCGTTTGGCTTCTTCTGCGCCACTGGATGCGTTATATAGTCAGAATTACTATCATACCACCCCATGTCGTTTAAGTTGCCGGTTCCCGCATACGCTCCCGTACTACCCGCTCGACACGCATACTCCCACTGCGCCTCTGTCGGGAGTTTGATACGACCTCCCAACTTTTGGGATAACTTCCGGCAAAAGTCCAGACAATCATCCCAACCCACTTTCTCGACAGGATTCTGCGCCCCCTTAAAAGAACTCGGATTATTACCCATCACCGATTCCCACATCGCCTGCGTTACTTCCGTTTCAAGCATCCAGAAACCTTTCGTAAGCGTCACGCGATGTTGCGTTTCCAAGTTCGACCGTTCTTCTTCCGATTCGGGACTACCCATCATGAACTCTCCCGGCGGACACCAACGGAACGCGTATTCCACGCCATCGACCGTTTTCACCATTCGTGCGCCCGCCTCTCGCGTTGCTTTTCTACCTGCCACACGTTCTTCTTCCAGCTTTTTCATCTCGTCAATGGCGGTCTGGATTTTATTGCGGTGGGTCTGGTACTCTTCTTTCGTGAAAACGTACGGATCAAGGTTATAATATAACGTCTCCAACAACTCACGTGCCTCGGTTGGAGCGTCCTCTTTCATGTTTTGCACGGAGCGAAAAGTATCGTCAATCATCGCACGCGCTTCGTTTATTGCCGTTTCATCGACAGGTTCCGGCACCGACGGTTCCTCCTCTACTATTGATGAAACTTCTGGCTCTGACGGAGTGTCGGCAATCATCGCACGCGCTTCGTTTATTGCCGTTTCATCGACAGGTTCCGGCACCGA
>JAUNAI010000226.1 GCA_030527705.1 Planctomycetia bacterium | reverse complement strand
AATTACCAGAACCGAAAGACCGGAGAAATTGAGGTCTGGCTGATTGATAAAACTCCGGAAGATGAGAATCCTGTGACGGAGGCGACGCTGGAATTCCGGCAGAATCGGACGTTGGGCATTTTCAGTAGCGTTTTTAATGAGGAAACGGTCGCGAAAGTGGAAGAAACTTCGGAAGAAACTTCGTCGGAAGGAGACTCCCCCACGACGGATTCAGAGAAAAAAGCGCAGTTTGTACAACGATATAAGGTGGAGTGGGATACTGCAGGAAAGAATGCCACTTACCAGAAAATTAGTAAAGATACTAAATAAGCTGAATCGGCAGAATAAGATGACGCTGAATCTGCAGAAATCGGCTGAATGAGATGCTGAATAAGCGAGAGAAATATACAGTTGATGTATTCATACATATAACGTAATACACAATCAATTAAAATAAGATACATAACGTTAATTAATGGTGAACTAAATTCCGAAGGTTTCGTCATGAGTCAAGATAATCAGAATTCCCCGATGGATATGAATCAGACCGTTGTTTTCGATAAATCGACGCATTTTCAGCCTGGTATGAAGTTGGATACGGGTGTTTACTCGCCGACGAATCAGAGCGCGCGCGGTTTCGACACGGACCCCGCGGAAATGGAGAAGGAGTTTTCGGAGCGCGAAATCAAGTTTCAGCGTGCGAAGACGGCGATTCACCGTGAAATCCTGAACGCTATGGACCTCGGCCGTGTCGCGGATATGAGCGATGAACGGTTGATGGCACATATTCAGCGAATTGCTCAGAAGGTAATTAGTGCCCGTCAGGTGGAATATGCCGAGATTGATAAAGAGCGTTTAGTGAATGAACTGGTGGCCGAGTCATTCGGACTGGGACCGCTGGAGAAGTTCATGGATGATTCGGAAATCACGGATATTCTCGTGAATGGACCGGAAGAGGTTTATATTGAAAAGAAGGGTGTGTTGCACGCAACGCCAGTAAAATTTGCGGATGAAGCGCACCTGATGCAGATTATTCAGCGAGTTGTGGCGCGAGTTGGTCGTCGTGTGGATGAACAGACGCCGATGGTGGACGCGCGATTGGCGGATGGTAGCCGAGTGAATGCGATTATTAAGCCGTTAGCGATTGCGGGACCGATTCTGTCGATTCGTCGTTTCGGTAGCACACCGTTGGCGATTGAAGATCTGATGGCGTTCGGGTCGGCACCGGAATCGATTGTGCAGCTTCTGAAAGCGGCGGTTCAGGGTAAGATTAACATCATGATTAGTGGCGGTACCGGCTCTGGTAAAACGACGCTCCTGAACTGTGTGTCGAAATTCATTCCGCAGGGCGAGCGTCTGGTGACGGTGGAAGACTCGGCGGAATTGAAACTTCAGCGTCCACACGTGGTGTCGCTCGAATCACGAAACTCGAATACGGAAGGTAAGGGTGAAGTGACGTTGCGTGACTTGGTGCGTAACTCGTTGCGTATGCGTCCTGACCGAATTATCCTCGGTGAGGTACGTGGTCCAGAAGCGCTTGATATGTTGCAGGCGATGAATACGGGCCATGAAGGGTCACTGACGACGATTCACGCGAATAGCGTTCGCGACTCGCTTTCACGTTTGGAGGTGATGGTGAGTATGACGGGGTTGGAAATACCGGTTTCTGTCGTTCGACGTTATATCAGTTCGGCGATTACGCTGGTGGTTCAGCTTGGACGTTTACGTGGTGGTGTTCGTCGAATTACGAGCGTTGCGGAGATTTCCGGTTTTGAGGGTGAGAATTACCAGATTAACGAGTTAGTCCGTTATCGTCAGCGTGGCGCGGACATGTCGGGACGTGCGATGGGGAATTACGTTGCGCTCGGAAATCGGCCGCAGTTCCTTACACGTCTGGAAGAGCAGGGCATCGCGGTTCCGGATAGCCTCTTTGAAGCGCGTGAATTTTAACGGAAACGGGAGAGGAACGGAATAAAATGGGAAACGGCCTGAATTTAAATTCGCTACTCTATCAGATACCGCCGTGGGGCGTTGCGCTCATGGTTTTTGTTGCGGTAATGAGTATCGTGGCGGGAATTGTGTTGATTGGACGTGGATTCATTCGGAAACCGAGTGAGGAAGAACTGAAACGGCGTGAAGTCGAGTTGGCAGAGCTGGAAACCGTGGCGAAACTGACGCAGAAAGACCGCCGAAATGGTTTTGACCGTTGGTTTTCCACGTTGTTAGAAGAGGGAAACTCTTCGCTGACGCCGGGAACAGCGGCACTGGTCGTGTTGGCGGTTATGTTGCTGTTCGGGGGTGTGGCGTTTGTCCTTTCGGAAAACGAGTTGCTCGCATTGGGTGCGGGAATGGTTAGCATGACGTTCCCGATGATGTTCTGGATGATTCGTCGTTCGTGGCGGATTCGGCAGATGCGGAAACGGTTGCCGGAAACGCTGGAGGCGGTGGGTGACGCAATTCGTGGTGGTCTGACGATTGAAGAAGCGATTGATATGACTGCGAAACAGATTGAAGAACCGTTGAAGACGGAGTTCCAGTACGCGAATCGTCAGCTGGAAATGGGACAGGCACCGCAGTATGTGATGGACCGGATGGCGCGTCGGATTCCGATTCCGGAGTTCCGTGTGTTCACGACTGCTGTGATGGTACATCGTACGACGGGTGGTAACTTGGCGCAACTCGCGGAACGTCTGGCACGTTCGGCGCGTGACCGTTCGGAGTTCCTCGGGCATCTGAATGCTATTTCAGCCGGTAGCCGAATGTCGATTGTCGGGTTGGTGATTGTGACACTCGTGGCGGTTGTTATTCTGCTTGGGTTGGACATGTCGTACTTGTATAAGTTTTTACTGAATCCTTATGGTCCGATGCTGTTAGGTATTACCGTAGCGTTGTTCCTGATTGGTGGATTCTGGGCGTGGAACATTATGCGTGTGCGGTATTAATGTAAAAGAAGAGATAAGATAAACTGAAATTGAAGTAGAAACAGGAAAGAATATGAACACCGTTCCATTTATTTTGTCGCAAGTCGAGAATGATTTCATGGCGTTGATGTCGGAACATGTGGTTCTGGTGATGATTGCCGTCGGAGCGGTGGTGACGCTGTTCTTTTTTGCTATCTTCTCTTTTTTGATGCGTCAGCCTAAACGCGGCACGGACGATGATCAATTTGTAGAAGAGAACGGTATTTTCGGTCGTCTGACTCCCGGTCTTGCGAACGTCGTGCCGGAAAGTGAGAAGGAAAATAAAGACTTCCGTCTCTTGTTGCGTCAGGCAGGATTTTACAGTTTCAGCGCGCGTAACTCGATTTATGCTATGCGACTGGTTCTGTTTCTCTTGCCGCTCTTTTTCGGGATGTACTGTGGAGTGTTGTTCCCGGATTTGATGTTGCAGTACAGCTGTATCGGTCTGTTCGTTGGCGCCACGCTTTCTGTTATTCCGCGACTTTATGTGTACTGGGTCCGAAAACGTCGTATTGAGGAAATTCGGTCGGGTATCGCGGATACTATGGATATGTTCGGTATGTGCGCCAGCGGCGGTATGACGATGAATGAAAGTTTGGAACATATCGCGGACCAGATGAATGAATACCCAGAATTGGGACGTGAGTTGCGGATTTTACGCCGTCAGATTGAGCTCGGGTCGCTGGAACAGGCGTGTGCGGACTTGACGGAACGTGTGAATATCCCAGAAATGCGTCAGTTTAGTTACCTATTGATGCGTAGCTCGCAACTTGGAAATCAGACGAATAGTACGTTGAATGAACAGGCCGACCACTTGCGTGCGATGCGCCGTCACCACGCGATTGCGCAGGCGAATAAAACGCCGACGAAATTGGTTTTCCCGTTGATGTTCTGCTTCGCGCCGGGCGCACTGATTATTCTGTTGTCGCCGTCCCTGATGACGATTTATGATTTCATGATTTCGAAAGAAGCACAGAATATTCAGGAAAATACGGAAATTATGGCTGGTGGCGACCTCGGAAACCTCGGCGTGAGCGAGGGTACAGCCGGTGGCGCGACGGATTGAGTACGGTATATCGTGCGTGACGGAATGGAATTTACCATCTATAACGTGAGATAGAACGACACCGACGGAATCATGGTCAGTGTGTGGTAATTCAGAGATGAAAATGAAAAGGAGGGCTGATGGATCCTCCTTTTTTGATGAATTTCCAGCTATTTAAAGGTTTATGTGTTTTTTTATGTTAACCTTTTTATGTTAATGTTTTTTATATAATTTCTTTTTCGGTTATTGGGGAACTTCTTTTACTTATAATCCTCGGGTAAATATTCCCCCATTTCTTGGAAACAGGCCAGTAATTCCGGAGAGATACGGTGAGGTTTACCGGTTTTTAGATTAACCAGTCCCCAGCGTGTCTGGGCAGTCGCAAGAAGAACACCGTCGGATTTTCGGCGGATTCGGTACTGTCGGACGCTCGTGACGTGTTTCATCTCGCTGACCCATGTGTCGATGATGATGGTGTCACCTTTCAGAATCTGCTGGTGATAATTGATGGTATGTTGTCGCACGAACCAGCCGATTCCTTCTGCAAGATAACGCTCCGCGTCCCAACCATTTAGCGCTGAGTGCGTCGTTGCGACTTCCTGCATCCAGTGAACGTGCCACGTGTTATTAACGTGCCGAAATGTGTCAAGATATTCTGGTCCGATGTAGATTTCTTCGGTATATACCGGGATAACGGTCATTTTTTATTATTTCCTTTCTGAAAGCCTAAAGCCTTAAAATATAGAGTCTTAAATCCTTTTCACTTTTCAGAAAATCACTTTTTCTGTGAAAATCTGTGGAATCTGTGGGAGATTTTATGGCTTCTTCTTTTAACGTTTCGGCTTCTTACTTATGTCTATTTTCACGTATCTCCGTGTGTTCTATGGGAGAGGTAAATTACTTAGGTTGTAGGGAAGTTGTTCGACGCAACTGTCCGCATGCTGCGTCGATTTTTTCGCCTTTTCGGTGACGGAGCGCAATCTGGATTCCGTAAGATTCCAGAATGTTTGCGAATCGCCGTACCTGCGCTGGTGAGGGAGTGCGGAAATTGAGTTCTTTTACCGGATTATAGGGAATCAGGTTCACCAAGGCGTTTCGTTTTTTCAGTCGTCCAGCCAATTCGCGCGCATCTTCTTCCGAGTCATTCACGCCAGAAATGAGGATGTATTCATACGTCACCCGCCGTCCCGTTTTCTGAAAGTAGTCATCTGCTGCCCGAAAAATGGCCGACACTCCGATTCCTCGATTACTTGGCATAATCCGCGTCCGTAACTCGTCATTTGGCGCATGGAGCGAAATAGCCAGATGATACGGATGTTCCAGTTCCGCCATTCTTGCGATTCCCTGGGGAATTCCGACCGTGGAAATCGTGATTTTTCGCGCTCCGATTCCTAGTCCATCTTCTGAGGAAGAGACGACTGCTAGTGCGTCGAGAAGCGCATCGAGATTCGCCGTTGGTTCGCCCATTCCCATGATGACTGCGTGTGAAAGACGCTCATTCCGCGACGCAAGAAGGTCGGACGCGAACAGGAATTGCTCGATAATCTCCCCTGCCGTCAGGTTTCGGACCAGTCCGTCCATGCCACTGGCGCAGAATGCACACCGCATCGCACAGCCGACTTGCGTACTCGCGCACAGGGTGTGTTGTCCCTGCTCATTATGTAGGATTACTGCCTCGATTCGGTTTCCGTCCGCCAATTCCAGCAGAAATTTCTCTGCCGGGTCGGTCTCAGTTCCTAAAACGGTCACGACGCGCATGGTTCGGAGCGTGAAATTCTCCTCCAGCGACGCACGGAGAGTGGCCGGTAAATTGGACATTTGGGAAAACTCCGTAATTCCAGGGACGCAGAGCCATTTTCGTAGCTGACGGACCCGGAATTTCGGCTGTTTCTGCTCCGCGAACCACGCTTCCAGCTCACCCGGCGCGAGGTCGAGCAACGATTTTTTTATATCCATACCGACACTCCTGAACGAAATTTTTTTCTCTTTATTTTCCCATTTTCTTGATATTCCGCAAGGGGGAGGGGGGACGAAAAATGGAAGAAAATCCAGAAAATCGTTTTTACTCGACGAAATTTATTTTGGGTTTTGTAAAACACTGGAAATTTTTTCAGCCTTGTTTTTACGGTACTTGAGAACTTTTTTTAACTTTTTTAGAAAAAAATACTTGACAAAATGCCATTTCGCCGTATAATGAGTTTATCAATTGAAACGATTCGAGCGGTTAAATAAACTGCGCGCCTTGTGGTATTGGAACAGCCGGTTCTCCGGTATGAAGAAGAGCCCGATGCGGAGTCTGACTTTTGCGGTCATACTCTGTATCGGGCTTTTTTTGTGCACTTACGGCGTCGCGCTTCCATATTCTACTCTCACTCGTTTCTGAACTGTTTTACGTTCCTCATTTCCTGTTTTTATTTCCTGT
>JAUNAI010000225.1 GCA_030527705.1 Planctomycetia bacterium | reverse complement strand
AGTTCTGAACTCTTTCCTTCACCTCGTCCAGTTTTCCCAGTAAATTCTCTAACCGTGCGACGATTCTTTCCTGCTCCACGAGTGGCGGAAGGGGGAATTCTCGAGTTAAAATATCACTGCGCGAGATTCCAGGAATCAGGCCGTAACCGGAAGTACGTAATTCGTCATCAATACTGTGAAAAAACCAGTATAAAACTTTAATATCATAGCCAAATTTCGGGCGAATGGCCATTATCTGCCGACTGATATTAATTTTTTCTTCCTGCTGAAGATAGAGTTTTCCGACAGTTCCTTTCACACTTAACAGCAGGTCCCCCCGACATGAGACTACTTCCGGTTCCTGAATCCAGCGTTCCACCATGAACGTATTATTTTCAAGATTACTTGCTCCAAGAATATACGGAATGCCAGTTCCTTCCACGTTACAACGACTTGATGGTACATCTCGGCCAGAAATTAGCTCAATGATACACCCTAACTTCACCCACGCCCAGTTTTCAGGGATGGGGTACGGCTGTTTCTCTTCCGGGACCAGTGCGGACTGGAGACGGTCAGCGAGAGGGAGGGACGTGAGGGATTTTTTCGTTTTAGCCATGTTATGGACGGAAATGGAAAGAGGTTATGATTCTGGAAAATAAAGAAAATGAGAGGTGACGCAGAAAACGCCACCTCCCAGAGGTGTCAGAATTTATTTCTGGTTCTTGTAACGCTTCACACGTTCCACGAGGTCTTTATTCGTGCTGTTATTAATCACGAGATCCATCGCGGGACCGAAAACGTTCATATTCTGCTGACGTAAAACGTTATCATGTGCGTGGTCGGCAATTGCGGCATAAGCGTTTTCCGCCAATTCTTTATCCGAGGCGCAGGAAACCGCGAATTCCAGACTTTTTACCGTTCGGTTTGCCGCAAGACGGGACAGAATCAGGCGTTTTTCATCGACACGCGTCGCAATTTTGAACGCTTCCTGGAGTTTTTCCAGTTTTTCGTCTTTAGAAATACTGATACCGATTTTGTCGTCCGGCAGGGAGATGACACGGATGAAGGAACGCAACGCAGCCACTTTCTGGTCCGCGGTGTATGCGTTATCGGTCGCTACGGCGAACATTTTATCCGCGAATTTCGCGTTTGGCCAGACCTGAAGCGCACGAATTGCCGCTTTACGCACGTCCGCGTCCGTCGAGGCGAGACCTTTATTCACTTCTGCCATGGCCGCATCGCCGCCGACACGTCCGATGATGGAGAATAGATCTTCCAGATTATACTTGCCAATCAGGGCGATAACCGGAGTCGCATCACCCGCCAGGCAGCCTGCGATGAGGTTTTCCGCTGCGTCACGCTCACCACCGAGCGACAAGCGAAGCGTAGAAGCGACCAAATTATTCGTATCCGTCGGCGTCGTGATTTTCGAAATCTGCTGCATCAGCGCCAGTCGGTTCGCGCATTCTTCTGCCGTCGTTTTCGCGAAAATCGTCGCACGGATGTCCGTCGCACGGTTCGTCAGAATTTCGGTAAGCATCAGCGTTTCATTCGCGTCTTTCGCGTTGTTCAGAGCCGCGATGAGCGCGTCATCGAAACCGTCCGCCACGATGAAACCACAGATACGGATAACGGTACCACGGTCTTTTTCCGCCCAAGCCAGCAACACGGGGACGTCGGCTTTCGTCGCCAATTTTTCGAGCGCAAGGAAACCGGCTTTCTGGAGAATTTCGGAATCAGAATTCATTGCTGCGACTGCGACTGAGTTATATTTCTTGCAGTTACGAGCCGCCAGAGCCGCCAGTGTCTGAGCTTTTACGAGTTCATCGAGTTTATCGTAATTCGCCATCCAAGCGTCGACTTCCGCATCGGTCGCATACGGAATCGCCATCGGCATTTTCGTTTCATTCGGTAACCAGGCGGGATTCGCGGTGGTTTTCTGTTTCAGCGAGCACGCGCAGTCTTTCAACGCGGCTTCCGCTTCCGGTCCGGGAATCAGCACCAACGCGGCCGCAGCGGCGTCTTTCACCAGACGGTTGTTACATTTCAGCAACTCGGCGATGACCGGTACTTCTTTCGCGGTACCGATTCCGGCGAGCTGTTCCAGAATCCAGACTTTCGTTTCAGGACGGATATCCTTTTTCAGCGCGTCGATGAAAAACGCGTTAATTTCAGCGATTTTTTCATCGGAACCGAACGCGGCGTTAATCAGGTCGCGGATTTCATTACGTGCCTGAAAGACGTCGAGATGACCATTCGGATTTCCCGTCGTTCCGAGCCAAGAAACGTCGGTTTCCGCCGTCAAACTTTTCTGATAATCGCTGTCGAGTTTCTTCAGCAGTTCCGCATAGTCGGCAGCCTGCAGGGTCACGCAACCCACGAAAACCGCCAGGAGGGATAAAAGAAAATATTTTTTCATGGAAAAACTCCTTAAATTTTTAATCATTCCCCTCTTTCCAAGAGGGGTGGCACGATAGCGCCGGGGTGTTTCGGTATGTTAATAAATATTAAGGTTTACGATATTTAATAAATTTAGGAGGAGCTGAAACTTACTTCAGAACACCCCCCCGCCTTCGGCGGTACCCCCTCATAAAAAGAGGGGAATTTTAGACTAAACCTCAATCGTGTACGGCGCGCGTTGGGCTTTTGCCACCATGCTGGTCGCTTCGCGGTCGCCGACGAATTCCATTTTCTCTTTATCCCACACGAGATGTCGCTTAAGTTTATAAACGATGTTGCACATATGACCGTAGTCGGATACGTTCGCGCCGAAAAATACATCTTGGAACGGACGGACACGATTACGCACGCAGAAGAGGAAATCGTCCGCGATGTTATTCGCTCCGCCACTGTATCGACGCACGTCGACAGCATGACGCGCCTTGATTTCCGGCGTCTGACGCCACGCGTATGTTCCTTCCGTACCGACAATCGTAATTGTGGCACCGGTTTTCGAGCCGTGGAAGAATTTCACGCCGTTTTCCATGAGAATCATCGCGCCGTTGGTCGGGTTTTCTTCGGTGTTCGGTGCGAAAACTTCTTTCGGAGCGATATGGTCCATTCCGCAAGAATAGAGCGCGCCACCGAAGTTGTGACCGCCCCAGTCGCCGAGACCACCAGTTCCGAAAACGGAGTTGAAACGCCACGTCATTGGGCGAATCGCTTCTTCATTATAGTCGAACCACGGAGCCTGACCGAGCCACATATCCCAGTTCAGTTCTGCCGGGACGGGCTGTGGAGCGTAAATTCGTTCCCCCGGCGAGCCTGCGCACGTCGCGTAAATTTCTTTTACTTCACCGATTGCTCCCGACATGATAATCGGCGCGATGTACTGACCGTAATCTTCCATGACGCGCTGGGAACCGCTCGAAACAACACGGTTATACTTACGTGCGGCTTCCACAATCTGACGGCTTTCCATCAGTGTGAACGTTAACGGTTTCTCGCAGTAGACATCTTTTCCCGCTTTACAGGCGTCCACGGTCATTTTCGTGTGCCAGTGGTCTGGCGCAGCAATCGATACGACGTCCAGTTCCGGCATTTCAAGCAGTTCACGATAATCCTGAAATCCCTTCATGTCGGGGTTATTATGCGGAATACGGCGGGTATCACAGTCGCAAATCGCGATGAAACGGGAACCGGGACGGTGGCCGATATTACTTTTACGCCAACCGTTACCGATGAGCGCGACGTTAATAATATCATTCGGAGCATAATTTCCGTCTTTTCCGAGTACGCGACCCGGGAAAAATAACGGTGCCGCACAGACAGCGCTGGTAGCGAGGAAACTGCGGCGGGTAAGGTTCTGTTTTTTCATGAATTAAATCCTTTCATAAAGCATGTGGGGGTAAATTGTCCGAAAGACGGAATCTTGCTGAAAATCAGAAAATGCCGAAAGTCGGGGAAATTTACCTGTCAATTTGAGGGATACTTTCCGTATTTTAACATATAAAAAATGTTCTGTCAAGGATTTTCCCAAAAAATTTTTATTCAGCGGTTACCAAAGAAAAAAATAAATTTATTAGTATATACCCATATTATCCGGGTGATGCATACGGAAAAAGGCCTCATCTATCAGCTGATCGCGTTTTTTTCGTTCTTCTGGAGTTAACTCTGGTTGCTCTGGTAGCTCTATGACTCCTGTTAGTGCGAGTATGCACGTTAGAATGCAGAGGCAGAAACACGCAATCAGAAGACGATTTAAAAACTTGTCAAATTTATCATATTCCGTCTTGTTATCCATGGTTTACCCTTTCGTGGAAATTTGGAGACAGACGCGATTTTCGGGCGCAAAAAAAGGGCGCCACGCTCTAAGTAAAAAACTCACAACTCCATACCAAAAGAGTGCCTTTCGGCAGTGAATTTTCCGGACAAGCACGCAACGCCCTCGGGACGTCACGATTTCTTGTCCTATAAAGGTATTTACTCCCGTATAACGGTTGGTATGAGTAAATCTCTTACTTAGAAACCGTAAAATCTTATAAAAATAAGATATATATTTCAGTTTATCTTAATTTAATTCTGTCTGTATTTCCTCCATCGTGAAATGAAAAAAATAAAAACACACTATAAAGTTCACGAAATTCGGTGGGAAAGTCCCATTTCATGTTTTTATTATAACACATGCGGTCTGTTCTGTAAAGGGGTGGGAAGTAAAAATCGCCTGTTAATGCTTTTATTTCCGACACATTATATAATTTCGCATTTCCGTCGTTTCACGATACCGAAATGATTATCGAAAGGGTGATTCTTCCCTGAATTAAAAAGTGGAACGGATATAATTCCCTCGGCGTCGCAAGTGTTATCTATTTCTTTAACTTTTTTTTCCAGAATTCCCTAAAATTCTGTTCAGGCCCTTGCAACTTCCGAAAAATAAGTTATATTTATAGATAATGGCAAAATCGTTTCACTCACTTTTATTACGCTGACCGTCCCGGAACGGCAGAATCCTTCCCATGAATAAGAATCTTTTAATTTTTACCCTATGTTTAACGGTTCTCCTTGTCGGAGGCCTGAGTGGGTTCTATGGAACCTCCATTTTTTATAAGAGTAAAATCGCTGACGAGAAATTTATCACGGCTCAGTATGAAGAATTCAAGAAAGCTGCCGGAATTAAGGCGGCTGCGAACGTGACGGCTTATAAAGTTCGCGTGAGTAAGGCCCAGACCGGCGACGCGCAGCAGTTTCGCACGCTTATCGGCCGACTGGAAGAGATTCGACGTTCCACGATTTCCGCGGAAGTGAGCGGGAAAATCGTGGAAATCTACGTCGAAAAAGGTTCTATGGTTAAGGAGCATCAGGTAAAATATGAGGACTCGAAACCGACAGAAGTGTCACTCGATTCCCTTTTCGAGGATAATGAGACGGTCGTCTCGGAAGGAACGGTCATTGCGCGAATTGATACGGTCTGGAATGAGTTGGCGGTCCGACAGACAATTGCGAATATCGCGTCACTGAAGGCTCAACATGCGTTTCAAGAAAGCGAGTTGAAACGTGCCCAGCGTCTGAGTACCAGCGGAGCCATCAGCCAGAGTGACATGGAATCGATTTTGGCCCAGCGTGACGAATTGGAAGCGAGTATCAGTGCACGGAAAATCTTGTTACTTGAATATCAGAAGAAACTGAAGCGGTCCACGATTTACGCGCCGTTTAACGGTCAGGTTATAGCGCGACATGTGGACGTCGGAACGTATGTTTCGCCTGGAACGCCAGTTGTGGATATTATTTCGACGGGAAAGATTGACGCGCGGATTTACGTGCCGGAAACGTATATTCATTACGTCGAAAAGGGACAAAAAATTGGAATTCAGATTGACGCGATGGGAAAGACGGTTTACGGAGAAGTCGTTCAGATTGTGAGAAATGCAGAAACTGCGTCACGTACCTTCCCGGTTTACGTTCGTCTTGATGACCCGAATGGCGAGTTAATGGCAGGTTTAAGTGTTACGTCAAGAATCCCAGTCACGGAGAAATATCAGTCGCTGATTGTGCCGGGAGATTCTGTCATCGTGAAGCCGGACGGAAATACGGTCTGGATTGTGCGGAATCGGACGCCGGAAGAAGAAGCTGACGCGAAAAAGGACGCGGAAGAAGGTTTCAAAAAATACACGCCGGGTGAGTTAATCGCGGTTCCAATACCGGTTCGGATTACGGCAGAAATGTATGACGGTGACATTTATGAGCAGAAAGTGGAGAAAGCGGCGGACGGTCAGGTTCGCGCGGAGTATGTTCCGAAATTGCTCGCAGTCGAGCCGGTGAATGAAGATGGACGAAAATATCTTGTGCCGGACGCGCAGTTGGTGATTGAGGGTGGTGAGCGACTTTCACCGAAAATGGTAGTTCAGGTACAGGAATCGCCGTATATACTGAAACCGGTACCGGGGCAGTATTCGTCGGGACAGCAGATGGTGACCGAGTAAAAAAAGAAAAAAA
>JAUNAI010000224.1:2576-6411 GCA_030527705.1 Planctomycetia bacterium | reverse complement strand
TTTTTTTGTGTATCTATCGTAAAAAAGGGAGTATAACGAAAGTCAAGAGGGGGCGATTTTCTAAATTTTACGGGTACTTGACGGGAATGCGCTTGTATGCTATTATAGGTTGTACAAGTAATTTATACAAGTAAATTAAAATTTTTCCTGTCGGAGACCTGACGATGAAGAAAAAAGCACCGAGCGGATTTCCTCTCAAATTACACGCTACCGGGTATTGGTACGCTTATCTAAACGGTAAAATTCGCTATTTCGGGAAAGGCGACGCTATGGAGGCTCTTGCCGACTATCAGAAGCGTCTTGGCGCGATTATGTCTGGGGAAGAGGATAAACAGAAAATCGTTGCGGGAAAAATGACGCTCGCGCAACTCACAACGCTCTACGTCGAAAACCTTCAGGCAAGAGTAGAAACTGGAGAATTGACTTCTCGCCGATACGGTGAATATATCCGCGTTTATAATAAGATGTTGGAGGTCATTCCCCCTAAAAAGAACGTCGAAACGCTCAAGGCGGTCGATTTTCAGCCACTGCGTCAAGTCCTCGCGAAAGGGTGCAAACTGGGACGTCTGGTAACAAAAGCCGAGATGATTATCCGTCTTTTTCGTTGGGGCGCGGAATGTGAATTTTATGAAAAAGAGCCGAAAGTGAAACAGTGGCTGGAGTTGCCGACGCGGAACGCAATCAGCCGCGAACGGTCGCACAAAGCGCGATTTTTTACCGCCGAACAGTTGCAGAGAATCGTGATGGCGGCGGAAGATACCATTTATCCGAAACAGTGGAAAGCGATTATTTTGACCGCGATTTGCTGTGGTTTCGGTTCCCGCGACATTTCCGATTTAAGATTTTCTGACTTGCAACTCGAAAAAGGAATCATCACCCTTCCCCGAAGCAAAACCGGAAATGAACGCCGAGCCGCGCTCTGGTCCGAGGTTGTGGACGCGATTCGTGACTATCTGGAAACGGAACGCCCGGAAAGTGAAGAATTTTCCGACCGTGTGTTTCTGACGTCGGAGGGAACGCGCTGGAATTACGATACGGAAAAAAGTCGCGTTGATTCGCTGGGGCTTGCATTTCGCCGATTGACGAAGATGATGGGAATTGCGGAAACTTCATTTTATTCAATCCGTCGGACGTTCCGAACCGTTGCCGATGAAGTTGGCGATTTTCCGGCTTGCGACCTGATTATGGGACACGCGGACCACACGATGGGAGGAGTGTATCGGCAATATATCAAAGATGACAGATTGAAAAAAGTCTCCGAACACGTCCGCGCGTGGTACTTCTCGCCAGATGTTGAACGAATCCAAAGAGAAGAAACGCTCCGACTGCAAAAAGTCCAAGAAGAACGCTGGAAAAAGATTCACGCGCCGAAAAAACGCCGACCGACGCGGAAACCAGAGGAAGAATGATACAAAACCTCAAAAATTCCCTTTTTTGGTGAAAGTTTAGCAACGTTTTTCGTACAATCGCCGAAAAAGGGAGTAAGCGACCAACATGCCGACGGCAGACAAATAAAAACAGTCAAATTTCTAACAGAAATCGACAATTTTTCAAATATCATCAAATTCGTGATATTTCTTGAAAGCGAAAGTATTTTTCCCTAACAACAAAAAATTATCACTGGAAGGTAACGTCGTTATCGTTTCGCCGCCGACTGTAAATGTGTGAGTATGGGAAGCGCGTGAGACGGTACAACTCGCAAGCGTCGGACTGATTACATATCCAGAAACGGTATCGAGGTCGCCATGAAAAACTTCCTCCGTGACATCGCGCCATCCGCGCCCGGTTATCTTTTCCAAAAAGAGAATCGTTCCCCGTGGGTAATCCGTGGGAAATGAAACAAGTTGACGAAAAGTATCAGTGTCGTTTCGGAACGTCTTGACGGCAATAATATCATCGGTCCAAATATCCGCAAAACTTGGAACGTTTCCGACTTCCGAAATGTAAATCTTTTTCCCAAAACTATAAAAATAATGGTCTTTTCGGACGGAATCACCGTAAACAGAAACGAGATCGACCGATTCTGTAAAAAGCCGCCACACACTATCTTGCAACACAAAAAGCGGTTCTGGTTCCGTTCCCGATGTAGACGAACTACTGAAATACTTAAAATCGCTCTGCGTCGAATCAAAACCAATGACGTCACGCCCGGAGACATCGACGCCCGGCATGAATTCCGCTCCGTCGAGAAGCTCAATCTGAACCAGATTATCGCGCTCCGCGTCGTAATTTTGCAAAATCCGACACGTTCGCCGGAAAGCGCTCTCCGCCGTTGCGTTTTCCAGTTGCCCGATAATTTCTTTTTGATGATACCGAGCCGGAGCAATAAACAACGCGCCCGCCTCGCAACTCGCGTGATTTTCTGGAACGTGAAAAAGTGGCGTCAAATCCGCTGAATCCAAATCAATCAACGCCCAATCCTGATTTTCCGTCAGATTCTCCCAGATACCGCGAATCTGTGCCAACCCACTCGGAGCCTGTTGCAAAAAAACGCCTTTTTCCTCGGAATAGCGTAAAACTGAATAAAACGGCTTATCATTACCATCAAAAACCGTTCCCGAAACCGCGTCGATTTTCGCCAAAATGGTCCCGTGAATCTGAACCCGTCCAAACTCGCCGAGTTGTCCGTTATCTCCTGGCGTTATATAATCCATCGCGACGCCGAACCGCTCAAAAGCCACTTCTGGATTCCGTTTATTGATCTGGGAATACATGCCCTGAACGGACTGTTGCAAAAACGCAAAAGCCAGCTCTTTATCATCGTCGATACCTTGTGGACTAACCGCAAAAGAAAGCGTCGCCAACGGCACCACGTCCCCCGGTTCATAACTTTCCGTAGCCGTCCGAATATAAATCCACGCCGCATCCGGCTGAAAATGGGAAGGAGAAACCTTCAAAAACTCACCGGCTTTATAATCCCGTAACATATCCTGAAACGGTTTTTTATTCTCGCTTTTTAACAACATTTACCCCTCCGCCTGTAATCTAAAATCTGGAATGCATAACGCTGAAAAATCGACGCTTTCCGCGACTTTTACCGTGTAATGGGCAATCGGTTTCTGAACGATCCCCTGTCCTTCCGGTTGCGCGGTTGCTACCGTGTAAATCCAATACGCATCAAACCCCGCCTTGTCGATTGGTCCTAAAGTTCCGTTATTGGTTAAACCTGTCATCGTTGGGGACGCTTTAAAGTTAAAAGTTATCCTCCAAAAGAAAACGCGCTGACCTTTCGGATTGATTTCCTCTTCCATCTGAATCGACGCGCCTTCAAAACGAACTTCGTCCGTCGCCCAATAGTAAAACTGCCCGGCATTGGAACACCCGCGATAAAGAGTGAGAATATTCATCCATTCCGCCGTCATAAACTCCCACGGATAACAAGCCGTAATGGAAAAAGTACAGCCCGGAACGGGAATATCAATTCCTTGAAACTCTCCACCCTGAAAAGCGATTCCACCGTAAAAATTCGGATAAATTCCCGGCTTCTCAATTCTGCCCGCTGCGGAAACAGGAATCCCAAAATACCTCCGAGCCGTCTCTCCTCCGGTATCCATCTGAAAAATCGTTGTTTTCCGTCTCCATTTGGTATGAGAAAGAGTAACGTCGAAAACGGTTCCATCGGACCCTTCCACCGCCGCAACCTGCACGCCTGTCAGCCTCTGGAAAGAAGTAATCTTTTCTACCGGGTTCTTCTTCAGCCATTCCATCGCCAACTCAAAAGCCCGCGTCGAATCCAATTCCCCGCCCGGCTCCACAAAAATCCGCAATTTCGTCTCGATTGACGGACTTTCCCCGTATACTTTTTTAGGACTGTATAAATCCTCCTCGACAAAAA
>JAUNAI010000224.1:0-2476 GCA_030527705.1 Planctomycetia bacterium | reverse complement strand
TTAAATAACATTCTCGGTAATCAACGTTATTAACGTCAACATTTGCCGTTGGACTTCCAACTGTTTCGCCGCTTCCGTCTGTCCGCTTCCGAAAATCGCCTGAAAAGCGTTTTGGCTTGCGGTTGACCTATCCTGAATCTTTGCCAAATTGGGAGGCATCACGCCTTTTCCCTGTGAAGTAGCCTTTCCGGGGTCTTTTTCATCTGGTAAAGAAAAAACTCCGAAAGTCGGTAAAGTCGCCAACTTCGCTTTTCGCGCCAAAATCCCGTCAAGTAATTCATTCCGCCTTGCGTCCGCTTCCGCCTGACGTTTCGCCGCCGCCTCGTTATGCTTCCGAATATTTTCCGAAAATCCACTCTTTGCCGTCTCGATTGCCGTATCGCGTTCCGCTTCTTTAGCTTTTAACGCTCCGCGTTCTTCTTTCCCTACTTTTTCTAATTGCTGATCGAATTGAGAATCGGTTATGTTCGTCATTTCGCCGATTTCTTCATCACTCATCCCCATCGCCTTGCCGTAAATATAATTTACCCCGGCTTGTAATTCTTTTCTAAATGAAATCCAGACCTTTTTAAGACTGGAAACCATCTTCATAAATCCAGTCTGAATACCGTAGAAGACACGAATCACCCCTTCTTGAATACCATACCATCCTCCCATAAAAAGGTCGTACCAACTTTCCGAACTCCCACCGATTTCTTTGGTGAAGGTTCCACAAAATTCAAAAAGTCCGTTGATAAGGTCCGAGAAAAATCCAACAACTCCCAAAACTATATCCTTAACGGCTCCGACCAACCACGTTCCGACCGTTCCGAAAGTTGTAGAAAGAAACTCCCACCCCTTTATCCAAACATCTGTAATATAAACCGTTACATCCACAAATTGGAGCTGAATCTTGTCCCATAATTGTTTCCACGCTCCTTCAAAATCCCCGGATAATAACAACTTAATGGAATCAGAAAAGAAATAACGTAACGTTTCGGCTATCATATTAAAAGCCCCGACTGCGATTTCTTTCAACTTTCCAAAAGTTCCGGTAAAACCCGCTAACGCGACAATCCCCCCAGCAATCAAGGACGGAAAACTTAAGAAGAAGGTAGAAAAACCGGCTCCGAGTAGGCTTAAGGTGAGGGAAGCTCCGCCTAAAACCGCAATTACCGAGGTTCCCGCTACCGCTAAAGTCGCCAACCCCGCCGTGATGAGTGTTATCGCTTTCACCGTTTGTGGGTTTTCTTGACTCCATTCTTTTATAACGGTCAAAAAACCTTTTACTTTTTGGAACGCTCCCCCAACAGTTTCCGTCATTGTAGAAAGAAAATCCACTCGCATTCCGTTAAAAATGGTTTTTATTTCGTTCCACGCTCTTGCCAGTTTTTTCGAGTTTTCGATAGCCTCCGGCGATGTGATCACGCCCGCTTGTCTTCCCTCTTCCTGTTTAGCCTTGATTCCGTCCGTTCCTAATTTCAAAAGAGGCAAAAGTTTATCCGTTCCGAAAGCCATAACGGAAATTTTCGACTGATATTCTTTGGGAATCTGCTGAATAACTTCCGCCACGCGCAGAAACTGCTCTTCTGGCGACATTTTTTTGAGTTCCGAGTATTGTAGTCGAGTTGTTGTGAAAAGGTCTTTCATTGCCTGTAAATCTCCGAGCATTCCAGCAACCATCTTTTCCTGAAAAGCCTGAACGCCGCTTGCGACGTCTTCAACTGAAAGCCCAGCCTGCCGGGCTACATACCCTAAAAGCTCCAAATTTTGGGTAGAAATCCGAGAATGTAAAGCCATGTTTTCCAGCTGAAATCCCATTTGGGAAAAAGTGGAAAGTACGGACTGTAACCGATTCCCGAAACTACTGGAAATCGTGGAGAAAAACTGAGTGACAAGAGCTGTAAATCCGTGAAATTCCGAACCGAATTGCTTAAGAACCCCGCCCGATTTTGTCATCGTCGCTCGTACCGCTCTTTGATAGGAATCGACTTTTTTCGCGACTTTCTCCGCTGTCGCTGAAACATTGTCGATACTGTTAAATTCAATTTTCAGTTGAGCATTATCCGCGCTTGCCACTGCTATTTCCCTTTCTATTTTATATTATAAGCTCCCCAGCCCTGCCAGGGTAAAACAATTTGAGGTCTGTATGGATTTTGAACCTTTCCGCCTTGAAAAGCCGCTCCGATTGCCAAAACTTGAAGGTCGAACGCTTCCGCCATTTTAGCCGTTACCATCTTTTCCAATTCCCAAAGCTGAAATTTTCCCGGCGGAAAGCCCAAAATCCCACAATATTTGTAAATCAAATTTCGAGTGTAACCTCGTTCTCGTTTAACTTGCTGACCAGCTTTTCGAGAATTACCGGTTGCATTTCGTCCATTCTCGCCAACTGTTTTTCCTTCAGTTGCTTGACGGTTAGCGTTTCCATCTCCTTTTCTTTTTGAAGAAGTTCCCGAATCGCCTCGCGCCGTTCCGGGTTCGTGGTAAAATTTGTGAT
>JAUNAI010000223.1 GCA_030527705.1 Planctomycetia bacterium | reverse complement strand
GGTAACACTGCGGGTAACACTGCAGGTAATTACGTCGGTAATTCCGCCAACACCCTTGTTCCAACAGCTCCTGCAAGTATTCTGAAACCAGCGGAAGAACGTGCAACATCTCTGGCAGATACGACGCAGACCGTTACCCCAATCATTCCGATTGAGGAACTACCACCAGTTGTAAACTCAAGAAATACTGGAAACGCTGGAAACGCCGGAAACAATGGAAATTTCAGAAATTCTGGAAACCACGGAAATTCAGTATCTCCTGCGACTTATAACGTGCCAATAAACGCACCGTCGAACCAGCAGAACGTCCCCGCGACGTATAACGCACCGGTAACCCCGATAAACACACAGAATATCCCAGTCCCCCCAAAAAACATACCGATACCAGTAAGTACGCAGAACACACCAGCGCATGTCCCGACGGTCCCCGTCACACCGATACCAGGGAGAAGTTTAACCGGTGAAGAAGCGGGAACCTGGCCCCCACGCTGGGAATAGAAAATGGAAGTTTATTCCTTTCACTGATTATGTCGCCTCCCAATTAATTAGCACTTATTTCAGTATATGCGAATTAACTGGGAGTGCGGACGTTTCCTCCACAATCATGGGAAAAATGGCAATTTTAAGGAATAAATTCTTCCCCAATTGCGTAATTTATTAAAATTGGGACATAAAACGTTTAATACTTTCTGCAGGCGGAAACTTACGTGTTCCGAGTGCGGCTTATTCAGTACTTACTTCAGAAAAAAATTGAAACCTTTTCTGAAGATAAGCGATATATAATAGCAAGACAAAAACCGAAAATCCCCATAAATTTAAAAGGAGAATTCCATGTTGAAGAAAATTTTCCGTTTCGCTACGGTCATAACCGTCGCGACGGTCGCCGTAATGACTAGTATAACAGCCCAGTCCGTGTCCGCACAGGAAAAAAGCGCGACCGTGACAGTTTCTAGTTTGAATAACCTTCAGACGGATATCAGTAAAGTTGCCGCCTTAATTGACCCCAATTTTCCCATCTTGGTTCAGATGGCGCTCGCTCAGGGCACCAATTTCGGGCTGGACATGACGAAACCGATCGCATTATACGGTATTCCTGCTGAAGCTGAAATGGGACTGGTCACTTTCGTCCCGCTGAAAAGCCCGAAAATGTTCGAAGCGCAGATGGCGAATTTACGGGAAAGTGGTACCATTCCGGAATCAGTTCAGATTGAGGTAAAAGGTGATTACGTAGTCATCACGAATGGAACGACTTGGGATGCTGACGTGCCGGAAATTACGGCAGATGGACTGATTCATCTCAACACGAAACCGGGTGAATTATCTCCGATTCTCGAAAAAGTTGCCGCGCTCACTCAGGGTGAAAATGGAGAAAAAATACAGGCGGTCCAAAAAGAATGGGCACAGATTGACAATTTCGACCTCACACTAAATATCACAGAAGATGGCTCGATTAAAGTCGACACCGTCGTCACGCCGAAAGCCGACACGGAAATCGGGAAACTGTACGTCGCTTGTGAAAAGCTCACGAAATCGACACTGGGCCCCCTCTGTGATGCTGAAGCTCCGATGTCGGGTCAGTTCCTGAGCGTTATCGGCCAATACGAAAAAATGGCGGAAAATCTCAGTGCTCGGGAAGACATTCCGGAAGAAATCCGCGACGTGATTCTGAAAGCGCTCCAAGTCGAAAAATTCGATAGTGCGTTCTCCTTCTATTCCGACGATAAAGGCATTTACGGCATTTATGCCATGGGAATCAGTAACAGCGCCGAAATCAGTGCCACGTTGGTAAAAGCTCTGGAAGACGGAAAAGTAAATGGAAAGGCGAATGCCGATAAAATCGGAAAATCGATTACCATTCATGAAATCGAGCTGGAAGGTGCGAATCTTGCACTCGGTTTCCACCCGAAATACCTCTTCGTGACGATTTCCGCGAACGGTTCCGACCCGGTGAATCTCATGAAAAAAATGTTTAAGGAACGCACGCCGAAAGTCGGAAAAGTCGCGCAGAACGGCACCATAAGTTTCGACATGTCGCTTCTAGCTCCGTATTTCCCACAGGTTTCCGACCTGACTGGTAAGTTCACGAGCCTCGCGAAATTCGAGAATGGCACGTATATTACCAACTGGACAATTGAATCCGCCCTAATTCTCTCAGCCGGCAAGATTTATGCCACATATAAAAACGCTGCCGGAGAAGAAGATGGTAACCTCGGTGAAGATGAAGATGTCGATGTCGACGAACTTTTCGGCGATGAAGAATAATATACCGATTCTACTCAAAAATTCTGGGAGAGATCCCTCCCGTTATTCATTTTACAACGTAAAATGACGGTAAATTAGAATTTTATTGAGTGTCTGGTATAAAACCTCATAAAAAAGCTCTCCGGTTTTCCGAAGAGCTTTTCTTTTATGTCCGATACTCTTAAAATTTACGCATTTCTGTCATTTCGTGTTACTGAAATAACTAATGAAAAACCGACCTCGGCAGAATTTTTTCTCAGGATGGTCGGATTCCTGAAACTGTCGTGAGAAAACTACGTCCCATGCGGAATTAAGTACAGTGTATATTGATTCCCTGTTCCTTGCCTCACATACTCATTCACGTGGCACGAAGTACGTTAAAACCATCTCAGGGTCCGTTTCCGGCATGATATTTCCCGCGACGGCATGAACATAACCGCCATTCTCCGAAAGAATCGCGAAATTCTGCTGTAATTTTGCCAAAACATCATCCAGTTTCTTCTCTGCCAGATCCGTCGCACTACACGCCCCGCCCCAAAGAACTAGATCGTTTCCGAAATCCTTCTTTATCGAGAGTGGATTCATTCCTGACGTTTCCAGATCAGTGAAACTGATTCCCTGCACGCCCATCTCGATCAGGCTCGGCAGGAACGGTGTCGAATTCCCTTCCGCCTGCCAAAGTATTTCAGCTGTAGCACCAAAATGCGCACGAATCTCCCGGATTCCGCGTGCGTAGAACGGCATAATCCGTTTCAGAATCAGATTCTGCGCGTCATCCTGCGACACCCCCACGAAATTCTCCTCCAGAACCAGTAGATCTAGCGCATCGCCGACGGTCGCGAAAAGCGTTTCCATCTGCGTCACCCAGAGTGAAAAGTACATTTCCAGTAACTTTTCCGCCTCGTCCGGCCGACTTTCCAGATAATCCAACCACTTCAGCGGTTCCCGATTTCCCAGACCACCAAAAAATGATAATGGTGGGTTAATTCGGTAACTGAGCGCCTTTTTCGACGTCCGCGAGAACGCTTTCACGAAAGAAGCCAGAAGTGGCCAGTAGCCAGCCTCCGGGAGAGAAATAACCGCAGGATTCGATGAACTGAGCGCCTGTGTAACCTCTTCTACCGTCATTCCCAGAGCTCCCGGTCCTTCTGCATAAAGTTCATAACGCCAACCGCCACGTTTCTGCATCGCATACCGTCGGTCCTGAAAGTCGCGCAGACATAAATCACCATTCAACTCTCGCTCAGGATAAAAATCTTTCGGAATCAGAACGCCCGTCCCATCTTCCATCGCGTATGGTTTCCACCATTTTTTCGTCTGTTCACGCAGACACTCGATATTCAGTAACGGAACAGGCTGCGGAATCCGTAAAACATCACATCCTATCGTTTTTTCAAGTGTATCATCCAGTTCCGCTGTCCCTGCATAAACATCATACAGACGCGCCGCTTTCTCTGAGCCGATACACTGACGCAAGTGATATAGCGCCGTAACGGAAATCCCAGTATTCCGCGTTCCTCCCATATCTACAGGAGTACGATCACACTTTTTACGCTTAAAAACAGCATGAATACGATCTCTGGAGTTCATAACTTTCTACTTCATCTTAAAACGCTCAACGGAGTGAATAAAACAATTTTATGCAGTATACACAATTTCCGGAAAAATTACAAGAGAAATTTGGGAGAAATAGGAAAAATTTTCTGATAATACCAGTTTTAAATGCCTTAAGTTTTTCATTTTCGGAAAAACTGATAAAAAGTCCGTTGGAGTGAAAAAAAACACTCCGACAGTCGATAAAACAGAAAGGAGGACGATTATGATACGTAAAATCTGGTTTTTTTTCGCAACGCTGTTTCTTTTTATCGGGATACAACTCTCGATCACTCAGTCTATCGTCCTGACAGCTGATGCGACAAAATACATCGCCAGCCTGAATCCGAAACATTCCCAGACGAAAAAATTCTACATCGCCATTTTCGGCAATGAGCCACCATATCCTGAAAAAGAAATCCCTATAAAATCGGGATATGGTTATATCTTCTTCTTTTTTGCCGGCGTTGGCTATCTTCACTGTATTGCGATTCCGAAAAAGTAAGTTTTTAAAGCTGATTTTAGGAAAAATACATTTCTAATATCATAAATGTGGAAAAAGTTGATAAATCTTTCAAATTTAATCAAAAAAATGCCTCCTTCCCTCTTGTTTTCTTGAGAAGTTGAATTACAATATAAGTATATTAACTTATTATACTGATTCCACTTGAAAATTCAGGGAAGGGGGCTACTTCCTGTAGTCATTTCAGCAACGTGAAATGATGGTAAAGCGAAATTTTATAGTGCGTCGGGTATAAATTGTTCAGTGGAAAGCTCACCTTTTCTCTGTGTCGTTTCCGCACACGAAATCCGTAGCGACGAAAACGACGAAAAACACGCTAAAATTTTAAGTACATCGGGTTCAGATATGAAATATTACCTCGGTATTGATTTAGGTGGCACGAACACCAAAATTGGAATTGTTGATGAAGACGGTAACATTCTCGTGAAAGGCTCTGTGCCAACGCACATTCAGGAAGGTCCGGAAGCTGCATGTCGCCGAATCGCGGCGGGCGTGGACAATCTCTTGACGCAGACCGGTTTAACTCGTGCAGATATCGCGAAAGCGGGTCTTGCCTCAGCTGGCCCGATGGATATTCCCGGTCGGAAACTTCTTGAAACCGCCAATCTCGGTGAAAAATGGAAATACTGCCCCATAGCGGACATGATGAGTGGTGCGTGTGGGATTCATGTAGAATTCGCCAACGACGCTTCTGCGGCAGCATTCGCGGAATACTGGGTCGGAAAGGGAAAATTGGCCAAAAAACACGCTCTGACCCGTGGTGGAGTGGAAGAACTCAACTCGCCGATTACGAGTATGGTTCTCCTCACTCTCGGTACTGGTATCGGTTGCGGAATCATTCTGAACAAGAAAGTTTATGATGGTGAGCACTCTCAGGGTGGTGAGTATGGCCACGCAATTATCGATTTTTCGCCCAACGCGCGTATCTGTGGTTGCGGACGTCCCGGACATTATGAAGCCTACGGAAGCGCGACGGCCGTCATCTCCCGCACGCGTGAAATTATCGATTCTGGCGTAGAAACCTCCTTGGCTGCCCGACGTGAAGATCTCGCCACGACCGGTGCTAAAGTCGTTGCGGAAGAAGCGTTAAAAGGTGACGCGGTTGCGATGAACATTATTCTTGAGACGGCAAAATATTTGGCTATCGGAATTGCGACGCTCATGCACACGATTGACCCAGATGCGATTTATATCGGTGGTGCCATGACGTTCGGTGGAAATGAATCAGAACTAGGACGGAAATTCTTGGAGGCTATCCGTGCAGAGATTAAACTGCGTGCGTTGCCGACCTGCTCCGCCACAACGATTGTCGATTTCGCAGAACTTGGTGGCGACGCTGGTTTTATCGGTGCGGCGGGTATCGCGAAAGTGACCGAATAAAAAAGAATGTAAGAAAGAAAATATAAATATTAATTTATTATTCATATTTATATAAAGAAGAAACCCATAAAGAAAAACTCCTTAACGCGATGCACTCACGTTAAGGAGTTTTTGAATTTTCTGATACTGGCGTCATAAAACATCTATCACCGTCGTTATGCGTTACGAAATGACGGAAAGTGAAATTTTATAGTGAGTCTGGTATAAAACCATTATCTCTCCCGTACTTTTTACTGTTGTCGTTCAATCGCGTATTTTGCGAAACCGACCATCGCAGATTTCGCTGGTGAGTCAGGGAAAATATCGAGAAGTTCTACTGCATGCGTAATATGGCCAATGGCTGTCTCGCGGACAGATTCATAAATGTGATATTCCTGTAAAAGCGTTCGTATCCGTGTATACGTTTCCGGTCCAAGATGATTCTGAATTTCCGTAATCAACGCATCACGTGTTTCTACGTCCAACACGTTCAGAAGTCGGATAATCGGAAGCGTCAGTTTTTGTTTCGCCAGATCAGAACCAAGCGTCTTTCCCATCTGCTCTTCATCACCGAGAATGTCGAGTAAATCGTCCGCGATCTGGAAGGCCATACCGATATTCCGACCGAAAAGAGCGGCATTTTCGATTTTTTTCTGATTTTCAGGCGAAATTTCCGCAGTTTTTCCGTTTTTTCCTTCTTCTCTCGTTTTATCTGT
>JAUNAI010000222.1 GCA_030527705.1 Planctomycetia bacterium | reverse complement strand
ATTAAATGATTATTCATTTTCGATAATTAGTAATACTAAATGATTAAATTGCACCTCGTGTATTCAAGAGGCTGACACCTGTCCGTCTTTTGAGATAACAGAACTTATTAACGCACATTTTGACGAATTGATTTGGGTTGCTCGCAATCCGAAAAATGGAGATTGAAATATGAATTCGACTAGTCCAACAACTGTCATGGCCGGTATTTTCGCAATCCTGTTTGGTCTCGCGGCTGCTTATGGAGTCCGTCAGGCGATGACCCCTCCGCCCGCTCCGCCGGTCGTAGAGAAAGCAGCTCCGGCTCCGGCTCCGAAACCGGTACCAACACGAAAAATTGTGATTGCGAAAGAAAATATCGCGCCGTACGCCACGCTGACAAAAGAAAATGTTTATGAAGCGGTGATTCCGGAAGCGGAATTCGCGAAACTGCGTGAAGATGCGAAAAAAGACAACAACGACATTTTTGGCGACATGGACGCGACTCTGAATCGGGTAGCCAACGCCCAAATCGTGGCGGGAAATCCAATTTTTGAAAAAGCGCTCTATGAATTCGGAAAAGTGCCGACGCTCGAAGATAAACTGAAGGACGGTGAACTTGCCATGTCCATCCCGGTTTCCGAAATGGCCTCCGTCGCTGGTTTCTTGCACCCGGAAGCGCGAATTAACATTTCCTGGATTCCGAGTGAGGCTGTTCACCCCGACTTGCCCGCAACGATGGCGGTCTGCATTTACAAGAACGTTCGCGTTTTAGCTACGAACGCCGATATGCACGAGTATAACCCTGGCACGCCACGCGAAATTAAAAACATTACAATCGCAGTCTCACAGAAAATGGCGAATGCATTGAATGTTCTCCAGCAGAAAGGTTCCTTCAGCGTCGCGATGTCCTCGCAGAATGACGATGATACCGTCACTGGAACCGACGAAGACCGTGCCACGATTTATAACGTACTGGGTCTCGATGCGCCGGAAGAAAACTGGGACTCCACCGCGAGTACAGACGCTTGGGTCGGAACGGCAAAACGAACGAATGAGTTCAACTCTAAAGAAGTTCTGGAAGCGACGAACGCCACGCGTGTTGTGATGAATAATCTGAAACCGCTTAAGAAAATGCCGAAAAAATCGATGGACCCCGATACGATGGTGGTCGAGTAAGCGGACGAGTGCGTTAATAAGAGTTTAAGTAGACGCTGATTCATGGAAGGGAGACATTCTTGTCTCCCTATTCCCCTTTTTTAATCCCGACGCACGATAAAAAAGAGAGGGGAATCTGAAACTGCTATACGTTCATGAGAGGCAAGAATGCCTCTCCTTCGCTGTGTACGACTTATTCAGTGGCTACTTATCCGTTTCCTTTCTTATCTGATTACATCTCACCATAAACTGGCAGATAGCGGTAATATACCTCTAGAATCATTACCGACAGCGCTGTCGTGTAAAGTCGACCGCCAATCTGATTATTCGTCTTTTCCGGCTCATTAAAATACCAGCTTCCAGCCTCTTTCCCCGTCGTCTCTTGCGTCAAGACAAGATAATCGCGCATTTCTTCATTCCATACCTTCCAGCGTGGTCCACCGTAGTGGCGCAGAAGAAGTGTCGCATAATAATCGTGATATAAATCTGTTTCATCACATCCCCAGTCGATAATCTGGCGCGTGCCAGTATCCAGAAACTCGCTTTCGCGCGGAGATCCGGTAAAAACACGGGCGCACAGTCCCATCGCCGTCGTGGACGCAATCGGTGGAATGCCCGGCTGATATGAGTATTTCGACTTATCTTTCGACGCAATCGAGTCGAGAAACCGATCCATCTTAATGAGTGTCTGAGAGGGAATCTCGAAACCGGCCATCTGCGCGCTTTTCAGCACCATGATGACCCATGTCGTAATCGACACATCTCCTGCCTCTTTCGGCTGATAACGCCACCCGCCACCTTCCGGGTCTTGGGCGTACAGGAGCCACTGGAGACACCCTTGCGCTAACATCTTTAACGTTGGGTCCTTCTTTTCCTCCATCGCGTACGCTTCACACAGCGCCAGCGTCGCAAGAATGTGACCGTACATGCCACGACTGTCCGGAGAATCTCGTAAATCGTATCCCGGCTGTGTCGCGCGCGCTTTCGCCTGCGTGGAAAGATAATAAATTCCATCTTGGACCGGCTTCTGATATTCTCCCTGTTCCCGCGTATTTCCGTGTCCGAGTAACGCCAGTAACGCTAACGCCGTCGCTGCCGTACGGGAAGTCGCTTCCCCGGGATTTCGGATACCGTGACGAGAAAGGTCGAAATTCCAACTTCCAAAATACCGTTTTTCCGGGTCGAACTGCTGATGACGCACAATCCATGCTAAACCTTTTTCAACAGCCGACTCACTCTGAGCATTTCCACCAGCCGCTGCCAACATCTGCGCACGCTCACTCGCGTTGGTTCTCGGTCCCAGTCCTCCTCCCGTCGGTAACGCACGGTGAATTGCCTGTTGATTCCAGTTCGTCTTTCCCCCTGACTGAAGTGCTTCCGGTGCCCATTCCCGTGTCGGCGTTTCCTTTCCCGTTCGGTCCGGGTCCACTGGTGAAACGGTCGTCCAGTCCAGCATGTTAAGCGCCTCCTCTGCGTCCGTCACTTCTTCCGTCACTTCTTCCTTAGATTCCGTCTCCTCCGTCTCATCCAGTTCCGCTTCTTCCGGAATTTCCGTATCTGTCTCGATATCCGTTTCCGTCTCAATCGCTGCCTCGTCCGGCAAGAGCTCTTCCATTTTCAGCTCTTCTTCCGCGTCCTCCATGCTCTGTGCCTCGACCAGAATCCCGGATTCCTCGATAAAATCCTCCCACGCTTCCTCTTCTTCCGCCGTCGCGAACTCCATACTCAGCTGCGGACCTCGTCCCGGACCTTTCGGCATCGTAATCGAGAAAAGAAGCATCACAATTAACAGAATCACATGAAAAATCAGACTAGAAAGAAAACTGACTGAGCTTTCAAAAAACTGGGTTGAGCTGTCTCTCTCCGAAAATTCATCATGAAAGTCCACGCGAAAATCCTCATGAAAATCATCATGAAAATCCATGCTGAAATCGTCCATAAAATCGTAATCGTGCTTTCCGTTCTCTTCCCGTTTCATGCCTGCTTTTATATTTTCATATTCTTTATATTCTTACATTTTAATGTCACATCAGCATAAGTTTTATTAGGCCACACGAACACTAAAATCACTACTACCATCACAATCAACACTACCAGTATAGATTATCGTGTAATTCCAGAATTTTCTTGAGCTTAGACATTTTCATGTGAGGGTAAAATGGAAACGATTATATAAAAAGGAAGGAGAAAAGAAAACAGAAACTCCTCCACAAAAGATAGAGAATTTACTCATCTTTCTTTCATAAAGGAGTTTTTATTATTTTCACAGTTCTTGCGTATTTTCTGTATTTTCGAGTTTTACATGTTTCTCCAAATTTTACATATCTCTCCGTGTTTTACATGTTTCTCCGAATCTTCTCGTGTACTTCAAGTTTTTCGGTACATTCTCGTTTTCACACTATTTCTGTCGAAAATTTTACGGTTGAGACGCTACATGTTGTTCGTGCGTTGTATTCCATGGAACAGGCGTAACTGGTGGTCGTACCCGAGATTCCGGTACTTCCTGTAAATCGTTCGTATACACTCGTGAATCAAGTACATTTTGCGCGGACAGCGTTTCAGAGACCGGCACTTCCATTACCATGGTCGGTTTCATCGCCACGGTCTGGTTTCCAGAAATCAGATTCGTTCCGACGAAATCCTTCATTCCATCCTGAACCCATGCGACCCAATCATCCTGTAAATTCCGCAGGGAAGAATATCCATAATACTCATAAACCAGATCATCCCACGTCGTATCTCCTGCCAGACACGCATCCACAAAACTCACATAATAGTGCGGACCACGTTGCCGAATCAGAAATTCCGCGACTGAAAATCCATGTGCATATAATGGCATCGATTCCTCTGGATACTCTTCAATCGTAAAAAGGCGATCGAGCGGAATCCCTTTATTCGTTTTCAGAGCCAGATAAAGTTGCTGACGATATTTCACTCTTTCAGATTCATGTTCTGTAAATGTCGCAGCTCCCTCATCTGCCCAACGTGGCACCGGCGTGCGAAAGTGACTCGCCAGAATCGTATGCGTTATTTCGTGTGGGAGTACCGAGTCTGAAATCCGATCAATCGAGCCCCAGACCTGCATATCCCAACCGTAAACCTCTCCCTTATGGAATGAAAAGGACGTCGACCCTCCCGGTAATTTATTTCCACAATCCACCTTAATCTGACACCGTTTATACCAGTTCGGCATCGGCTTTCCCAACCAGAATTTCGCGAGCGATTCTCGTAACTCCTCCGCTCTGTTTCCCATCTGTTCCGCAACTCGAGGATCGGAAGCCGTAACCGTGAAATTCGCCGTTGTATGTGTGGCGGCCCGAGAGACACTTACCCAAACCAGAATGGTCCAAAGAACTACCATGACAGCCATGTAACATCTTCTCATAAACGTCCCTTCCGTTACAATGGAAATTTTCCAAATAACCAACACCATCCCAACTACAGTTTACACTATAAATTCTTTTTTGCCAAGTGGGAAAGGAGAAAATTTTCCAAAAAAGAGAAAAAAACAGAGAAATTTTTGTCAGAATCCACTTATTTTATAAAAGCCTCCCCTAATCTGAATATTTTATACCTAAAAAAGTAAAAAAAGTAAAAAAGTCAGAAAATATAGCATGAAATCATTATTTTAACGGAAGGATGATTTATACCGTCTGATTTTAGGTTAATCGCCAATTTCCCTGACCTGCTAGGAACATAAATCGCCAAAGGATTTAGCCTCTGGTATGTGAAACACTCTCCCTCCTCTCAGCTTCCCATTTTTAGGAGAGATGCCGAACATATGTGATATAAAAGGAACAGAGATACTTCATTAATCACCATTTATTGATCATCATTTATTAATGAAATCTTCAGATGACTTCCACCCTGCCCCTTTCCCGCCGATCCGCATCCTTCCTCTATAAGGAAAATCTGGGACGGTTAGTATTCCGAAGTTCACAGCGAAATAGTAGAAACTGTGGAAAATTACCGAATGTTTTAAAACCCAACTTACCTCTACCCTACTTATAATGCTCGCTGCAACTGACTTTCCAGTTGATATAATAAATCGTTCACATTCTGAACCGACTCATGTGTCTGAAGTCGATAATCCATCATCCGCCACTGTTCCACTTTCTTCTGCGCGGAAATAACCGTACTATGACTGTTACACCCAAACGCCTGACCGATTTCCGACAGCGACTTTCGCGTGAATTTCCGTGCAAGCCACATCGCCAACATCCGCGGCTGCGACACCTTCCGCTCACGTTTTCCAGAAGAAAGCAGCGGCACATCAATTCCGAATAACAGCGCGACGTACCGTTTAATATCTTCCAGCCGAATCGTTTTTCCTGGCTGAGACGCCATTCCTTCCACCAGTTGCTGTAAAATCGCCGTCCGCTCCTGTACGGAGACCGATTTCTCACCACCCGGCCGGAACTGCAACTGCGCTCGCACCTTCATTTCCAGCGTATTCAGAGCACCGAGAATCGCTCGAACATCCCCCTCATACTGGAACGCCAGTTTCTGACACTGCATATCTGAGAGCGCCAGTTCACGCCGACCATTTTCACGGCTCAAAATCCCCAGTCGTACATCATAACTCGGCTCGCTCATGTGGCAGACGTACCCCCCCTCCAACTGGGAACATATTTCCGGTCCGAATTCCGCTAATGCCTTCACATCTCGGTCAGACGCCAACACAATCTGTTTCCCAAGCCGAATCCGGTAATCCAGAATCGTCCGCAACTCCGCCACCGTTTTCGGTTTCCCCAATAACGCCTGCAGATTATCCAACGCCAAAATATCACACTGCCGATACAACGTCTCGAACTCCGCCTTTTTCTGCGGGTCACGAATTCCATTCACAAAATCCGTCAGGAAATCTTCACACGTCCGATACACAACCGACACGCCGAGCGTAAGCGCATGATTATAAACCGCATTAAGCAGGTGCGTTTTTCCAGTGCCCGTCCCACCAGTAAAGAGAATAGGTGAAACATAACCCAACCGCTGAAAAATTCCGCGTGCGGTCGTGAATGCCGTCCGATTCGACGCGCCCGATACGAACGTCTCGAATGTACTCTGCGCATAACTCCGGCGAGTTACCGTGAATGTCGCCATCTTTTCCTTCTGCGCGAATGGCTCCACTCCCGGTTTCATTCCCTTTTCTGCTGAAATTTCCTCTTCCGGAACCGCATTTTCCAACGCCTGCGCCATCAGGTCCTGTAAACGGCTCCGACCGCGACTTTTTTTCGTCTCAGACTTTTTAGCATCCGCCTTTTGGGACGTTTTTTCTACAGTTTTTCCCTTATCTGCTTCAGCCTTCTC
>JAUNAI010000221.1 GCA_030527705.1 Planctomycetia bacterium | reverse complement strand
TCAGGAGCTGTTTCAGGTAATGCCAAAAATTCTGGAAATTTCGGAAAAAGTGAGAAGGATACGCTTTTAGGTGCGACGAATTATCAGAACGCGAGTACTTCTGGGAAAAGTAAGAAGGAGATACTGAGTAAGATTCCATTCCGTTCTCTCTCGCCGTATGCTCAGGAACGGGTACGGCAGGTTCTCGGAGATGTATCGATGTACCGTCGTTTACCGGTTCAGCTGATTCCATGTGAGAAGGAACTTTATGATTTTATGTCGTATCATCCGGATACGATGGTGAATATCTGGGAGCTGATGGGAGTCAGTAAAATGTTACTGACGGAACTCCAGCCGGGACAGTTTTATCTGGAAGATCAGGCGGGGACGCGGGGAAAAATCGAGTGTCTTTATCAGACGTCTGACTTGATGTTAATTTACGTTTTTGGCACGTATGAAGGGGTACCTTTTCCGCAGAAAGTCAGTGGTTCCGGCCTGATTATCCTGCAGAATCAGGCGTTAAAAGGTCAGGAGGGTGAGAATCTTCTGGCGATTCGACTGGACGCATTTATGCAGATTAATAATGAGGGAGTAGAAGCGTTGGCGAAAACCTTCCAACCACTCGTCGGAAAAGTTGCGGACCATAATCTGATTCAGATTACAGGTTTTCTCGGTGAACTCTCGAAAACAGCATGTGAAAACGGAATCGGAGTAGCGAACATGGCGCGACGCTTGGAACGTGTGCGTCCAGAAGTACAGCAAGAATTCGCGGAAGTGGCGCTCGTAATGGCGAATCGGACGGAAATACCCACAACGATGCCGTTACCGTATCAGGCGTATCAGGCTCAGCCGACGGAACCGAGGCAGGGGATTCAGAGAGTACCGGGTACGCAGGGGGCCGTTGCCGCCCAACCGATGGTTACGGAACCAGTCGCGAATCGTTCGGCTGACGCTCGTTCTGCTGGGGCTCATTCCACCATTACTCGTCCTACCGTTCCTGCGTCACCGATGCAGGAAAGCATGCCGAATCCGCAGGTCGGAACTTCCGTTCTCGCAGAGTAAGATGGAGAATTCTCAGATTTAACGTAAAATTCCCACAGAATAGAGTATTCTGCGGGAATTTTTACGTTTTTTATACCCGACGCATGATAAAATTTCACTTTCGGTAGTCATTTTACGTTGCAGAAATAACTACCGAAAGGACCACCCTTTCCTGAATTTTCAAGTAGAATCAGTATAACTATTTTCTTACTTGATTATTTATTCTCTTCAGAATAAATCTCGATGTTATCCAGATCCAGTTCCGCGTCGACTGCGCCGAGTGCTGCGAAAACGAATTCACAGAGCGAAACGCAATTCGGATTCGCAACCGGGAGCTGGAAAGTCTGCGTTTCACCGCCTGCCGGAGTGATTTTCAGCGTGAAAGTTTTTCCACCTTCCGCGATTTCTGGGCCTACGGGGAGGGAAATCTCATACCGTGCCCAGCGATTCGGCATGTTGTCGCAGATTTTCTGGTTCAGGAATTTCACTTCATGCGCTAAAATCCGTAACGGAACCGACATACGATACGGCGACGCATTATCACGTGCTTCCGCCATGAGCATCGCTTTCTCGCTGACCCGTGCGTCGAATGCAATTCGAATAGTCCCGCTTTCCACGAATTTCATGTTATAACTGTAGAACGGACAGAAATCCTGCGTCTGGTCGGGTGTGTCAGTAATTCGTAGGAAATGATTTCCGTTTTCCTCCAGGAGCTTATATGAATCCGCTTTTCCAAACGGATTATTTACCTTCCGAATCAGCTTTTTACGTGGTGTCTCGAAATTATCCGTTAAATTAAACGGTACGACTGGCGCGTCCGGCGCGAGAATAACCGTCGGATATGTCCAGTTCTTCAGCTCTTCCGTCCACTGCACGTCATCCTTCAGAATGCCAGCGCGAGTGAAATCGAACGGTATGAATCCCATCTTTTTCAGAACGGGCTCCGACTCTTTCGTGAAGCGGAAGTCATTATTTTTCGCATCGACGAAATACGGATTCTCGATGAAAATCGTTGCGTCTTTTCCGACTGCCTGCCACTCTTCCGGCGTCATTCCGTCAAAATCGACCTTATTTTCTGGCGCATAATTCCAGTACAGGTTTCCGTTTAGCTCAGAATACGGATTTTTCCAGTGCCCAAGTAGTAAAGTTTCACCGGCGGAAGAGTCATACACGATAATATTCCGTTCCAGCGTGAATGACCGATGTTCTTCATTGCGCGACCGTTTCATCTGTTCCTCACGGCTGAACGCGAAGATATTATTCCGCAGAACATTATCTTTTCCGTAATGTTGATGGAAATTACCCGTGTGAGTGCGGTAAACCAGATTATTCTCCATCACGATTTCCGAGGAACCCTCATCCGTATAAAGTCCCCAGCCTCCGCGACCGTAGCGATTATAGGAGTAAACGTGGTGAATGACGTTATTCGATACCGTCGTACCGGGGGAAATGCCGAGGGAGTAAACGCCACCCATGTCGGAGAGGACGCCGTGACCGATATTATGAATGTGGTTAAACTCAATTTTATTTCCCACCGCGACGGACGGGCGGTACCCCCACACCCAGCCGACGGAAACACCGGTATAAAAACCGTCAGAGATGTCATTATGGAGCACGACATTTTTCGGTGAGTGACCAATCCACACGCCGATTCCGCCTGCGTCGAGCCGTCCGTAACCACGGATAATGCAGTTCGTGACGGTAATTTCAGAGGTCAGATTCGCCGGAGACAAGTCGGTTCCGTGACCCGCGCCGATTCTGACGCCGCCAGCGCCTAGGTCTTCCATGAGACACTTTTCGACACGACACGCACGACATGCCTGATGAAAATGGAATGCGTAACCGCCGACGTTCCGGACTTCACAGCCGATAAACGCGAGCGATTCCGCATGATTCGCGAGAATGGACGCGGGGGAACTCACTGCCGACTGACCGTCCGAGAGTCCTTCTTTCGGGAGCGTCCAGACATCACACGAGAAAGTTACGTCGCGGAACGTAATATCACGGACTTTTTCCGCGTTTCCGTTCTCTCCCACGTTTCCAGTAAACTTAAGAAAACCACTATTCTTAAATCGCGGAGCGTTTTCTGTTTCCGACTTGTTGTCCGCTTTATTTCCCGCGTCGAAAGCCGCCACAGCGTGGATATTTTCAGCCGTTTCCCCTTTTCGTGGAATGTAAATGCAGGTTCCGTCACGTTTCAGGAGGAATTCACCCCCTTGGTCCAACGCGGATTCCAGCCCCTCGATGTGATAGCGCTGACTGGATCCCCAGCGGTTAATTTCCCAGCGTGGCGGACCGGTGAGCGTCACGTGATTTCGCGCGACATCGACGCTCGCCACTCGGTGCAATGACGATTCCCACGAGTGATAAAACATAATTTTCACATCTTCCGGATTCGGCATTTTCGCGATTTCCGCCATGAGTGCACGTTCCTCATCTCGCGCAAAAAACTGCGTGCCGGGGTTCATCTCGTCCGCTTCCTTCACGTAAAAATACCGCCGACCGTCCGCGACATCCGGATTCGGCGTGCGTGCGAGCGTCGCGCGTTTTCCGTTAATGAAAAGGCACTCGAACCACGATTCACCACTTTTTACGGATGGAATGGTCGCCGTCAGCCAGCCGTTTGGGAGCGTTTTCCAGCCGGTAATTTCCGTTCCGCGCGTGAAAATCGGTTTCTGCTGTGCATTTTCCGCCTGATAAATCGTCCCGGAATCCGCAGGCGTAAACTCGACCGCTTCACTCACGAAATACGTCCCGGCAGGAATCGTGACCGTTGCCGTCTTGCCCGGATTTTGCTGGTGCCAGACACGGACTTCATCCCGCATTTCCGCGAGCGACTGTCCCAGCTTCATCTTGAAATTCTGCGCATACACATCCCTATTTCCCGCAAAAGACGCGGAAAGGACGATAAGACAGAATAAACTCATAAGAAAATGGTTTAATTTTAGGTAGGTGGGGAAAGTTTTCATCGTGACCTTTCTTGTTAAATATGGTGAATGGAAAGAATTGAAGCCTATTCCTATTCCTTTTAGGGACATATAAAAATTTCAGGTTAAAGGGAGGCTGGCATTCGTTCCCTCGAAAAAACAGTCCGGTTCCGGTCCGAGATAGTCTCCCGTCAGCGCGTATGCGCGAGCTCGACTTCCACCACAGATGAAACGGTCTTTACATGTTCCACAGATTCCGTGATACTGATTCGGGTCCTGTAACTGCTGGAAAATCGGGTTTTTCTGATACGTTTCCACGACCGACACATCCGGGAATTTCCCACACTCGATCGGCAGGAAGCCAGCAGGATAAATGATTCCGTTATGCGCGACGAACATAATTCCGCGCCCGTCCGTGATTCCCAGCGGAGCGCGTCCGCCACGGTGTCCGCCATGCACGCTGACAGCGGAATTTTCGGCGTTTCCTGAACTTTTATCCACGGAATTTATTCCAGAATTTACCTCAGAATTCATCCCTGAATTTATCCCGGAACGTTCCTCGGAATTCATCCCGGAAATTTCTGGTGCACGGTTCATATTCGCGGCGAAAGCAGAATGACTACGCGACGCGAAACGTGGTGGAGGTGCCAACGGATTTCCTCCCTGTTCCAGCACGAATCGGCGATAAAACGGTGCTTCCGTCGTCTTCACGCTAAATGGTTTCGTCTGCGCGTGTTTCCAGAGACGCTCGAAAACCCAGCGGTATTCTTCCGGCGAGATACGCTCTTCCTCGACGCCACGTCCAACCGGAACGAGGAAAAAGACGGACCACATCGCGATTCCCTTATTTTCCAGAAGGTCGGCGATCTGGTCAATCTGTCGGAAATTCCGCTTCGTAATCGACGTGTTAATCTGAACCGGGAAATCAAGTTCTTGCGCAAAACGCAACATTTCCATCGTCTGCGCGAAACTTCCCTCGAAACCGCGGAAGGAGTCGTGAGTAACTGCGTCGGCACCGTCCAGACTGATTCCGATGGCGGAAACTCCGGTTTCTTTCGCGGTTCGGAACGCTTCGAAAGTCGCTAACGGCGTAGCGGACGGAGTCAGAGCTGTCATAATTCCTTTAGAGACCGCGAATTTTAGTAAATCGAAAATGTCGGCTCTTTTTAATGGGTCGCCACCCGTGAAGCACATGTTTGGCTTCCGCGGAAATGACGCAACTTGCTCAATTAGCTGGAGCGACTGTTCGTGCGTCAGCTCGTCCGGTGCCGCCTCATGTTGGGCACTTGCGCGACAGTGTTTACACTGCAGGTCGCACGCACGCGTGACTTCATAATAAAACATTAATGGATTCTTGCCGAAATCCTCGGCAGTGTAAGGTTTCATAACCATGATTTTAAGGATAGTTAAAAATAAGGGATTTTTAGGCTAAACGCATTACGCAAGATTCCACCCGTTGGGAGGAACTTGCTACCCGTAAAGAGGTTACGTTCGTGAACGGGGGAACATTTTTTGCAAAATTGTTCCCCCCTCAGACTCCCCCTTCAAAAAACTCTTAATCGCGACTACGTCGCTTGCTTTTTTATTTTTATCTGTGGTTTTTCTTTTTTTATTTTAACGTCGCTTCCGTGTCGCTGAACAGTTCCAGAATATCCCGCGTGTCCGTCAATTCTCGGAGTTTCGGCAGGAAATCCGGCACGGTCAGAATCCGGCTCAGTCGCGCGAGCGTTCGGAGGTGTTGCGTGTCATTTACTGAGCAGATTAGGAAGAAAACGTCAGTTAACATGCCATTCGAGGAAAACGGAACGCCCGCGAAAGTGCGACCAAAAACGATTAGCGGGTCACCGAGCATGTCGACCATCGGCCGACGCGGATGCAGAAGGGCGACGCCATTTTCCAGCGCGGTCGGACACATCGCTTCACGTTCCAGAACGGCTTCTTCCATTCCGTCCGGGTCCCAGAGGAGATTCGTTTCCGCCGCAATTTCGACCATTTCGTGAATGACGCCTTTCTGTGAGCGACTTTTCAGCGGAACCTGAACCCCTTCCAGTTTTAGTAAAGCCGAGACGGGGAGATTTTCCACATCCCGATTCGCAAGACGCTCGATTGTCTGTTCCAGCTCATGCAGTTCCGTTTCACTTGTGGAACTGACTTTCGCCTCGAGCCATTCCAGAATTTCCGTGCGTGTGAAGCGCCAGTCACCACCGACACGCCGTGCGGGAATGTCGCCACGTTCTGCCATCCGCTTGATCTGTAGGGTATCTAGCTTTAGAACCGGCGCAATTTGGTTAATCGAAAAATATTCCATAATTCCCTCACTTTCCTAAAAGAGCAACATTTCATTTTATTATTATACTCTAAAAAATGTGGTTGTCAACACTTTTAAAGAAAATATTCACCGTAACTCAGAAAAATGGTGGGAAAAACTGTAGGAAAAATGGTCTAAAAATGAGATAAAAAATCTGGTGTTAAGATAAAAAGATAAAAGGAGGTGCTTTTTCAGAAAGAACTTCCCAAGATGGGGGGCGTTTATTTATTTATTT
>JAUNAI010000220.1 GCA_030527705.1 Planctomycetia bacterium | reverse complement strand
TCTGGAATGACCTGTTCCGACCCGTATATTATTCACTCTGGAACGCTTTCCAGTGGTGTGATTTCCTCCGGCTGTCCGACGTGTAATCAATGAACGAGAATTTATCTATTACATTCCCCGCATGTGGGCGAAAAGTTCTGATTACCGGTGCCAGTGGCGGTATCGGAAGAGCGATTGCACGCCGATTCGCAGAAAATGGAGACGCACTCTTTTTACACAGTTTTCGGAATCAGGAATTTCTTACAGAATTAAGAGAAGAGTTTCCTGATACGACAATTCAGATTTCCTCTCGAGATTTACGGGATATAAAAGAGCAAGATGCACTGATTTCAGAAGCATGGGAATGGGGAAATGGACTGGACATTCTGATTCAGACTGCCGGAGTGGATATATTGACTGGTCCACGTCGTGAATGGAGTTATGAGGAAAAACTCAACGCGCTTTGGCAGGTAGATGTTCAGGCGACGATTCGGCTTGCACGTGCATTCTCGGAACGTTTAATGAAAAAATCCGCGTCTGGAATCGTTCTTATGACTGGTTGGAATGCCGTTTCATGGGGAATGGCCGGTGATAGTGCGGAACTTTTCGCGGCTGTAAAAGGCGCAGTGACGGCTTTCGCGCGGTGTCTCGCCCAGAAAACAGGTCCGAATATCCGCGTTCACTGCATCGCACCGGGCTGGATTCAGACGCTCTGGGGCCAAAATGCACCGACTGCGTGGCAGGAACATGCCCGAAAAGATTCTCTTCTGGAACGCTGGGGAACACCGGAGGACATCGCGAACGCTGTATTTTTTCTCTGCTCGCCAGAAGCTGCGTTTCTGAATGGTTTAACCCTCCCCGTCGACGGTGGAAAACGGTTTTAGAGTGGAATTCTTCTAAAAACACACACATTCTTCTCGGTCTCCTTAAGGAAATACTGATTAAGTCATACTGGGTATGCGGGCGTCTCGCCCACAAAAAATATTAAGCGTTTTAGAGCTTAGTTTTAAGAAATTGCGCAATTTAGGAAGGATTTATTCCCTAGAAATTGCAGTTTTTACCCACGTTGTGTGGACGAGACGTCCGCGTACCCAGTTATTCCGTGTTTCCTTAAATCGTCCCCGTCGCACGCCGTAAACGGTAAGACGCGATAATCGCATCACATAATGCGTTACAGAAATTCACTTCCGCCTGTGTTTTCAGGGAGACTGCCTGTAAATAATCCGTATGTGGCGCGATTCCCTCATTAAACTGCTGACGCACAATTTCTAGGTTCCGTGTCGCCTGCTCGACGGATTTTCGCGCAACCTCCATACGACTACGTGACTCACGCTCATCCAGCCAGCATTTTCGGACCTGTAACTCGATTCCAGAACGCACTTCATCCCGTGTCCGATTTACTGCGGCGGTCTGGTGCATGGCTGCTCGCTGTTTCGCGCGACTGACGCCACCATCTAACGGCGTCCATACCATACATACCGACGCGGATGCGAAATCATTTTCTTTTAACATATCATTTTCTATATACGTATATCCGCCCGCCACGGACATGGTGGGAAGACGCTCTGACCGATACTCTTTCACTTTTTCGCACGATTCTGTCGCCTGCGCATCTAACGCACGCAATTCCGGCCGATGCTGTAAGGCGGTATATGTTAGCCCCTCTATATCCTCGCTCGAAAGTGGTGGAATCTCGGCACCTTCCAGCGAAACACCGGTATCCAGCGGACGTCCCAGATAGCGATTATAAGCCGATTTCGAGAGGTCGAAACCCTGTTCCGCCTGCAGAATCTGCTGGTCGATTTCTGCCTTGGAAACCTGAGCCGACAGGTGGATATTTTCCGTTACGATTCCCTTTTCAACCAGACTGGCAGTGTTCTGGACGTGAATCTCTAATTCTCGCTGAGTTTCGTGTAAAACCTGCACAATTCGGTTCATTCTCAGAACTAGAAAGTAATTTTCCGCTACATCCATTTTTAAATCGAGTAGGTCGCGACGTTCTCCCTGACGTGCAGCTTCCGCGCGTGCGTCCGCCTGAGCGATTAAACTCGTGATTTTTCCGCCCGTGTAGAGAGGAAGAACGGCCTGTGTTGAGGAAACGAGGAAATCCTTATTCAGAATCGGTGAGGAATAAGAAGTCGGAATCCCTGCCAGTACCGGTGCAAGTTCAGGAGCCGCCGCAGCCAGATTTCCGAGCGAGCCGCTTAATCCAGAAAGGTCCACTTCTATTTCCGGACGCTCCGAGAGAACGGTATAAGCCGTCGCGTTCGTGACTCGTGGCATTCGAGCAGCCTGCGCAGCCTGCATTCCCGCCTGTGCGGCCGCTGTTGTCTGCTGACTAGCTTTTAATTTATTATTTTCACGAATCGCAATTTCCCACGCCTGTTCCAGATTCTCACCGAATGCGACCGACGTAATAGTACACGGAACCGAAAAACACGTGGAAAATAAAAAAGCTGACAGGAAAACTTTTTTTAATTCAAAATGAAAATGCTTTTTACTCATGATACCACCCTGAAACGCCTTATGATTTTTGTGCGTTACTTGCTGAGAAACCAGAATAAGTTCTGGAAATTCTCACCTGAATTATCGGTCGTTATGATTAGTATTTTTAGAAAAAACGGAAAAATCGTTAAATCTTGCTCAATTTCTCTATTTTATAATATAAACCCCCTCTTAGGTTTAAATCTATTTAAAATTTAACATTTCCGTGAAATTGCCCTTGCGAAAAAGGCGGATTTCTGTTATCGTAGTAATTGGAATATCTTTTCTACCGCACGGAGAAAGGAATTTCAGTTAGGAAAAAGATAATAGATAATCGCTTTTCGGAAAGTTTACAGCATGAATTCATTTTCCCGATTCTGGAAATTTACCTGTCTGACGCTCGTCATGTACGGGGGATTTTCATGGAAAATTCACGCTCAGGAAATAGAGTCACCGATTGCGCAAACGTCAGTATTTTGCGAGAAATGTGAACGTTTTCCGAATTATGAGGACATATTTAATCCAGAGGCTCCGATTGTGTTACCAGCCGGAATGACGCAGGAGGCGCTGGTGAAGCAGTTCTGTGACACATGCCGAAAAATTGATGTATGTTTAACGGAAATCGACACATTAAAAAAACAGTATCAGGAGCTGGAAAATCGAGAAACACTTTATCATTTAGAGGTTTCTGAAGTATCTCAGGCTTCTGAAGTTTTAAGAAATTCAGGAACGACTGAGAGCTCAAGAATTACTAGAAATACTGAGATATCCGGTAATGCTGGAGTTTCTGCGAGTCGTGAAGTTTCCGTGAGCGTGGAAAATGCTGAGATGAAAGAAATCTCCGAAAAAAAGGAGAAGATAAAGGCGGAAATTTACGCATTGGAACTTCAGACGCACGCGATGTATCACCAGACGATCGAGTGGATTGGGATGGTCTGGCGTTTCGCGCCGCAAGAACCAGAAGTGACTCGTTACATGCTGTTTCTTCTGGCAAGCACGATGGACAGTGACCAATTCGAGGCGGCATACGTTATTTCACGTGAATTAATGCTTCAGCGTGCATATGAATCGAATCCGTTTTTATACGAGATGGCTGGCATTTCCGCGTTTATGATGAATAAATTCGACGTTGCGAAATTGTGTTTTAATGAAGCGCAGCAAAAAAACATTCTTTCCGCGACGGCCGGGGCGTATCTTGAGTTAATTCCTTATTACGCACAGGCATGGAAAACAGAACAGACTCTACGTCGGCAGGAAGCACTTAAAGGGAATCTTCCCCGAGTACTTCTGGAAACAACCAGAGGAGAGGTGGAAATCGAGCTTTTCACTGATTCCGCGCCAGAAACGGTAAAGACTTTTCTGGAGTTGGTGAATCAGAAATTTTATGACGGGGATGAATTTTCGACTGTTTTGTCCGGCTTATTTGCGCAGACAGGGAAAACTGTGGTAGATTTACGGATTCCTGATGAGTTTAACCGTGCGAATACGCGGAAACATTTCCGAGGCTCCGTCGTCCTGACGCACGGTGAGAAACCTGACAGCGGAACATCCCGGTTTTTCATCATGCTCGCCCCCGCGATGCAGTTAGACGGAAAATTTACTGTTTTCGGCCGAGTCGTTTCAGGAATGGAGAATATTTCTGCGTTGGAACGGATGTCACGAGGAAATTCCGACGGAAAGACGCCGGATAAAATTCTCCGTGCGCGAGTTTTAAGCCAGCCGATTCCGGAATGAGCATGAAATTTTATGAACGAACACGGAGGAATACGAGTTTATTCTGTGTAAAAGAGTGTTTCAGCAATTTTATGTAAACGCTCCCAGATAACCAGAAATTTTATTCCTGATATATTATACTCGATGCACTATAAAATTTCACTTTCCCGTCATTTTGCGTTGTAGAAATGACTACAGGAAGGACCGCCCTTCCCTGAAATTTCAAGTGGAATTGGTATATAAAATTTCGTTTTCTACCATTTCGCGTTGCTGAAATGAGTACCGCAAGGGGTTTCCTTCCCTGAATTTTTAAGTGGAATTATTATAAGTAAATATTAAAATTAAAACAGAAAGGTAATCGATGAAGTACGTTATTCGTCTTTCAGCTTTTATTCCGGCGTTACTTGTGAGCGCGTCCCTCTTGGCACAAAACACGGTAGCTCCGGCGTCCACAGTCGCTACACCGACTCAGGCTCCTGCAGCGGTAGCGACGGAACAGGTTGCAGCTCCGGCTCCCACTCCGACTGACCCGAAATTTAAGGCATTTCAGGAAAAATTTACGGAATACCAGAAGATTGCGGACCAGATCAGCAAGTTACAGGAAGATTTCGAGAAGGCTGCCCGCGCTGGTGAGCAGGATAAAGTGAAGGAAATTCAGGCGAAAGCTCCGGCGCTCCTGAAGGAAGCTGAGACGGCATTCATGGCGACGGTTCCACTCGCGAAAGAGGCATATAACACCTTCGACGGTCAGAATGAAGAACTAAATCAGTTCATGCTGGTCTACGCGAATTACCTCCTCACGGTAGATAATTATGATGATGCTTATAAAATGTTCGCACTCTTCCTGAGTAAGGGCATGCACAAGAAAAATCCGGAAGTTTTCGAGATGGCTGGCGTCTCAGCGTTCGGAAGCAACCATTTCGCGGCGGCAGAAAAGTGCTTTAATTACGCGAAACAGACGAAAACTCCGCTTTCTCGTCAAGCGACGGCCTACGCGGATTCTATTACGGAATATTATACGAAAGAATGGGCACGTGAACTTCAGCTTCGGCAGCGCGACGCTCAGGCGAATAACCTTCCGCAGGTTCTGATTCGTACGTCTGTCGGTGACATGGTGGTCGAGCTTTTCGAGAAAGAAGCACCGAATACCGTCGCGAACTTCATTACGCTAGTTGAGGCCGGTTATTATAATGGCCTTATTTTCCATCGTGTTTTACCGGGATTCATGGCTCAGGGTGGCTGTCCGAAAGGTGACGGAACGGGCGGACCAGGTTATAACATTCCGGAAGAATACACGAAAGACGGCGCACGTTATCACTTCCGTGGTTCATTGGCGATGGCTCGTTCCATGGATCCGGATTCTGCAGGCTCACAGTTTTATATTACATTCCTTCCGAATCAGTCGTTGGATAAGAATTATACCGTTTTCGGCCACGTAATTGAAGGAATGGCGACACTTTCTAACATCGAGCGTATTGACCCAGAGCGTCCGTATCCCGGCCAGACTCCAAGTAAAATCATCGAGATGAAAGTTCTCCGGAAACAAAATACGGATTACTCGAAATTCAAGAAAATGTAACGATATCGTTTATAACGGAGGGGAGACAAGAACGTTTCCCCTCTATTTTTTCACTCTCCATATCATTTCTTCATTTTTCACTCTCCACGTCGTTTCTTAAACAACCATTCTCGACACTTCACGAAAAATGGGTGGTACGTTTCTTCGCGGTAGTCGGGGAAGGTCCACGGAAAATCAGTCCACTTTCCACGCGTGTAATAAAGCGTAATTTCTGCGTAAATCCCCTGATTAAGGTATATTCTGTGATAAAAATCTTTCGACGACGCTAAAACCAGCTTTCCTAAATCGAGATATCCCGGGTCGATATTCAGTGGACGTGGCTCGTCTGTCGGAAATTCATGCGCGAATTCCTCCTCCCACGTGTTCGACTGTACTTTCATCTCCGCAAGTTGTGCTGGGTCCATGGTTGGGTCCATGGCGAAAAAAATCTTCTTCAGATGTGGTCCCATCGTGGGTGTGTAATATTCTGTCTGCTCGAATGGAAATGCGGGACTTTCCAGAACGATTTTTCCCCAGTTTTCTTGAATTTTCTCCTTTGCCCACGCGATTCCCTCTGAATGCCGCGTAAATACTGCCGTTATTGGTAACACTCCGTTCGGTTTATGAATCTCGCCCATTTTAATACTCCTTTTAATGAATTCATTCCTTAATTATACCCGATTTTCTGCTTTTTTCAAGACACCCACTCAGGAATGAAGCAAGAAATCAAAAAAATTATGAAAACAGAAGAATCTGAAAAATCAGAAAATC
>JAUNAI010000219.1 GCA_030527705.1 Planctomycetia bacterium | reverse complement strand
ATACCGTTACTTACCAGTCGGCTTTAAGATTAAAGTCCGTATTTTAACGAATTATTTCACCAAGTTTTACTATTACCGTTTCAGAGAGAAAAAACATGAAAACGTTCCTGCCTGCCTATATTTTTCTCCTCGTTTTTACCCTCATGCTCGGCAGCTGGTCGATTCCAACTGCGTGTGCGTTTCAGCCAGTAGAAACGAAAATTATGCGTGTCTCGGATAAGGCGCAGATGCTGGAAGTGAATCTGGACGGTGCGTCTGACCTGTATCTGACTGCGACTTTCGGACCTGACAATTACGATTTCGACCAGACCGCTTGGTGTAACCCTGTCCTGATTGACGCGGACGGAAATGAGACAGACTTAACCACCTTTACCCCCATTTCCGCACAGACCGGCTGGGGAAATCTGGTGGTTAATCAAGACCACGTCGGCAGGAAATTCCGTATAGCGGGTGAAACGTTTGAGCGTGGCTTTTTCGCGCACGCACCGTCCATTCTGCATTTCCGACTGAATGGAAAATCCGATGGGGAATCCGCGAAAAAGTACGTGAAATTCCGTGTTCATGTTGGACTGGTCGAGTCGGCAGCGCGGGGAAGTTCTGTATTTCGCGTGACTTCTGAACCGACGAAAATGCCGACGCCGGCGGAGTTTAAGAAGAATTTCCAGAAACCGACTCCCAAGTTTATCGTTCCGCCATCCAGCGAGTCGAAATTCGAGTTTAATCAGGAAGCTGCCCAGAAACTTCTGGACCGTGGAATCACGGAACTTGTGTTTATACGCCGACTGACGCTGAATTCCAACCATGTTTACACCGACCATGTGAACTCGCGCTGGATGCCCGGTGGGGGACTGGCGGTTCTCGATTTACGGACGGGAAAGGTGCGTGATCTGGCTCCAGAACTCGCTTCGGGCGTGGTTCACCGTTTCGACGTGTCGTGGGACGCAAAGAAAATTGTGTTCGACTTCAAGCCGGACGCGCTGGAAGGATACCGAATTTATGAAATTAACGTAGATGGAACTGGTCTGCGTCAGCTCACCTTCCCACCGGAAAATGAGCAGGAACTCATCACGAAATACGGACATGGTGGTTATCATCATGGCACGGACGACATGCAACCATGTTATCTGCCGGACGGTGGAATCGCGTTTATTTCGACGCGGTGTGAAATCAGCGTGCTCTGCGACGCGAGTGACAATTTCACCGTTACGAATCTTTACCGGATGGACGCGGACGGGGGAAACATGCAGCCTCTGACGTTCAGCGCGTTGAGCGAGCAATCGCCGACAGTGATGGCGGATGGACGGATTCTGTACCACCGCTGGGAGTATCTCGATAAGGCGGCGGGAAATGTGAAAGCACTCTGGGCGATGAATCCCGACGGAACGAATTCTTCCGAAATTTACGGAAACACTATCACGTTCCCGGAGTGTAAAATTTACGCACGTCAGATTCCTGGCGCACTGGATAAAATCGTGTTTCTCGGTGCGTCGCACTGTTGCCCGAATAACGCGGTGGGGACGGTGATTATTCTCGATACCCGAAAACATATCCGTGCGCATGAGGCGATGACGTATCTGACGCGGGAGGTCGCTTCTTTCCACCATAACGGTTTCCACTTCCTGAATGAAGAGGGAAAATGGGTTCATGACATGAGTGGTGTTCCCGGCAGACTTTTTAAGGACCCGTATCCGCTTTCCGAAACGCTTTTCCTCGCGGCACGTAAGCCGAAAGGGTTACCGTGGAATGACGTGCGGGGTTATGATCTCGTTCTTCTGGACGGTGAAGGAAACGACACACCGCTTCTGAAAGATGTGAATGTCTCCTGCTGGCATCCGTATCCGCTCATTGCGCGACCGGTTCCGCCGGTACGTTCCAGTGTACGTGAAACGGCTGAAAATACGGAAAATAAAGAAGCGGAAAAACACGCAGTTGCCGTCATTACGGACATTTATGTTGGAATGGACGATGTTCCGCGTGGTGAGGTGAAGTATCTCCGTGTTCTGGAACAGATTCCACGTTCTTGGAGTGCCCGAAAACCGTGGTACGGGAAAGACCACCGCGGTACAACGCATGCTCATAGCGCGATCGGTGATGGTCACTTATCCGTGAAGGTTCAGCTCGGAATTATCCCTGTCGCGGAGGATGGAAGCGCGAAATTTTACGTTCCTGCTGACCGGGCGGTTTATTTTCAGGCACTGGACGAGAAATACCGTGCGATTCAGACGGAACGGACGTACGTAAATTATCGTCCCGGTGAAACCCGTGCCTGCGTCGGCTGTCACGAAACACCGAATGACACTCCGACGCGCAGTTTTGGACCGCTTCCCACCGCGATGAAACTCCCGGTCGCAACGCTCGGACACCAGCCGAACCAGACGGAAGCGGAAATGGTTTTCGATTACGACCGACAGATTCAGCCGATCTGGGATAAACACTGTATTTCGTGTCACGGTGCGGAAAAACAGGACGGAAATCTCGACCTATGCGGAACGCCAGAATCGACTTACAGTGTCTCGTATCACCAACTTGTGCGACTTTCTCGCGACGCGAAGAAACAGCTTCTCGGAAACCGTGCGGAACGGAATGAAGATGCGGCATGTAACGAAATCGCCTACATTCCGCCGTATCGGACGGGCGCGCTTTCCAGTACGCTCTCCGGCTGGCTTTCTGGTGACGGTGGAGCACTTACGGAGAAGGAGCATGTCGAGTATGTCGAATTTCTGAAGAAATCGCACCCAGACGTGAAACTTTCGGATACGGAACTTCTCACGATTAACAACTGGCTCGATGTGAACTGCCCGTATCATCCGTCGTATTTCGGACACCTAAATGCCGAATTCGCGGACCATCCGAACTACCGTCCCGCTGTCACTCCTTCAGAAGCCCGCCAACGCGACCACAGCGCAATAATGTCTGAATAACTCGGAAAGTATTCACATAATCGGCATTATTCCATCCACATTCCATCCACGAAAAAATAAAATTATTCGTGGATGGAATAATTTTAACATACGTGTGAATTCTTAAATAACGGAACCGCTGATTAAGTCATACTGGGTACGTGGGCACACGGTCTGTAAAAAATATTAAGCGTTTTAAAGCCTAATTTTAATGAATTACGCAATTTAGAAAAAGTTATTTCCTAAAAGTTGCCGTTTTTACCCACAATTACAGACCGTGCGTCTGCGCACCTAATGACTCAGCGTCTACTTAAAATATATAAAGAATAATATGGAATCTCTAGAAGTCTTTATTGATAGTGGTTCTGTATTCATAAGTAAAATCAAAAAAGGTTCTGAGACGAGAAATAAAATCAAAAACCGATTTTTAAAAATAGAGATTTTCTGCATGTTTTTAAGTTATCTAACTGAAAAAAGTGGAAAAAACGCTTAAAATACATGAAAAATAGTGAAATTTTTATATAATAAAATTTTCACTATTGAATATACATATCAATTCGTACATTCCTAATTTGACGGCATGTGCAGATATGAATAATTTTTATTTTATAGATAAAATGAATCATTTTCTTTTTTTCTTATAAATTCTATTCCGTCGCGAAACAGGATAGAAAATCACGGTTTTAAGGTTTTTATTTTTAATGTTTTTAAAAACAGCCTTTTTTTATACTTTCTACGTTTTTTACCGGATTTAACTTCATAAAATATATTATCGTTTCTTTTTTTGATTTAATAATTCAAAAAAATTTCCCTATATATATTTACATACTTTCTGGAAATCTATTTATAGTAAAATAAACACTCAATTTAAATGTAAGACCAGTGAAATTTCGGTAAATTTTAAACTGAACAAGAAAAGTTAAAACTCTTTTTAAAATGTATCGAGACCTGTGGCAAGCGCGTCAAGAAGATCGTCGATGTGCTCCAGCCCAACGGAAAGTCGAATCAGTTCCGGCTGAATTCCTGCGTCACGCAAGGCAACGTCCGACAGTTGTGAATGCGTCGTGCTGGCAGGGTGAATGATGAGGCTTTTCGCATCACCAACATTCGCTATGTGGCTGAAAAGTGGCATGTGATCCACAATCCGACGAGCTTCCGCACTTCCACCATGTACACCGAAAACGACCATTCCTCCTGCTCCGTGTGGGAGATACTTCTGCGCAAGCGTGTAACATGGGTCTCCCTCCAGGCCGGGATAACGGACCCAAGCAATTTTAGGATGACTTTTCAGGAAGGTAGCTACCGCGAGCGCATTTTCACAATGTCGTGTCATACGGACAGGGAGCGATTCAATTCCCTGAAGAAACTGCCACGCGGCATCGGGGGCAAGCGTCGGCCCCTGATTTCTCATGCCAACTGTACGGAGACGGAGGATAAACGCCAATCGATTCAGCTCTCCAAGATCATGCGCGAATCTCAGTCCATGATACCCACGGTCCGGTTCATTATAAAGTGTGAATTTAGAGTCCTGCCAGTCGAAATTGCCTGCGTCAATGACGATTCCACCGATACCAGTACCGTGACCACCAATCCATTTCGAGAGGGAGTGTATCACGATATTCGCGCCATGCATGATAGGACGCAGAAGTGTCGGCGGCGTGAACGTAGAATCGATGATAAGCGGAAGATGATACTTTTTCGCGAGACTCGCATATCGGGAAATGTCCGCCACCTCTAGCGTCGGGTTTCCGATTCCCTCAATGAAAATCGCGCGTGTACGATCATTAATGGCTGACTCGACCGCCACAAAATCATTAAGCGGCGTGAATCGAGTTAAAATTCCCTGTTGTGGCAGAATCGCGTCAAACTGCGTGAAGGTTCCACCATAAAGGTTACTTGCTGAGATGAGTTCATCACCAGATTTCAGAATGTTGGTGATGGTAAAGTAAATCGCAGCTGTCCCACTAGAAAAAGCTAACGCCGCCGCACCACCGTCGAGAGCCGCAAGACGTTTTTCGAGAACATCATTCGTCGGATTCATCAAACGGGAGTAAATGTTCCCAGCTTCCTGCAAGGCGAATAAGTCAGCCGCATGCTGCGTGTTGCGGAAATTATATGCTGCCGTCCGATACACAGGTACGGCTGTTGCGGAAGTTGTCGGGTCAGGAACTTGCCCAGCATGAATCGCTAATGTTTCCAGATGATACGATTTTTCTTTCATGGGTTTCTCTTATAGGGTTGGATTTCTAATAACAACCTTCGGAGTAGAACTTTATCATGCATATAGTTTACCATATTTATGAAAGATGTTAAGGGGGAGACGTGTAAAATTTTAGAAACGGTGGTGGGAAACGCTTGACATTTATGATTCGGTGTGTTATATTAAGGAATTGGTTCTTAAAACGGTTTTAGGAAGCTGTTTCGACTCTTCCGGTAGTTACATTATTATCTCCACGAAAGAGCTGGTTTTTCCTCAAGAATAAAGGTGGAAATTATGGACAATTTATTACGAGCATTAACCACTCGTCCACGAGACGGGCATAAAGGGACGTTCGGGACAGTTCTAGTCATTGGTGGATCGTGGGGAATGAGTGGCGCGGTCGCGCTCAGTGGTATGTCTGCGTTACGGAGTGGCGCGGGACTGGTGAAAGTGGCGGTTCCGGAACGGATTCTACCGATTGTCGCGTCGGCCGGTCTGGAATACACACTTCTCCCACAACCAGAGGATGAAGACGGAAAAATCGCGCTGTCGGCACTCGAGCCTATTCTAAATATGGTGGGAAACTCGCTGGGGAAAATGTCAGGGAATGTGACGACCGTCGCAGTTGGACCGGGGCTGGGACAGTCAGATGAACTGGACGAATTCGTGACTGCGTTGTGGGAAAATTTGCCGACACCGGCGGTTTTTGACGCGGATGCACTAAATGCGCTGGCGCGGTACACCATGAAAAACGGTAGGAAAAATGGCAAAAAACTCCCACCTCACGCGGGTGAAAGAGTGATTACGCCTCATCCGGGTGAGTTTTCCCGACTTGTCCCTGCTGCGTGCACGTTAGACTTGGATGCACAGCGATTTGCGGCATTCGAGCTTGCACGGGAGAATGAAATCATCGTCGTTCTGAAAGGAGCGGGCACGCAAATTACCGACGGAAACTCCATTTTTCGTAACACTACCGGAAATCCTGGAATGGCAACTGGCGGAAGTGGTGATGTGTTGACTGGAATCATCGCTGCGCTCTGTGCACAGTTTTTTCAGCGTGCAGAGAAGGATTTTAAGAACTGGGAACTCTTCGACGTGGTACGACTTGCTGTCTTTCTTCATGGAAAAGCTGGTGACCTTGCAGCGGAGGAACTCGGTGAGTGCTCTGTAATTGCGTCCGATCTGATTCGTTTTTTGCCGAAAGCGATGAAGGAATAACTCTTTCCTGAAAAGGTTACCTCTACGTAGACTGCAAGTAGGAAGACAAGATTCGTTCTAGAAAATCTGATAGAAAATTGATGTAAATTTTGAATAACAGATAAATCAGAAGGGGAGGATTTCATCGTTGAAATTCTCCCCATTTAAGTCTGTTTATATTTTTTTCTAAAAAAGTCAGAAATTTATGGAGTGAGGTG
>JAUNAI010000218.1 GCA_030527705.1 Planctomycetia bacterium | reverse complement strand
GAAGAAAAGGCTCCGGCGAAGAAATGTTGCAAGAAAAGTTGCAAAAAAGCGGAAGCCGTAGCTGAAGAAAAAGCCCCGGCGAAGAAATGTTGCAAGAAAAGTTGCAAAAAAGCGGAAGTTGTAGCTGAAGAAAAAGCCCCAGCAAAGAAATGCGCGAAAAAAGCATGTAAGAAAACCGCCAAAAAAGCGTAAGATCATGTTTTTTGTGTGAAAATTGAAAGGACGCTGAGAAAATCGGCGTCCTTTTTTTGTGCTCTTTTTTTATTGTTTTAAGTAGTTTCTGACTCAAAAAGCGGGGTGAAATCGGCAGAATCATAAATCATCTTGCCATTATTTTCAACGAGAGTCCATTTCCCATCAGTTGTGCGGAAAAAATGGTTCCAGCCGTAAGTTTCGTCGTTGTGGTGAATCGCTTTTTGGCGGAAAGTGTAAGTAATCGCCCAACAGAAGGGGGATTCACCTTCTTGGAAGGTGGAGCGATAAAGTTTATTCGCAGACGCGCCCTCAAAAAGGAGCGTGCCTGGTGTGCATTCCAGAAAAGTGGAGGCGTTTACTTTTCCCTGAGTTTCCTGAATGACCTTCCATGGCGGGTTCAGAACGCGCGACCAGATGATGACGTGGAGCGCCTGCGGAATTCGTTGGGAAATGGTGAGCGTGTCGGGAATTTCAGCGTCCGTATCCGCCCACATCCAGCCGGAATCTGAGGGAAGGTCGATTTCGAGAGACTCCCACGACAGACGATAAGTGAGCGACGTGCCTGACTCGGTTTCTACGCCGATGTCGAGATCGGAATCGGTGAGCGTTTTATATCGGATTTCCGCGATTGCCCAACCGTCATACGAGTTCAGACCAAGATGAAGCGCGTTCATTTCCTGGCGCTGAATCGTCTTTTCATCGGCAGGCGCGAACGTGAGTTCTACCGGAAAAACAGATGTTCGCTCCGGATAATACGTCGCGCTCTGATAATTGAACAGCGAAGAATGCCCCATAACATCCCGTGCGAAAGCGTTTCGGTCTTCCCAGCGGACGAGAAAACGCCGCGTAGCACTAAAACCTTCCGTCGTGAAGGATTCTTTCGGCGAGCCAGCCAGTTCATAAAATGAGACTGTCGTACTCGGTGAGGAAATAATTGCCATGATTTACTCCTATGTGTGATTTTTACTTCTGGGTAGGAGAAGCAAGAAGGGTTCCAGTGAGGATAATGTCGTACGAAATCGGCTCGGAAAACGCATTTTGAAGTTTAATTTCGTTTCGCGTGTTGGAAATATTCCAGTCCGCTTGTGGATTACATAGTGTGAAAAAGCCGCCTGGTGGAACGATGAGGTTCAGAAAACTGCTAGAAACGATATTCGACGCAGTCGTCGAGCCGGTATTGGCGATCACCAGTGAGCGTGTCTCGGACCGGTTATAAATGTACAGAGAACAGAGCGACGCGAAATGAATCGGAATGTCATTTCCATAAATATTCTGCGTCAGATTCGCCAGATCGTGCGTGATGGAGGAAAGAGCGGGAAGTGTCGCGTTTTCCTGATACCAGACGCCATCAACTGTAGGGGTGGAGGTGGAGGAAAAAGAGGCTTGGCGACGAAAATTTCCCTGTGTGCGTGTCACAGAATTAGTGGCGGAGTCGAGCCAATTCCAGCCGACTTCGGAAGTGAAACGGGTTTCGAGGGTTGTGGACATAAGGTCTCCTAAAAAATGGAAAAGAAAAAAAACACATAAATATTAGGAGTTTTTTGAAAGGAGGGTCTAGGAGGAAAACAATTTTGCAAAAATGTTTCCCCTTACACTCCCCTTCAAAAAAACTTTTAACCGCGATTGTGTCGCTTACTTTTATTCTGTTTTTTCTTTTTTATTCTGTTATATATTCCCAGTGATAAAGATTCAGCATAATCTTCCAGTGATCCAGCTCCAGACAGTCACATGTCGAGGATTCTACGTAAAACTGGTTATTATACCCGAAAAGGTCGGGGGCTTCCTCAAGAATGGTGTTCGCGGCAGCGAGACTAGGAAGATGAAGTTCCAATTTCGCTTTCCAGTAACGTGCGCGAGGTCCCTGATTTGTATAAGATGCTGCCTGAACGTCGGTTTCATGGATAATTCCGTACGGAACGCAAGAAGAAATGGACTGACCGGTGGTGATGGAATCGAGTGGAATGAGCGTACAGAAACCGACGCTCTTGCTCCAGACTTCGCGAATTTTCGAAGTAAGGTTCATGAATTAATCTCCTGACAAAAAATCTTGGAAACTTCCGACCAACTGCGAGCCGGACGGAACTGAAGGACGCGGAAAATCTGACCGAAAGGCGTGACGAGCTGGTCTCGAGGAAAAAGAATCAACTCAGGGGCTACGACATGAATTTCGATTTCAGAATCGGTCTTAAAACTGGTCTCGGAACCGGTTTTAAAATCCGTTCTAGAACCGATTTCCGGCGGAACGATTTTCGCGGGAATTCCAGGGCGGAAGAGATGGTATTCCGGAACGGGAACGCCGTTTTCGTCGAGTGACCAACAGGGGCGGTAAACGTCGAGAAGGTCTTTCAACCCGAAATGACGGAGAAGATGGACGGCCGTACATTTCCAGCAGTCGCGGACGGAATAATTCTGGATTTTAGTGATAATCCAACGATCTTGGTGCGTGTCAGCAAGGAAATCGCCCGGTACCGGCGTCTCGGCAGAAAGCGCGTGTTTCGGAAAAACCCAGATAGCTTCATCTTCCTCACTCGGTGAGGAGGGGGAAACGGACTGGACGGTCGAAAGTCGTAGCGCGGCAGGGATTTCAGCGGAAAATTCGCTACACGGACGGTGCCACGTGAGCGTTTCCGTCCGGTCAAAAATGGGAAAATCGTGTGGGGGTGAAAACATGTGAAAACCTATATTAAATAAAAGCAAGCAGTCGCAGACTGCGGTTAAAAGGTTTTTTGGGAGAGGGGCTGGGAGAGACCTATTTTGCAAAAATGGTCTCTCTCACGGGCGTAACCCCGTGACGGGTAGCCAATTCCTCCCGACAGGGTGGAATTGGCGTAGTAAGTTTACCTAAGTTCCTGCCGTGGTCCGAAACTCGAAAGGCTCGGTATTTTCCTGCTCTTTCAGTTGCGCATTACACCACGTGACGGTTTCCTGAAGTTGCGCAAGATAACTCTCCCACGAAACGGACTGGTTTTCCACGTCATACGTCGGTTTCGGCGACTCGGTAATCTCTGTGATGATCGCGAGTGTCTGCGCGCGGATAGTTAAAATCTGTTCTTGATATGTTTTCATCATTGGTTCCTTACGACATTTTAGTAGGTTAAACGGTTTAATATGTTAAAATATGAAACTGAATCCTTATCGGAAGCCGATTTTCCTCGGTCGGCGTGAAGGTGTAGTCCAACTTGTAAAGCCGACGGGAATGGGAAAAAAGGGGAAATTCGGAAATGTCCGGAATGTGGCGGAAGTTGTAACCGTCCGCGTCGAGAGTCCAGGAATTATCGTTCTGGAGCGCATTGAAAAAAACGGCATCGAGGTCGAGCTGAACGTCCTGGTGTCCCTCAATCGGCGTAGCTCGGTCCGGGAAAACCGGGTCAATCAGCGACGCGGAGTACGTGCAGGAAGAAAGCTCTTTCCGCTTCAAAACTTCGGAATACTCACCCACGACGCGGGCGAGCAAAACAACGGAATGGTCGGGAAACGCAGTCCCGTAATAAATTCTGGCTATCATGGGTTTCGTGGGGGAAAAAGTGAAATTTTAGAAACGTGGATTAAGTAACTTTTTATAAAATGAAATGTTTTTGTAACGGTTCAAAGATAAGTTTTAGACTAAACTCTTTACGCCGAATTCCACCCTATCGGGAGGAATCGGCTACCCGTAGAGAATTTACGCCTGTGGGGAGACAACATTTTGAATATTGTTTTCTCCCCAGACCTCTCTTTCGAAAACTTCTTGATCGCGACTTCGTCGCAGGTATTCATTTTTCTTATGATTTTCACGGCAAAACTTGTGCACGTTCTGCCGTGGGTACGTGAATAAGGGCGTCGGCGGGGAGTTTACGTCGCTGTTCCATCGGCATCACATAATTTGCGGCATTATGCCACGCGAGAAGGCGACGGAAAAGGTCGTAAAACGCCGGCTGTTTCGATACAGCGGGTGAAGCAGTCACAGACTGCGTATTTTCGGTACTCATGATCCGGAAACTCCTGAAATCGGGGGACTATCTTCCTCGGCATGAATCGTGCGCGTGGCATGTTCGGTCAGGCCATTCGTGCGGTAAATGGTCCAAGTGTTGCCGTTGACGGAACTCTGAAGGTGTGCGAGGATAATCGTACAGAGGGAATAGAGCGGCGCGGTACTTTCCACGTTGGAAATGTCACACGCTAAAACGGCGGACGCGATGGAGTTCGCATTCAGGGAAAGGAGACCTGCGTAGGTGTCGGTGAGCGTCATCGCGCTCCCTGCAGCTGCGGGCTGGTCCGGGATTAAGTTGGTACGGACGAGAATTGCGTCGCACGTTTCGTCCAGCGTTCCGCACGTCGTGTTAATGGAGGTGCAGAGCGTTTTAACCGAATCACAGACGGTGTCGAGCGTGTCGATTTTGCTGGAAACACTCGTCAGGGCTGAGGAAGTTGCCAAACCGTTCTGAATACTGGAAATAGAGGAAGCGGAAACGTTCACCGAGTTGGTAAGCGTGCGACTCGACGCACTCCAGACCTCCGACGCGATGGAGGAAACGTTCGCCTTGAACTGTTCTGGATTATGAAACGTGACCTGAACCGGGGGAATGACCACTCCAACGGTCGAGGAACTGACGGAGAGTGTGAGAAAGTCCGTGTTGGTTTCCGAGGCAGTCAGCGTAAGGGCGTAAAGTCCGTTACCTAGCTCTACAGGTGTGTTGGACGCGGAAGCGAAAGTCCCGCCATCGCGCGAAAGTCGGCAGGTATGGTTGGACGCATCACCACTGTAAAGGGAACCGTCGGAACTGTTCCACGCGGTGTAGGTGATGGTTGTGGATGTGTTTTTTAACATGGCGTGTGGGAAAGGTATGAGGAATTTTGTGGTATTTTGAAGGAAATGAGGGGAAAATTGAGGGGGAAATGGGTAAACGGTTTACGCAAGATTCCACCCTTTCGAGAGGAACTTGCTACCAATTTCGCTTCCACGCTCGTGGGAAGAAAACATTTTGAAAATTGTTTTCTCCCCAGCCCCCTCTTTCAAAAACTTTTTAATCGCGTTCTACGAACGCTTGCTTTCTGTGTGTTTTTTTGTTTTATTTTATGTGTTTTTGTTTATCAGCCGGTGCAACACACAACGCACCGCGGGTCGAGAACCGCCGGAACTCCGCGTTCACTCGCCTTATAACGGACGAGAATGTCCTGCGAGAAACTCGCTTCGCTGTATGCACTGGATCGCGAAACGGTCAGTCCCCAGTTTTCCACGTACGCGAAAGCACGTCGGAAATCGCCGATGAACCAGTATTTTGCGGCATCCGCGGCGGCAACGCCACTGGAAATCAGACGGCGGTAGGCATACGCGCTGGTTTCGACGCGGTAGTCACCCAGAAGATTCTTGAGAGAAACTTCCTGCGTGCGCGAGGCGTTCGAAAGGCTGACTGCGCCCGGATAGAAGACCTGAGCGGCGGCGAAACGCTTGCCCGGCATGAGGAGGACGGTATTCGGATTCATCAGAATCGGGTCGCCCGTCGCGTCGTCGCACATGGCGTTAAACAGCTGTTCGGCAGCGTCCACATCCGTCCAGTCCTCCAGTTCGTTGGCGGTCAGTTTATTCACCCAAGGACCGTTGTCGGAGGTTGCGTAGTAGGTATTATAAGCCGTTCCGTTAAGTGAGTAGGTATTCGTCACACCGAGAATCACGTCGAGAATCCGTTTTTCACGGTTCGCGCCGAGGATTTCGCCCACTTCAGACGCCCGCTTCAGTACGAGACCAGTCTGGTCGAAGAAGACCGCTTCGCGCGTGACCGGAACAATCAGCCCGTGCTTGGAGGTTTCAGGAGTGTCGATGTACTCTTCCGCTACGCCCGCGTTCGGGTACGGCATTCCTTCCTGAACCTGCATTGCGTCGGAGTTGATTCGGCTTACGCCCGGAATACGCTCGCGAGAAAGACGGGACGGAATCGTGCTGATCAATTTCGAGGCGACGAAAGATTCCTGTTCGTACGATTCACGAATTTTCGCACTGATGATTCTGCCCGTGACGTTCATAAAGGCGGTGGAATCGACACCTTCCGACTCGGTCAGAGACATCGTTCCACACGGATCAAGCGTACGGACCCACTCGCTACCATCCGGAATCAGTGCTTCGGCCAAGTCACGGAGGCTAAAATCTTCAGGAAGAAGCTGACGATTGTCGATTGCCTCGGTGAGGTGCTCCGTCGTTTTCTTCAGACCGTCCAGTTCGACGCGGCGTTTCAGTTCACGATAATTGATAGATTTCATAGTTTTTCTCCTGTTGATGTGAAAAAAAATTTTAAAGCCTCCCTTTTTAGGGAAGGTCTCCGATAGCCTGAAAATTTCATCTCCCAAGGATTTCACGG
>JAUNAI010000217.1 GCA_030527705.1 Planctomycetia bacterium | reverse complement strand
CACAGGTTATCGAGCCATACGACCATCGGCGTTGTACGTTCTAAACCGTGGTTATAGTACGTTTTCAGGTCTTCTATCTGTTTCCCGAATTTCTGCGCGTCGGACGCTTGCGGAAAGCCGTAAAACCTCCAGCGTTTATTCTGAAACGAAACCTCTACAACATAACTATCGAATTTGCTGTTGGCATAAATTGAAGCCATTTTCTACACACTCCCTAATTATAGCAAAATTTTTCAAAAAAAGCAAGTCCCCCCCGGAAATTTCTCTGATACGTCGTGTTTCCGCCGTGTTTACGCCGTGTTACAGGTCGTTAATTTCCGTCGCTAGTCGAGCTTGAGAGCGCAACCAGTCCGCGACATCGGAATATAAAAACCTTACGTTACCGCCAAATTTCAAAAACGGTAAACCGCGAAATTTACACAAATTATCAATCGTGTGAATCGAAACGCGGAACCACTCGGCAACATCGTGGCGCGTGAGTAATTGGGCGCAGTCATCGGAAAAAACGACGCCATTCCCGGAACAAGTTGGTTTTTCAATCATGCAGAATCCCTTCTGAAAAAAGTAAAATGTAAAAACATACCCCCCATATCTATTAATATCGGCTGGTTTTTTCAGGAAAAAATCAATTTTCCAAAAAAATCCAAAATTTTCCTAAAGTTTTGGGAGGAATTTTCCGACAGGGTTTCTGTATAATTTCTATTGATTACCACAATTTGTAATAATCCTGAACCCACGGATGTAGTAATGCCATCTCGATTTCGTCGCGACAGTCAAATTTTCCCGCTCCGTTTGGCGCGTAGGCGTGGACAATATCATTCACAATTTGTTTGCGTACTACTTTCATATAAAGCGCGTCGCCCTCTTTTTTCAGAACATTCCCGCACTCTTCCAGAACATCGGAAACGCCCAGGACACCCGATTTCACGACCGCAACCACCGACGCAAGACACCCCACCGCCTGTTTAACCAATCTTTCAGCCTTCGGCGGTAATTTCGTGGGCTTATGCTTCCGCAAGTCGTCCGACCGTTTTTGATTCGTAAAATCACGGCTGAAATAGTATTTAAACGCCTTCATGGTCCGTCGCCAGATTGGCGCATCCTTAATTACATTCTCGCTCCCTCGCACTTTATCACGCTCCAAAATTCGGAACCAATCACGCCCGAAAACTTGTGGTAACGCTTCCTGACTTTCGCGCAACTGCTGAAACGTGTCAATCCCGTAGCGTGCGAGCATTTCCCGACGGAACCGAAACTCCACGCGCGTTAAATGTTCCGGCATCTTCGAATCTCGCATAACGTACTCATGGAACGTCAGAAAATAGAGCTGGTCCGACTGATAAACCTGCGCCCGTTTATCGTAAATACACAACTCCGCATTCTGCGAACGTAGCGTAATTGTCTCGATTCTCATCGTGCTACAATTCGACACCATTTCACACTTTCCCCGACACTTCGTGACGACCCGAGAACCTTTCATTGCGTCTACAAATTCGTAAATATCCACAGGCAGTAACACCTGCATATCCACGCGCGAGACCTTCTCCGTTTCCCAGATAAACCCGATTTCACGCAACGCATTTTTCAGCGTCTCGACCGCCTCGAAAAGGTTCGTACGCATTAAGCACTCGGCACCGAAACGGACGCGAAACGCCGGAATGCTATTTTTAGGATTGCTGTGCGCGTACAATTTCACGCCGTGCGATTCAAGTACCCATTTATACTTGAAAAAACCGCAATTCGCGCCCTTTTCGCTCACCTTCCAGACAAATTTCCCCACTTCCATCATCGACGCTTCCAAGTCTCCATCGTCGGCAGCTTGCTTACATCGATTCGCCTGCAGCGCAAACAGATTAAAGGCGTTTTCGTCCTTCCAATCACCAAAAATCGACGCTTCGACGCCTCCGTCATACCCGCCCCAGTTCGGCAAATACTCTTCCCCGTCATACTTCACAAGCCCCCTGTTAGTGGCAGGGGGCGCGGAGACCATCAGCCCATTTTTCGCCCCGCGTCCCGCCGATTCGTCGCGGCGCTTGCCAGCGTTCGCGCCGTTCTCGTCGTTGCGCGTGTCGAAATTCATGACCCGTTGGCATTCCTCGACCGTCGGCAAACTGACAGCCTTCAAGACGTTTTCATCTGGCTCGACGAATGGCGAGTTGTTCTCATCGTCGTACCGTTCCGCATACGCGCGGAGGCAATTTTGCACTCTGGCGAAATCGAACTCGACGATTTTTAAAACCGACGCGATCTAAAATCCCGATTTTCTGTCGTTTCGCGTTGCCGAAACGACTCCCACTAAGCCCGCGCAACGCTAAAATTCCGTGTAAATCGACATTTTCGGAGGTCATCGCAAAGGAAAACGCGGTCGCGAAGCCGACAACAAGGTGAAAGTTTTCGGCATTTTAACTCGTGGTGGTAAGGCGACCGTCGAGGTTGTTCCTGATACGACAGCTGAAATTTTGGTCGGTCTCACGATCAAAAAAGTTCGGCGCGGAAGTATCGTTTATACCGATAAATACCGGAGTTACGACGGTTTGATGTACCACGGTTATCGGCATTTATCAGTCGAACACAAGGACAAATTTGTGGATGGCAAAGTTCACATTAACGGTCTTGAAGGTTTTTGGAGTTGGGCGAAAGAGCGACTTTTCAAACATCACGGAATATCGACGAAAAATTTTCCGTTATACTTGAAAGAGTTGGAATTTCGATTTAATCACCGTCACGAACCGATATTTTATACGCTTATCGAATATTTATCGGATTTTGTAGTGGAACTTCCTCCGCCTCCGCACGGTACCGGTTCCCAACAGGGAGTGATCTCCCTCTGTTCGCCTTGCATCGCTTTAAATTTTTCGGTTTCCACTCATAAATTTTTTGAACTACGTTAAAAAAATTTCCTCCTTCCAACCGCTACAAAATTTAGCGAAGCGACGGCGACCGACGGGGAAAAACCACCTCCCAATTTAATGTTTTTTTGATTATTGGATTGCTAAAATTCAGTCCAAATTTTAAGCAATCACCTTTAAATAAATAAAAATTACAAGAAGCAAGCGTTCGCAAAACGTGATCAAAAAGTTTTTGTAATTTTTTAATACTGATGTTATGTATCATTTCGCTTCACCGTCGTTACACGTTACGAAACGACTTGCGGAGGACAACTCGACGGAATTCGGTAATTTAACCGTTTTCAGGTCTGGAAGAAACCTATTTTACAAAAATGTTTTCTCTCCACGGGCGTAACGACACTACGGGTAACAAGTTCTTCCCGACAGGGTGAAATCTTACATAATGTGCCAAAAAATTTCTGAACTTTCTGTTTTTTTAGATATTTTGACTTGACAATTCTCAAGAGTATGTTAAAATAATGGAATATCGTGAAGTGTCACCATCGGGCTTTCTCCCCACCCGACTAACGGTGGTTACGGGTTATCAAGTTTCACAAGATAAGGTTTATGAGGTTAAAAAAATGACTTGCCTGCCTAAAAATGTGTTCCGTTTTTTAATGGTTCTGGTTCTGGTTCTTGGCGCGTCGACACTGTTCGCGAAAACGAACGTCATTCTGATGATTGTCGACGGTGGTGGTGAGGGAGCGTACCGAATCGGTTCTCAGAATCGGACGGGAGAAGACCGCGGGTTGCCGTTCATGAAGCATGAGGACGGTTGGAAGGAATTCGGGTGCACGACCTACAGTTTCAGTGGTATGGTACGGAACTCCGGCGCGGAAATGGAAGGGAAAGTAACGGCGGATTATAGTGAAGATGGTTCCTATAATCCCGACACGCACTGGAAGGATTTCGAGACACACATGAAAAATCCGACCGACTCGGCAGCGTCCGCAACGGCTCTGAATACGGGATTTAAGACGAATAATGGACGTATCTCGATGGATACGGAAGGGAATAAATTGGAAACCACGGCGGAATTCGCGGTGAAAAACGGTTTCGCGGCGGGCGTGATTACGAATGTCATGCCGTCCCATGCGACTCCGGCAGCTGTTGCGGCTCATAACATGAAACGCGGTGAAGGAAAAGACCTCTGGCGTGAAATGGTCAAGAAGGATGTTCTCTCTGTCGTAATGGGTGCGTGCCATCCGTGGTATGACCGAAACGGCGAGCGTCGTGAAGAAGCGGATTTCGATAAATATGGACCGTCGGAGCACGCGTGGGGATTAATTACCACGAAAGACCTCTATTTCGGGTGGAAGTTCATCGAGAAACGTGAAGATTTCCAGGATATCGCGAGCGGAAAAGTCGCACCGCCGAAAAAGCTGATGGGACTTCCGCAAGTCTCCAGCACGTTCCAGTCGAGTCGTTCCTCGAAAAAAGCGGAACGGAATGAAAACGTTCCAACACTCACTGAGTGCTGTATGGCAGGGATTAATGTCTTAAACCAGAACGAAAAAGGGTTCTATCTCGTGGTAGAATCGGGTTCAGTCGACTGGATTCATAATAATCCGAAACGGTGCTGTGAAGAGATGAACGAGTATTTCGACGCGGTCGAAGCGATCTGCGCGTGGGTCGAGAAAAACTCATCATGGGAAGAAACCACGCTGATTCTGACGGCTGACCATGATACGTTCTCCATTTTCGGACCGGACGCGGATAAGGAAGAGACGCTCTTCCGTACACCGATTGGAAAAGGAAAGGGAGAAATTCCGGAGTGTGAATACTTCTGTAAAGGTCACTCCAATGCGCCGGTTCCGTTCTTTGTGAAAGGTCCGGGAGCGGAAGAAATCGCGAAACGTGTCCGTTGCACGGATGAAACTTTCGGTAAAATCTGGGGATTCAAGGGTGAAATCATCGATAATACGGATGTGGCACCGGTAGCAAAAAAACTTTTTGACGCTGGAAAATAGTGGAAACACCACCCCCACGCTCCCCTAAAAAACATTTAATCTATAAATAGATATAAATAAACTATTTAAAAAGAAGCCTTCACAGAATGCGATTAAAAGTTTTTTAAATTTTTAATCCCGACGCAACAACCTAGAATTTCGATTCGCCGTCGTTACACGTTACAAAATGATTTGGAAAATAACCGTCCGACGCGATTCGGTAATGTAACAGTCTTAAGGACTGTGAGAAACCTATTTTGCAAAAATGGTTTCTCTCCATGGGTGTTACGACATGACGGGTAGCAAGTATCTTCCTGACAGGAGGATACTTGCGTAATACGTTTTTTCCTCAGCCTCCCCTTTTAAAGGAGGCTGAAAAAATAATTCCAGACATCAAGACATTCCGCGTTTAGGATAAGGGAAAAAAGGGAAAGGAAGGTACCTTCCCATCATCTGTGTTAAATCCCATAACATCATCGGTGTTAAATCCCGTATTAGAAGAACATAAAATTTGATAGTTAGCATGTGATGGAAATTCCGACCGTCTCTGCCTTCTCTTTCATTCTGATAGATTCTACCATATCATAAAAGAAAATCCTTAATTCATGGAAAATCACGATTTCTAAAAGTCTGAACTTCCAGTGACATCTGTGTTCTGTATTTATTCTGTTTTAATTTTAACTTTCAGAGAGAAAATAACCGAAAAAAAGAAAGGAACGTTTTTTCTAAAAATAAAGGTAAAATGGCTGGAAGAGCAGGAAGAAAGATGAAAACACCACTATTTTTCGTTTCTTGTACGACTTGCGGAGCGAGAATCCGTTTTTTTGATGAGGGGCGGCTGGGGCAGATTATTCCATGTCCGAAATGTGGGAGCATGGTGTTGGTCGAGAAACAGGAAGTACCGGAAAACGGAGAAAATACAAAAATTGTAGAATCTACAGTAAAATCGGAGGCAGAAAAGAGGGGTACGGAGGAATACTGTAAGGATACGGGAACGAAAAGTATAAAGGCAGGCCAAGAGAGAACGGAGGCAGAATGGCACGAGAAAAGTAAAGAAGGAATAAGAACGGAAGTAGGAACTGAAAAGAGTGTGGAGCCTCTTTCAGGAACAGAAACTACGCAGAATATCCCAGTCCCACCAGCGCTACCGACGTCAGTAAATCATGCAGTTAATGAATATCCAGAAGAGATGAGAAATAAGGAGTCGAAAGAGGAAGAGTTCCGTTTCGAGGGGGAAACAGAAACTGGTTGGAGTCCACGCGCACTAATATGGGGAACTGTCGGAATCGCAGGCGGTGTATTTCTGGTGGGAATCACACTCTTCTTTCTGCTTGGAGCTGGTGAGAAATCGAAAAATCCGTCCCTCGCGCTAAAAATTCCAGCAGAAATGGAAGAAAATGAAACGATTCCGAAAGATGGAAAAGAGGTGGAACATGAAAGAGATTCTGAAACAGAAGAAAATACGGAAGAGCAAGGTGTTACGGAAGAGGTAACTGAGACGAAAGTCGGAGGGAATACGGATAAAGACGCGAATGATAATAACGCTGGTCGTGGCAACAGTAGTGATGATAGTAATGGTAACACCGTAGAAATGGTGGATGGCTTAACGGTGTCAGAAAATCCTAAAGGAAGTAACGGCCTGAACGATTTAACGAATCTGGAGGATTTAGAGAAATCAGACGGAAACCTGTCAGGGTTCATGCAGTCGGATGTCGGGAAAATTCTCTCTGAAGAACT
>JAUNAI010000216.1 GCA_030527705.1 Planctomycetia bacterium | reverse complement strand
TTTTTGGAAGAGGGTCTGGGAGAAACCTATTTTGCAAAAATGGTTTCTCCCACGAACGTGGAAGCGAGACGGGTAGCAAGTTCCTCCCGACAGGGTGGAATCTTGCGTTAGTGTTTAGAGACAGAACCTATAAACATTTGTGAGGAGGGAAACATTTTGCAAAATTGTTTCCCCCTCACACTTCCCCTTCAAAAAACTCTGAATATTTAAATAAATAAAACACAAGAATCAAAAAAAGGACCCTGCCATGACTATTTTATCTTTCATTTTCGCGCTCGGAGTATGGGCGACGGTCTCGGTTGTGTCGGCGCAGGAGAACACGCAGGAAAACGTGCAGAAAAGTGTGCAGGAACATGTGCTCGCGCCGGTCGGGCTGATGACCGATTTACTGACCGATACGGAAACCGTTTTTCAGGACGGTTTTCCCGTGAATGTCACGCTGGAAAATCTGAATCCAGCGGAAAATCAGTGGGCGGAAATTCGGACGCTGAACCCGTCTTTTAGTTGGATTGTCCGCGACGGACGGCGGAATGTGATTCAGACTGCGTATCAGATTCAGATTGCGGAAAATAGGGAGTTAAACCCCGTTCTGGCGGATACGGGGAAGGTGGAAAGTGCTCAGTCTGTGTCGGTTTTCTGGTCGAAAAATGGTGAAAATAGCGTGGGTGAGCTGAAACTCCGCGAGAACGGCGTGTATTATTGGCGCGTGCGGACGTGGAATAACGGCGTGGTATCTCCGTGGTCGGACGTGAAGGGTTTTCGTGTCGGGAACGGGCTGAAACCGGAAGATGTGAGCCGGTATCCGATTCGGAAAGTGGTGGAAACGCCGATAAAAACGGCCGATGTGACGGAAAATGCTGGGAAAACTGAAAACGAGACTGGAAATAAGCCGGAAAACGCGGAAAAAGCTGGGAAAACGACATTTTACGATTTCGGAAAGGCGGCGTTCGGGCAGATTCGGTTTACGGCGACGGCGGAGCGGGACGGAAAGATTCTCGTTCGGCTGGGCGAGCGCGTGAAAGATGGACGTGTGGACCGAAAACCGGCGGGAACGACGCGGTACTGGCAGTATGAAGTCGCGGTGAAGGCGGGAACACACGATTATCAGATTCAGACGCGACGCGATAAGCGGAATTCGTCGTGGATTGCGGTTCTCGTGCCGGAGTATATCGGGGAAGTGATGCCGTTCCGGTACGCGGAGGTGGAGGAAGTGGATACGCCGGTCGTGATGGAAAGCGTGGAACGTCTGTCGGCTTATTATCATTTCGACGAGGCGCAGTCGGCATTTTGGTCTTCTTCCGACGCGCTGAATCAGGTGTGGGAACTGTGTAAATACTCGATTAAAGCGACCAGTTTTCTGGGAATTTACATCGACGGCGACCGGGAACGGATTCCGTATGAGGGGGACGCGCTTCTGAATCAGCTCTCGCATTACGGCGTGGACCGTGAGTATAGCATGGCGCGGTATTCGTGGGAATATCTGATTTTTCACCCGACTTGGCCGACGGAGTGGAATTTACAGTGCTGTCAGATGGCGTGGTACGATTATCTGTATACCGGCGACACTCGAGGAATCGCACAGTTTTATGAGGAACTGAAGAAAAAGTCGATGATTACTCTGGCGGAGGAAAACGGTCTGATAAGCACGCGGACGGGGAAGGTAACACCGGAGTTTCTGAAATCGATTCACCTGACGACTGGTCCACAATTCCGGGATATAGTGGACTGGCCCCATCGGGGACTGGCGGGGAATGAGAACGCGGATAGTGGCGAGACGGATGGTTTCGTGTTTCAGGATTATAACTCCGTCGTGAATGCGTACCACTTTTTCGCACTGAACTCAATGTACCATTTTGCGGAAATTCTCGGTAAGAAAGAAGAAGCCGAGTTTTGGGCACAGAAGGTAGAGCAGGTGCGTCGGGCGTATCAGGAGGTCTTTTTCGATTTAGAACGCGGAGTTTATCGGGACGGAGAGGCGACGGACCATGCGTCACTGCATGCGAATATTTTCCCCATGGCGTTCGGGCTGGTGCCGGAAGAGGCACGGCGGAGCGTTGGCGATTTCATTAAGAGTCGCGGTATGCGGTGTAGCGTTTACGGTGCGCAATTCCTTCTCGAGGCGGTTTATAACAGTCTCGACGGGCAGTACGGTCTGGAACGGATGACGGCGGAAGATCTGCGTGGGTGGCTGAACATGATTCGCGTTGGCTCGACGATTTCACTGGAAGCGTGGGATGACCGTTATAAACCGAATCAGGACTGGAATCATGCGTGGGGCGCCGCGCCGGCGAATATCATTCCGCGAAAACTTGTGGGAGTGGAACCGTTGGAGAAAGGGTGTGCTCACGTACGGATTCACCCTCAGCCGGGCGACTTGACTGCATTTTCGGCAACTGTCCCAACGATTCGAGGTAACGTTCTCGTAAAATGGAAGAAAATGGAAAAAACTTCCGAGAATGCGGAAAACGTGAGATTAAACGTCACGATTCCAGCGAATATGACGGCTAAAGTTTATGTTCCGACACTCACAGAGGTTCAAGGTTCCGCGACGCTCTTAAGTAACGGAGAGAAATTTGATGCGGAATTCTGGAATGGATTTTTCATTTTAGAATCGGTCGGTTCCGGCGAGTGGGAATTCGTGGTGACAGAATGAATATACTAATTTCTACTTAAAATTCAGGGAAAGACGGTCCTTCCGGGAGTCGTTTCAGTATGTGAAATGACGGGGAAGCGGAATTTTATAGTGTGGTGGGGATAATATAACGTGAAAAACGGAATGTCGCAGTGAGAGGGGAAATTTTTTTCACTTTTCCGAAAATTTCTCCGTCGGAACACTTGACTTTTTCCGGAACTGTCGGTAAAATGAAATTTATAGGGGGAAAATAGTTTTTCTGAATACGGACATGGTGTGTTTTTACGTGATACGTTTATATATGCTATGATATACACTGCGCGTTTTGGCACTGTGAAAATTTAAATCAAAAAAGGAGAGCTACACATGCTTAAAGTCGGAATCACGGGTATCGGTTTCATGGGAATGATTCATTATCTCGCCTATCAGAACCTGCCGGGAGTGGAAGTTGTCGCGTTTTGCGAGAAATATAATCAGGACCGTCTGAAAGGGGACTGGACCACGATTAAAGGAAATTTCGGACCGCAGGGGACGATGATGGATATGTCGAAGTTCGCGTGCTATACGGAATTGGATGACATGCTGGCCGATCCGAATGTGGATATCGTGGACATCTGCCTCCCACCGAATCAGCATGCTGAAGCGACGATTCGCGCGTTGAAAGCGGGAAAACATGTGTTCTGTGAGAAGCCGATTTCGCTGTCGTCGGATGAGGGTGCCGCGATGGTTCAGGCGGCGGAAGAATCGGGAAAGATGTTGAATATCGGCCATGTTTTACCGTTCTTCCCGGCATACGATTATCTCGTGGAAGCGAAAAAGAGCGGAAAATGGGGAAAACTTCTTGGTGGTAGTTTCTCACGCGTGACGGAAGTGCCGAAATGGTTACCGAATTACTGGAAAATGGACATCTGCGGCGGTCCGATGTTAGATTTACATATTCACGATGCGCATTTTATCCGTTATTTCTTTGGCATGCCACACACGATTCAGAGTGTCGGACGCTGTCAGAATGGCGACGCGCCGGAATATTTCCAGTCACAGTTCCTGTATGATGACCCGGAATTGGTCGTGACGGCGACCAGCGGTGTGATTCGTCAGTCGGGCCGTCCGTTTACGTTCGGTTTCGAGGTTCATTTCGAGAAAGCGACGGTGTTGTGCGACCTGTTTATGAACATGCCGTTGACGGTTTTGCATGAGGATGGCTCCATTGAGAAACCGGAATTGCCGGCAGGGACGGACACGTTACCATTCGAGATGGAAATTGCGGAGGTTCTTCGGAGCGTCGAGTCGGGCGTGAAGTCGGAGAAGCTGGACGGTTCATTGGCGTCGGACGCGCTTCTGATATGCCACAAGGAAATCGAGGCGGTTTTAACGCGGAAACCGGTGGCCGTAAAATAAGAAGAAGCACCTCATTTTAACCTGAATTTTTAAGCCTGAAAAGGTAAAGAACGTTGAAGTGTCGTAAAATACGGATGAAAACGGCTATTTTTCGCCCTGGGAGCACGGACGTCTCGTCTGCAGAAAGTGGGTAAAACCCTAAATACTAGGATTTTACGCATTTAATGTGGACCGTATGTTCGTGTTCTCCGTCGTAACGGCGTTAAGTTCACGTAATAAATGCCACTTCCTACCTATTTATGAAATATTCAGATTAGGTGAGTTGTGATGAATAAAAAAGGACAAGAATTATGAACGCAGGTATTTTTAATTTGGCAGCAACTACCGAATTCCACGCGGGTTTTGGTGGGATTATCTGGCTTTTTATCATTATCTGGTTCCTCGTTAAAGTTTTTAATCCAACGGTTCCGGAGGAAGCGGAAGCGGAATCGGAATCCGCGAAAGACAATTCCGGGGCAGAGTGGCAGGTGCTTGTGAAAGCAACTGAACAGGAAAAAAAAGTGGAACGCTTGGCGCGAGCGAAAATGAAGCAGATTTTACTTGCGGAGCAGAGTGCGTCGGTTCCGAATTTTAGAACGAGTTTTGAGCAGGAAACGGATTCACTTGAATACATAGATATGCAGGAATCCACTTTTTCTGCGAATTCTACACCCTCGAGTGACGCGATGATCGACCTGATTCCGCTTTTTGAGGCGGCAGGACGTGGGAAATTGAGTGTGGCGCAACGGAAACTGGAACGTGGTGCGAATGTGAATGAAACGGATTCGTTTTTTGGCGAAACACCGTTACACCGTGCGGCGAAAGTTGGGGACGCGGCGATGATTCAGCTTCTTCTGGACCATGGTGCGGACGTGAGTGTTCAGACACAGTACGGCGACACTCCGTTGCATTTTGCGATTACGGGAAGAAATCCTGAAGTTATCCAGCTTCTTCTTACCTACGGCGCGAATCCGAGGGCGGAGGACATTTTCGGCCGGACGCCGGCGCAGTGCGCGAAATTTTATCCTGAATTGCATCCGCTTTTTAAGGTGTAAATAAATGGATTAAAACAGAGTAAAAACAAGATAGAGTAAAAATAAAAAAACAGGATAAACTTATTTTTAGGGTTTATCCTGTTTTTTATCTGTGAAAAGATTCTTGTTACTCTAGTAATTCTGCCTCGTAATTCATTACACTCAGTGTCATTCAGTACGTAACCTTATCTGGGGTGGAGAATGATTTTCTTCCTTTATTTCGCACGAATTGCGTCGATTTTCTCACGAGCTGCCTGGGCGTTCGCACGAATCGCGGCCCAGTCCTGATTCTGAATCAGATCGCGTTTCGCAATCCACGAGCCACCGAGCGCCAGCAGAAGCGGACTTGTGACGTACGAGTCGATATTCGAAATCGACAGTCCACCGAGTGGGAGATATTTCAATCCAAGATGGGCATACGGGGCAGCGATACTCTTCAGGTAATTCATTCCACCCAGCGGTTCTGCTGGGAACAGTTTCAGCTCACGGCAACCAAGTTCCACTGCCTTTTCAATTTCACTTGGCGTCATGATTCCAGGCGCGAACGGTAATCCAGCCGCCTGAGCCGCGAGAACTACTTTTTCGTTCAGTCCGGGAGCCACACCGAAATCCGCGTGCGCGTCTGCCGCCTGTTTCGCTTGCTCCGGAGTGAGAATCGTGCCGACACCTGCGAGCATTTCCGGGACTTCTTGCCGAATTCGAGCCAGTGCGTCCAGTGCTGCCGGGGTACGGAGTGTGAGTTCCATTGCTGTGATTCCGCCGTCAAGGAGCGCTTTCGCAACTGGGACTGCGTTGGTTGCATCGTCAATTACAAGAACTGCGACTGCGCCGCAAGTGTGCATTTTAGCAAGAACTTCTTCTGAAAATTGGGATTTCATGGAAAAACCTTTCTAAAAATAGGTTGTATAAGTGAATGTGAATAAAACAGAACTTATTTATTTTACCATATTTTAAAAAAGATGGAATCCCACCCCAAAAAATTTCTTTGAGGTCTTGCACGAAAATAGAAAAAAGAGTATAATAAAAGGAATCGTAGGGCATTAAAGGTCTGCGAGTCGAAAAATATACTGATTCCACTTGAAAATTAGGGAGGAGCGGTCCTTCTGAAAGTCGTTTCAGCCACGCAAAACGATGGTTAAGTAAAATTTCATAGTGTGTCAGGTATAGAAGTAATTCAGGAGAAATTCATGACGATTTTTAAGAAAATTATCGATCACGAAATTCCAGCGGATATTGTGTATGAAGATGATGTCTGTCTGGCATTCCGCGACATTGCGCCCCAAGCGCCGGTACATATTTTAGTAATTCCGAGAAAGGAAATTTCAGCCGTCGACGCCCTTTCTGAAGAAGATGCGCCACTGGTTGGCCATATTTTCATGGTTATCCAGAAACTGGCAGTCTCCGAGGGACTGGAGAATGGTTTCCGCGTGATTACGAATAACGGAATGATGGCGGGTCAGACGGTTCCACACCTCCACTTCCATCTCATGGGTGGTCGCCCGTTCGGTTGGCCACCGGGGTGAGAACTCAGGAATAACTACAGGAAACACCGCAGTTATTACCGTGGTT
>JAUNAI010000215.1 GCA_030527705.1 Planctomycetia bacterium | reverse complement strand
TGAGCGAAAAAAAGCCTGTTTTCCGAAACATCGAAAAACAGGCTAAATACCCTCTGAGCGGGTATTGGGCGGAACAGTTCCAAAACCGAGCGAAAATTGGCTGACGTTCTGAAAATCGGGCTTTTTTGTCTCCATTCGATAACCCCAATCAGAAGTAAACCAAGCGGCTTGCGGAAGCGGAATTTCGACGTACTTTTTCCCGACAAAATCGATTGGAAAGACAAAATCCATGTCCCGGCACTGGAAGACGAGAACGGAACCGCTACCGTCGCCGGTAAGTGTCATCCCGACGGCTCGGTGGCTTGACAGGTCCATTCCGGGGAGCGTCCAGCGGGCGTGGTGCGTAATATTAATGTGTCTTTTATCGGTCGAATTGGTGGTTTTCAGGCAAATTGCGTTTCCCACTTGCGAATATTCGGTCGGGACATCGGTATTATGAATGTCGGCAAATTTTAATTGCTCGATGGTCGGCTGAACCCTGTAATTTTTCGAGTCGTCGGGGGCTGTTTGGGGTAAAATACGGACGTAAACGGTGGGCGTTTGCGTCGTTTGCTGATTAAAAAGCGTTACACTTTGATTTTTCTGAACGTATTGCCGCGGCGAAACGGGACCGTGTTCCTGTGCCAGCGTCCAGAGCGTGTCGCCTTTTTTGCGGGTCAGAACCGTCGTCGGAGTAAGCGTAAACACATCGGAATTTTCTCTCAGAACGTAAACCGTGTCGGACGCCCGATGGTGCATGGGATTGGGGTACCGATTGCCGTCGTAACTGAACGAATCCAAAAGCGTTCGACGCTGGGAATCGGAAAGCAACGCGCTGCAACGTTTCCACTGGGGAAGCAGTTTCAGCGTCTGGTCGGTTTGTCCGTGCTGTTCGAGAGTTGACGATGTCAGACCGAACATCGGTTCCGGTTTCAGAATACTGAAATTACAGGCACTGCGTGCCGCCATCTGGGAAAGCATAAAATTGACTTCGAGTAAATTCGTTGCGGGACGACCGAGTGTCTCCAGAACAATCGACGCTTTACCGTCGTTGTGATCACCAATTGTTTCGGTAATCATTCGCCGGGTTGAATGAAATCGATACTCAAGACTGGACTGCGCGGGAATGCCGGCACTTCCTCCGGTCGTTATCGGATGGTCCAGATGATTGTATATCAACGCGGAGAATTTATGCCAACCGTAACGGTATTCCGGTAGTTCGTAACAGTCGATTTCATGTCCGTCGTATTCGATATGGGAAATCTGATTACGATTGAGGAAATTCGCGTATTCCACCGCAACTTCGTTGAGCAGGGAAGACGCATTATCCGGCACATAACAACTTCCGTACGGGACGAACAGCCCTGCGACTTCCGTTCCGTTTGGGTGCGCACGTTCCGTGGCGGCGTTTCGATTTCGGCTTTCGATTTGAACCCGCCATTCTCCCGACGGCAATTTTTCAATCGACTGAACGGTTACGATTTCTCCACCAATACGAAAATGATTACCGTGAAAAAATCCGGGAACATCCGTGTAATACCCCATCGATTTGGGCTGGTTATCGGACAGCGACTCCGGAACTACGGCGGGGCGGAACGATTCATCGGGACGAAACCGGAACACGGTCGAATCGTTTTCGGTCAGCTCACCGATAAGCGTTCCTCGCACCCAAAATGCCTAGCGCGAATCGGCGACATTTTCGACGTACTTCGGGTCATGGAAACCGATTGTCCCGCTTAAATAATGCGTTAAAAGCAAAAGTCCCTTGCCGCGCACGTACCGGGAGAATTCTAGAAAATCCGACTCTCCGTTTTTGAAAAGGTCGGTATTCACACCCCAGTTGAGGGTTTTCGACTGCCAGAATCCCTCACGCCAAACATCGGTAAAGAGGTAAATCTGACGGACATCCGCCTCTTTCATTCGGTCCACCATTTTTTTCAGGGAATCGATGGCTTCGGGCGCCTTGAAATCTTCAACAGAAATATTCCCTCGCGACCGGTCGGAAAAGGTTTCCTGCCAGCGAGTGAGCCATTCTTTCGCCTGTGCGTAAGACCATTTTCCATCGGCGATTTTCGGAAAACGGGTTTCCTGTTCCCCCCAAATATGAAGCATGATCTCGTCCGCCTCATCCGCATTGTCAGCATGAAACAGTGCGAAAGCGCCCAATGGGTCAGAAACTCCCGCCTGACTCGTGGACAATTTCTTCATGCCGGAAACGCATGGCCAACAGACCATCGTGCGAAGATCGCTGAAAACGTCCGTCACATAATCGAGTCCCCACGCCGAAAATCCCCGACGCGGATATGGTAAATCAAAGGTGAGCGTCACGCGTTCCGAGCAATTTCCACATTCAAACCCGTGCAGAGTAAGTAACCGAAATGCAAGGTATTTTTTTCCCGTCGCAACCCCAAACTCGACATGATAGATACCGTCCTGCGAGGCGAACTCCAAACGGTCTTCCTTTCCCCCGACGTAAACAAGTGGAATCTTCGTTTCATGTGTACGGACAAAAAATCCTCCAGAATTTTTATATAACGGGGAATCTGAGGTGCTCGCGCAGACCGAGTCGATATTCGCGTCGCCGACAGTAAAAGTCATCGAAAATGTCTGACATCGCAACGTAACGGAATCGTCTGATGTGTTTTGTGCCTGAACCTCGGAAACAAAATACAATGTCCAACAAGGAATAATACAAACCGTAATAATCGATATCATGCGCACAAGTCGCGTAAAATGGAAAGTAAACATTTTTGAGATATGGTTGTTAAGTACGCTCTGGTCGATGAATAAGAGAGATTCCTGTCACCTTATTCCCCTTTTTTAACCCCGTTACACTATAAAATTCCGTTTTTCCGTCATTCGCGGTACTGAAATGACTGCCGAAAAGCTCGCCTTTCCTTGAATTTTCGTATGGAATTGGTATATCTCTCCAAAACGGTTTTTCTCGTAGAGTGTATAACCCATTCTGAAACGCGATTTTTTCCGAATCGCTACGGATTTCAGGTGAGTATTTCGAGAGCAAGAGGAACGTTTAATATTTTATTATAATTCTTTCTTTATTCATGTCAAGGGGACGGTTTCGAGGGCGATTTTCTGAATTTTGAGAGGACTTGACGGAAAAGAACTTGTGGGGTATTATCGGGCAGTGATTACTGATTTTCTTTGACAGAATAGACCTCGGAGAGAGGGATTAACCGTGGACGACCAACCATTGCGAAAATCAGTTAGATTATAGATCGGATTGGGCGGAGAATTGAAAATGATTTAGTGCGACCTTGAAAAAACGAGCGAAGCCGAAACTAAAAAAACAAGTGTGACGATTACGTCCCCGACACCTCCACATGTCGCATCTGCAGTTGTCGCCTCTCCGTATCCCGTCCGCTCTCACAAACAAAATTCGGCTGGAAAACCAACACTGCCCTGAAAAAAAGTAGTAAGGATACGTTCCTTATCATTTTTCCATCTACTTTTTTACTCCGTTATATTATTTTTCTCGTCTGGAAATTCAATATCCTTTTTAGAGGATTTATAAACATTTAGAATCTTGCTATACTCATTCATTTCAACCATTATATAACCTTATCGGGAAATGTATGAAACTGTTGCTTCAACGTGTTTTTTTTAATTCCTCATCAGAGAAACCGTCTGGAAGTGCATTGGGCTGGATGGGACTGTCAGGCGGCCCAAATTGGTTACAAAGTTCCTCGTCTGTTTTGCCAACATAAGGTAAAAACTCTTCGAGGGTTGGAGCTAGCGAAAAAAACGCCACTAACCCGATTGATATGCTAACGAAAGCTAAAAATGACAATGATTCCTTTTTTCATAATAATCACCTAGCTTTTTGGGGTCTTTTCATTCCTTTCAGGGAACCTGTGAAATGATTCTTTTTGGCAATCAAAAAATCATCCTCCGCGAATCGGTAAGTGGTCTGCTTTTCCCGCTCATTTTTGTCGTAAATCACGATTTCATAAGCACTCACAACCGCAATGGAATCGCCAGTCTTGAAATCCCAGAAACGCTCGGAACCAAGAAACGTTGACTCCGAAACCGTCTCGTCCGCCATGTCGAATTTCATCTCACTGCTGTCATCGACATCGGTAAAATGGAGAAAACGTCCATCCAGTGAAAGCTCAAGATCGCTTCCAGCCGAAACTTGCCGAATCGTTTTACATTTTTTGGTCCGAACGTTCCATTTTTGTAAGGTGACGGAATACTCCTCATCGGAATACTCTTCATCAGAAGAATGCAGAAAGTAGAGCGTGTCTGAATCATACGGATTCCAGAAATACTCACTCGGCTCGTCCGGCGGTAATTCAACCCACTCTCCCGACGGCGCAAGTACGCGAGACGACGAGGCCGATGCGCGGAAACGCTGAACTTCGCGAGTGGAAAGGTCATGAATCTCCACCCCTCCACAATTAGTCCGAATCGTCAGAAGAGAATCTCGACACGACGCATCCGTAATATAGTCCGGGTGGATGCGATATTCACACTCATGATACAATTCGACTTTTGCGTCGTAAATCCGTTTCTGGTGCTCGACGTCGTAGAGAGAAACCGAATCGAAATGGAATACGATGAGTTTCCGACCATCGGCGCAAAAACGAACATTTTCCGCACAGACAGGGAGTTTCGCACGATTTAAAAGCTCGGCTTGAACGTAAACCGGATAGGGATTCTGTGCGAATGAAAAGTCCGTGCGCATTTCAAATTGCGTTTCACCAGTCTGGATATTCCAGAAGGTAATCTTTCCGTTTTGCGTAAATGTCGCAGCCTGTTGTGAATTCACAACTTTCGTGAAAGCGTTCAGTAATGGCGTTTCAACTAATCTCGGAAACGGACGTTCCTGCAAATAACGCGCAACTTCCGTCTCTTTTTGCTCTTTGGACAACGCTTTCCATTCAGGAGTATGTCGTGAGGAATCCAACACGCGCTGACTGAGAACGTAACTCAGTTGAGTAAACGACGTTCCTGTGAAAAAACCAGGGCGACTCGTTTTGATATTTTTCGGTTGGGACTTACATTCCATAAAGGTCCGCCCATGCGTAAAATGTCCCAACGCGCCTTGAGATATTTCATTTTTCTCTGTTGTCCCAAAAAGTCGGACATGGTTCCCCCCTCGCGGAAGTTGTGCTGTAAAATAACCGTCGAATCATCCTCCGAAAAGAAGAATTTACACGCTTCGCTGTCGGTACGAACGTAGGGTGACATTACCAGTTGCCAAGTTGAAAGACACATGCCGGTCTCTAAATCGAAAACTTTTAGGATATGAGCGTCATCTATTGTGATTAAAAGGTTTTGGGCATCCGCAATACACCAACTCTGAATCTCACACAAGTGACCAACTGACACGGACATTTTCTGTTCCACTGGGACAGATGGTGCTGAAATCAATGATAGTAACCCATTCAGGGGTGAAGCCTCTGCGAAAGGTGAGGGATTTTCTGTAGGAAGTGTGGAATCCTCCGCAAAAAGCAGGGAAATGACACCCACGCAAAACACAAAAACCATCACCAGATTCAATCTAAATCTCATATCGCTGTTTCTCCAGAATAAGTATTATTTCTAAAACCAAAAGTTTTACCACAATTATCCAATCATTCTTGTGGTTTCTTTCCTCTTTCCTCTTTCCTCTTTCAATTTGGGGGACTGACGTTTCTCATAATATTCCAAGTCATTAGGTCCTCTTTCTGGGTCCAAAATGACCGAAGGTAACCTTCACATTCACTAATTTTAACACTGGAAATTTTATTTTACAAGGGGATCCCATTGAATTTTTAAGAAAATGCCCCAAAAAGATACCTTTCCCGTAACGCCACCCAATACTTGCGGTCGGGATTTAAGTTTAAGAAGGGAGAAATTTAAGTAGGATGGAACGTCGCCAATCGTAGGAAATTCTATCCGTCAAATGAATTTTTTCGGTACTGCGACATGGAACAGTGGAAATTTTTATGAAAAACTTTCCCCATGTAAACATCGTCCAGATAACCACAGAGAGAGGCGAGTTCGTTAATCGGAAAATTCGTTTCACGGAGCAGACGGGCCAGTTTCTCCATTCGGAGACGTGTGATTTCACTTAAAATCGAATGCCCCACCTCTTTCTGAAAGCGAGTTTCCAGCGTTCGGCGTGAAATATTACAGAATTTCACTATGTCCGGCACGCCAATCGTGGTTCCGAAATTGGTCTGAATGAATTCTAACGCCTGAGCGACAAGCGGATCCTCAAAACAGACAATCTTCGTGGACTGTCGGCTTACGACACTCGTCGGGGTGTAGGAGTATACCATCCCCATTTCTTCCTCGCCACGCATAAGTCGTTCTAAAACCTGTGCGTATCGAAAACCACATTCTTTTATGGACGTTTCTATGCTACTGAGCGTCGGGTGATGGTACTGACAGACAATTTCCTGATTATCGACGCCCAAAACCGCCACGTCTTCTGGAATCCGAAGCCCATTTTGCTGACAAATGTCCATCACATAAATACCGATTTCATCATTCGCCGCAAAAAGAGCAATGGGGTGTGGTAGCTCCAGTAACCACCGTGCAATTTTCTTTTCATCACGAGACTGGGAACGGGGTTTGGTTCTCGGGGAATCATACACGAATGCCTCGAAGCCATCCTCCCGAAGGCGTTTTATGTAACCGTCACG
>JAUNAI010000214.1 GCA_030527705.1 Planctomycetia bacterium | reverse complement strand
TATTTTTCGCTTCTGCCACTTTTTTATCCAGTGTCTCTTCCATCGATCGGGTTTTTCGGAACAGTTCCCGTAACGCCGGTGTCACCGACAGAAAATGCTCCGGGCAGGAAATCGCGACCCAGCATAAATATTCCAGCTGAGCCGATTTTTCCTATGTTTTTTTCCGCATCAGCGCCATTTCCACTTCATATTTTAAATCCTGTGCGAAAACCTCCGCCATCTCCGTCGGCAATTTCACCACGAACAGTTCCAGAAACAAATCGCTCATCGGTCACACCTGTAATGCCGTAAATGGACGCGGACTTTTCGGTTTTTCCTGATACCAATCTCCATGATTTCACGGAGCAGTTTCAGCCTGACGGTCTCATTCTGCGGAGAAGGATTTTTTTCAAGAATGTTGATGAACATCTTGCAAATTGAGTCATAATTCTCGTTTTTTCGTTTCATCTTTTTCAGACGACCGTAAAGTTTTTCCGAAAATTTCCCGTCTAGAAATAATTCGGGATACGCAAAACTTAGAAGTCGTTGTTCCTGATAACAAAATTTCACAAGTCTGAAAAGTTCATCGCTCTCTGCCTCCTGAATTCAATAATCAAGATACTCGCGAAAATCCTCCTCGGTCACGTTATTCTGAAAGATGAAGAGAGTTTCTGCGTATTCACACTCGTAAAAATCACTCCAATCACTCGTAAAAACCTCCGAAATCCATTCTGCCGCAGAAACCGAAAGCGTCAGAAGGAAAGTGAAAAACAGGAACAGGAGGAATGAATGACATTTCATGTTCGTGACCTTTCGTGGATTTTCAGGAAGAAAAATGTTTTCCACCTCACAAATGTTTATGGGTTATATCTCTAAACACTAACGCAAGATTCCACCCTTCGGGAGGAACTTGCTACCCGTCTCGCTTCCACGCTCGTGAGAGAAACCATTTTTGCAAAATAGGTTTCTCCCAGACCCTCTTCCAAAAAAACTTTTAATCGCGACTACGTCGCTTGCTTTTCTTGATCGTTCTTTTCTTTTGTTTTTAATCCCATTTAAATGATTTTCCTTTTTCGATTTCTTCCCGTACCCGAAGAAGCGCATTTTCCATTCGCTCCTGACTTCCCCATGCACGACGGACGGAGGTTGGGTCGAGAAGCCGACAGTGGGACGTGACCGTATTTCGCTGAATTTTCCATCCCTCAAAACTTTCCACATCTTCCCACCACGAACTGTCGGAATCGACGCTTAAATTCGCATTTGCCTGGTCCTGTGGTACTTCTACATAAACTGTTACATTTTTCGGAAACGGACGATTTTCCTGCCGATACTCCGCCAGATTCTCGCCAAGTAATTGGTGTACAACTTTCGTAAACGCATTTTCCATCTGCTCTCGCCGACCGTACGCACGCCGAGTCCCGGTCGGGTCCAGAATCCGACAGTGTCCCGTTACATTATTCATCTGCAACTGCCAGCCGTCACAGGAAAGAAGGTTATTCCACCAGACTTTCGCGTCCGTTACGCCGATTTCCATGTTGCCGTAATCCTGCGGAACGATGATATTTTCCGTATTTTTCGAGATTTTCTCGCCGTTCAAGACAAAATCCCGATACGTTTTCAAGTATAAGTCCGACCTGTGCCGCATTGCCTGCTTACTCGCAACTTCGCACAACTGCGTCGGTTCGACAATTCGCGCATAGCCCGTTCCGAGAGCCGGGGATCCTTGCGCAGCACGATAATTTTCGAGTAAAAAATCCTGAAAATTCACCACGGAGCAGGGTGTTTCAAGAGAAGCTGATAGAGCTGTCTTGATTTCTGGGTCGTCATTATCAATCGCCGCACCGAGGAGGACGAATTTTCGTACTTGAATTCCGTTTTCCGCGCACCGTGCCATCATTCGTACCGTAATCCGTCCGCCGAGCGAGTGTCCCACGACAATTAGCTTTTTCCGCGTCTCTTCCGGCATTTTCTGGATTTCGCGAAACCGTTCCAGTGCGATTTCTTCCGTTTTACTCACCGTCCGGCTCCAGTTTGGTCCCAGCGCACTCCCCGACTTCGGCGCGTCCCACCGTTTTACCGTGTACGCATCTGCGCCCGGAAAAATCTCACGCAACAACGCGATTTCCTCCGATTTATCCTTCGTTTCCTCGAAAAAACCGTGAATAAACCAAACCTCCCCACCGTCCAAAACCTTCGCACCGACCGATTCATTTCCAGCCGTTTCTTTATTCCCAGAATCCGCCACGCTCACGTTCTGTACAACGGTCTCATTTTCCGTATTTTGAGGTATTTCGAGCGTTTTCTCCTTTTTCGGGCACCCAACCAGAAACGGAAGTAGCAACACACAAAAAATTCCGACGTGAAACCGAAATTGCCACAACTTAAATTGGTTCTTCATAACGTTCCTCATATTCTTGCATGTTTAGATTACGCCAATTTTAGTAACCGACGCAGGAGCCATTCCACCGATAGTAAACCGACTAAAATATACAATAACGTCATTGGCGGAATTACTGGCGTTGCGGAGTCGAATTCCACGAGTGTCCGCGTCCGGTCGCGCAACAGTTCCGGAAGTGCCTGAAATTCCGGCTGATTTGCATTTTCGAACGCTATACCACCTGTCTGTTTCGCCAATTCGTTCAAAAATCTCTGGTTGCGCTGTGGTCGGTCACGTTCTAGGTCAGACAGCACGATTTCTCCGCGTTGTACCAGTCGTTCCGTACTCTCAGGAATCGGCAATTCCACTCGAAAACGCCCCTGCGCCAGCACAGAAAACTGTCCGATATACATTCCTGACATGTCTTTATTCGCTAGTAATTGTACACTCTGAATTTTCCCATCCGGCAGAAACACTTCCGCTATCACTTCTGGGACTGTCCCCGCCTCAAGAGGCTGTAACGCCGAGTCGTAAAGTTGCGCACGAATTTCAATTGGGTCACCCGGAAAATAGCGACTCTGCGCCAACATTAACCGTCCGCGTTGCGATTGTTGGAGCGTTCTCCCCTGCGTTACATACTGTAAAATCTGCGTGTAAAATCGGGTAAAATACTCGGGATTCTGCGCCCGCAACCGCCAGAACTCTCCAGTTCCAATATAGAACGTACGCCCCGCACCGTAAAATTGCGTTGCAAGCAAAATCGGTGCCGTATCGCCCACCCGAGTCTGCGGATTCGAGAAATTCGCCAGAGAAGTCGCACCGTGTCGAAGTTGCTTCGTAGGAAAGTGTCCGTAAACGCCGGGAAATTCGTCCCAAATCCACTCGCTGGAACTATTCTGGTCGTCCAGTTGCAAGTATCCCGCCTCACGTCCCGCCCGTGTCCAATCGAGTTGCCAGATTTCGTCCGCCGTGAATGTATTTTGTCGCATGGACGAGGTACGATTATAAAACTCCACCGGGCACAGAACCCGTATTTTCTCGAGTGTCGGATCGTCAAGCCACCCGCCGACCATCCCCATATATACCGGTCCCGCGATAAAAATCACACCGCCACCGTGTCGCGATGTCCATTCTTCCACCCATTCCGCCTGCGTCTGTGTAAGTGCTTTCCAATTCGCGTCAATCGCCAAAATACAATCGTACGAAAATAATTCCTCTCGCGTTTCTGGGAATTTCAGCAAAATCCGCGTCGCGTCTTGCTGGATTTTTGCTCGCGCAGCCTTCTCTTCTTCCGCATTTTTCGGCATTTCCGCTACTGTCGGTGTCGCACTCTGTAAAAGCACATCCGTTTCCACATTTTTGTCGCGGTAAAGTGCTGTCGCTAAAAACTGATATTCCCTCATTGGTCCACCAGCAAAAATTAAAACCCGCGTCTTTCGCTCCATCACATCAACTTCTGCTTCGCGTTCATTATCTTTAAAATTCTGCTCGCGCTCCCCAGCCCGAATCCGTAAAGTGTACAGATATTTTCCCACCCCCTCCGGTTCCGTTTGGAATTCAAAACTCACCTGCTTCCCCACCTCCGGCAACAAAATATTCTGCGTATCAATTACAGTTTCTTCCGTATTATGCGTAGTATGTGGTTTATTTTCTGTCAGTTTATTATCAGTTCCATTATTTTCTGGTAAATCTTTAGCATTTTCAGCGTTCTCAGCGTTTTTCGCGACATTTCCCGCAGAAATCCGTTTCCGAATTAAATCCACGACAATTTCCCGCTGACTTCCCGTATTTTCTGAATTCTTCGTGTTTCCACGACTTGCTTCGTCCGAAAATCCCACACCTTCTGCCGTTCCGCGAATCAAAAATGGATCTTTCGGCAACACGCGCGCGGGTGCCTCCATTTCCGTAATCCGATAATTTTCCACAGGTGTTACCGACCCGAAACCGAGCGTGTAAATCGGAATTTGCCGACTTTTCGCTAATTCAGTCAACGGCTCCATTTCTCCTCCTGAATTTTGTACGCCGTCTGAACACAACAAAATTCCCGAAATCGGCAATTCTGTGTGTCCCGCTATCCACTCACGAATTCCGTCTGCCAACCGAGACTGCGTCCCTTGTGGTTTCAGTACCGTTTTCCAATTAGGTAGTTCTTCTTCAGTTTCTCCACTTGCAGTTTTCGGCAGCATTGCCGATTTTTCTGCCGACCATATAACTCGCGCTTCCGAATCGAGAGCCAAGAATATAATATCATGTCGCTCATTTATCCGCTGTAGAAACGGCGTTTTTTCCCACAGCTCCGTAAGTTTCTCTACACGCGAAACCGCCTCCAACTCTTCATTTTCTGCGAGTGTCATACTTAGTGACGTGTCACAAAAAACAAGAAAACGAGAATTTACTTTTCGTTCTTTCTCTGTAATCCACACCGGCTGGAGATAAATCCATAACAGAACCAGTAACACACAGGTACGCAGTATCGGCAAAAATATTCTCCAAAATTGCCGCAATTCAATACTATCATGCCGATATATTCGCCAGATAATCCAAATCAGAACCACCAAAATCGACAGTGGCAAAATCCAATCCGTATTCGTATGAATTCTGTCCAGGTGTGGCATCATTTTTCACCTCCTTTTTTTATCGGTCTGGTTATCCCGCTCAAGTGATAACTCGCGCTAGCAGCAAGAAGCATTTCCAATACAATCCAGATAAGTATAAGCGCTAAAATCCAGTCTGAAAGAATCGACCGCGCCTCGTCAGATTCTGCGAAACGGAAATCAGCCGCATCCACCCAATCAAATGGGATTTTCCCCATTCCCTGAGCCAATTCCTCGCGTGTTATTTTCTGTACATCACCTTCTAGAAAATCTGGATTTACAGTAAAGATCCGTTTTTCCGTTATACCTGAATTTTCTTTCAATTCTGCACTGAAAATCCCTAGCTCTGTCGTCGCCGATGATACTGCTTCCCAAGTCCCGTCCGTTCGAGCCACTGCCTGAACACGCTCCCAGAGCGTTCCGTCAGGCTTTAAAAATGCTGACGTTCCCTCAAAACGTTCAGTTGGAAATACTGTCCGTAAAACTTCTCCAGCTGTCCAAGAATCGGCTGTTTTCTGAGTTAAATAAGCCTGGAGCTGTAAAATCATCACAACGTAAGACCCCTGCGCATACGGATTCGGTCTTGCCGGGTTTCCTACGGGCCAATCCGTCCACTCGCGGTCTGCTGACGTTAAGAAGATCACAACTTTTCCACGTCCAAAACGTTTTTCTAACACTAGCGGTGCGTTATTTCTCAACGCAGCGATGACGTGAACGTCTCCATCTTCAGGCTCTGAGCCTTCTGTATTTCTCGAGTCTTTCGCATTTTCACGTTTTTTCTGTCTCGCTACCTGATTTAACACGGTCTCATCCTGAAGTGGAATGATACTTTCGAGCGACGCGTCATCGAGTGTATAATAACGTTCCACATGAATCGTGTTAAATAGTGAAGCCGACTCTCCTGAAAACACTCGAAAAATTGGGTGTGGCGCGACTCGGATGTCCGGTGACGCATAATACGGTGGTAATTCTTCCGTCTGGTCCAGCACAACCGGGAAGAACCCCACTCCTTCCCGGAACCATTTCTGCGCCATCAGCGGATCCGTGTGCGGTCCCGTAAAAATACAGACCCCACCCCCTTTTTTCAGAAATTCCTCAATCGCCGTCACCGCCTGTGGCTCGAGTGTCGCAGTATCCAAAAGATAAATACTCTTGAATGTACTCAAATCATTCGTGCTTAAAAATCTGGCTTTTTCGACACGGGGAACGACACCAGTCTGAACCCGATCGCCAGGAGCGAGGGCGGTACGTAAGAATCGTGAAATGGATCCATCTAGAGAATCATCGATAATCAAAACTGATTCAAAATCCGGTACCGTCAGTGTTGCGAGAACCTGATTATCATCTGAAATCGAGTCCGGCGACAAGGAAACGCGAACCGCGAAATTTCCAGCGACGGGACACGTGACGGAAAAGGACGCGGAAACCGTCTCGCCAGCGGGAATTTCTGGAATCGCGACGGTTGGGAACGTCTGCGTACTTCCCGTTTCTACCCCGACCAATTCAGGGTGGAGAACCACATTCTGTGCTGACGAAGTTCCGAAATTCGTTACCTTTACTGTCATCAAAATCGGCACGCCCGCCGCCTGAATTCCCTCGGTCGGCTTCAACGCGCTCACTGCGAGATTCGGGTGTTCCGCCGGTGCGCAATCTACTAACCGAACCCGAAAACCGTCGCGGACCAACGCGGAAAGTTGCGCCGT
>JAUNAI010000021.1:23164-28059 GCA_030527705.1 Planctomycetia bacterium | reverse complement strand
GCTCAGGCGGGAACACCGGGAATTCAAAACGCCTCCGGAAGTGAAGTACGCACATACGAACTTCCCTCCGGTGCGATGGTCCGTGAATATTACAACGACGGCGTTCTCATTCGGGAACATAACTGGGGAAACAGCGCAAATTCCGAGTCCGGAGCGTATCCTTCTCCAAAAATTATCGAATACCGAACCTCTCAGCAGAACGCACAGAATCTGCCCGAGATTCCGCAGAATGGAAATAACACAGATATCGCGAGTGTTCCAGAAACGGTAACTGTCCCAGATTCCATCACACTCGAGGAAGAAATACCGACCGCACAGGAACTACCGCAAGTCGCGGAAGCACAAGAATTACCGCAAGTTACTGACATGCAGGAAACGCCGAAAACGTCTGACGTTCCGAAAACGCCAGTAACTCCAGCCATTCCGAAACGGGACCATCTCCTCACATGGGATGGATACGGACTGATTCCGCCGACGTGGGATGACACCGAGCTTACGGTGGCAGGCACGAGTACGAATGTAACACCGAACGCCAATACGGATACGGACCTTCCGAATCCGCTGGAAAACACGGCAGAAAATGTATCCCCGAACGCAGTCGCTACAGAACTTCCGCCGATTCCGACTCCCTTCACGACCGCAAACCAGAATACAGACATGGGCACAACGCTGGATACGGAACTCCCGGTCGGTCCAGACCTGAATGAAATCGCTATTAACACAGCCGTCGAAGCGATTCAGGCGGAAGGTCCGACGCTCGGCACATTTCAGACGATGGACTATGTCTCACGCGCGGTTCTGGAAGAAAGCTGGGAAGCCAGCATGGAAAAAACCGTCCGTCAGGTCACGCATACGGAGCCTTCTTCAGAAGGCTTAACGATTTCGGAAGAAAATAAAACGCCGGGAGTGAAGCGTCTCGCGGCACCGGAAAAGCCACGCCGTATGCCCGCACGTCCGAAACGTCTCAACGTGAAAAAAGACGGCAAGAAAACTACCACGACAAATGAAAAACGTTTCGATTTCGATATCTCTCAGGAATCACTGGAATCCATGATTTCCACGGGAACGCTCCATGACGAAACGGAAACGATCACCCTTCCGACGGAAGAAGAGTGGGATTCCGCGAACATGAAGACACCTGTCATGATTCCGGAATCGGTCGCGCAAGCTCAGGTAGCGCATTCCGAAGCACAGGAAATCGCGAAACGTGACGCGGAAAGAGCCGCCAAAGAAGCGGAACTGAAAGCACAGCAGGAAGCGCAGCAGAAAGCGGAAGCCGCACGAAAACGAGAAGCGGAACGTCTGGACCTTTTCGATTTCGGAATCGAGGACATGGAACTTTTCCAGAACGACTCAACTACCGAAACGAAAATGAATTCAGAAGTGAGCTCTAAAACGGAAGTAACTCCGCAAGTAGAAACAGAAGCGGAAGTCACGACGGAAACCAGAGCGGAAACGGAAACCAGAGCGGAAACAGTAACAGAAGCAGAAACAGTAACCAGAGCGGATGTGGAAAACGGAATCAACGTTAAAATTCAGGCGGAAGAGGTTATTTCTCCGTCGGAATCTACCTCCGCAGTCCGTTCTGCTTATTATGAAACACTCCGCCACTCACCTGTCGGAGTACCGACGCAGTATCTGGAGAGTGCGAGTACGACAACCGTCACGGTCTCTACCCAGCAAGTGTCCTATAATAAGGTGCTTTCTGGAAAAAATACGAACTCGAAAAATGCAGAAAACGCAGAAAACGCAGAAGAAATCGATGAAGACGCAGAAGTCGAACTCGATTTTCTCCTAGTTTCTCCGGAGGAATTCGAGACGAGTAGCGTGGAAGAACTTCAGGCACAGGCTGACGCAGAGATAAAAACAGAAGAGAGCGTGAAGACGAATACTCAGATGGAAGTCATTCTTGAAGCTGAAGCGGAAAATGAAGTGACTCCGGAAGTAGAAACATTATCGGAAATTCCAGAAGAAGTGTCGGAAAAAACGCTGAAAATTCAGCCGGAAACGCAGTCGGTCATTCAGCCGGAAGTTCCGAATGAAATACCGGAAATGATGAAAATCCCGGACCAGATCATTCTGGAGTCGGAAATGGAAACTAAACCAGTAACCGAACCGGAAATTGAACCAGAAACTGAATCAGAAACTGATCCGAAAACGGCAATGGTGACGGAGCCAGAAACAGAAATCGTACTGAAAACCGAACCTAAAACGGAATCTGAAACCGACACGATAACGGAAACGGAAATTTCAGCAGAAACGCTTCCTGAAACAGAAATGCAGGCCAATACGGAAACACCGTCGGACACAGAAGATGAATTCATACTGATTCTGGATGATGAAACAGCTGAAGCTGAAAAAACGGAAGAAGTAAAAGAAGAAGTTACGGATGCTTCAAAAACCGCTACCAAATCCACCGTACAGCCGGAACTGAATACGTCAGCACTCGCGGAACAGATTGCGGACATTCTAGCCGACCGAATCGCAGACCGTGTCGTGGAAAAGGCAGCAGAAGAAGTTTTCCAGCGGATTAACGAGCAACTAGCGGAAGAAAAAAACTCCGTAACCGTCGCAGCAACCGCACAGGAGTCGGTCACTGAACTGGAATTCATCTCCGCCCCGGAACCTATTTCTGAGCAGGAGTCCATTTCCGACTCAGAACCAAATTCCGAACCGGAGTCCATTTCTGAACAGGAAGAAGAATACATCGAAATTTCACTCCATGTAAAGGCGGAAGAGGAGAAGGCAGATAATGTCACGGTAGAAAATGCGGACCGTGACACGAATCAGATGACGAATTCTGAGCCGAGCACGCTAGGAGAAGTCGATTCACTGGACGCGCTCTCTGCGCCAGGAGAAGAATTGGAACCTCAGTCAGAAGTGAAAACGGCAACTGAAGTGAAAACGACACCGGGTTTCGTGAAACTCAGTGGTAAAAAGAAGAACCAGACCACCGAGAGTGCTCCGACAGCCAAGCAGGAACCTGAAAAAGCGGGTTTCGTGAAGTTGAATGGACGGAAAAAGAAGAAAGCCACCGACGTACCTTCTCCCGTGACGGCCCCGGTATCCGAACAGGTTTCCCGCCCGGTCACACCGTCAGACGCTCCAGTGGACACACCGTCCCTGAAAGAGTCCATTCCGCAACCGAACACGCAATTAGCGACGCAACCGAAGCAGAAACGCACGAAACCTACGACGGTCCACATCGAGCCGACCATTAAAAAAGCAGAATTTCAGGTCGAATCGGACGACACGCCGGCAAAATCCTTACCAGTTGCACCGTGTGCGGGAGTTGTTCTGAATACGGACTGTAACATTCAAGAAATCCAGATCGAGAACCCGCAGATCTGTGACACGCTGGAACTTGGTGTTCAGCAACTCGCAGTCGTCGGCAAAAAACCGGGAGAAACACGCATCCGCGTTATCTTCACAGATGAAACCGTCCGTCCTGCGCTTTATCGAGTAGAAGTGGAAAGTTCCGATGCGAATTCTGAGCTTCTCGCCTCATGGGGAGCGCAGATCGAAACAACGTTGAATCAGGACATTTCCGGGGCGCAAGTTTCCGTATTCCAGTTTCAAAATCGAATTTTCGTGAAAGGTTTCCTGCCGGGTAATGTGGACACGACACGCGTTATGCAAGCGGTTCAGAACGATTTCGTCCGCTTCCGAAAAGAGAATCCTGCGGTCAAAATCCCTGGAATCACAGAGAAAAATCGAAAAATGGTACTTGTAAACATGCTTATCCTGAACTAAAAGATAAAACAGAGAAAAGGAAAGGAAATCCAGATGCGTAAAAATGAAAATCATTTAGCATGGCGAAAAATCCTGCATCTTGTCGGGATTCTGAGTCTCGTCTGCATTCTCTGTTGCACGCCGGGCTGTAAAACGGCTGAAGGTGGGAACGGCCCGAAAAAAGCGAATCCGTTTTCAAGCAGAGAGAAAAAACTCAGCGCAATTGACGAGGAAATTAATACACTTCTCGTCAACGCTGACCAGGCCACTCGTGCAGGGAAACCACATGACGCACGGAAAGCCTATGAAAAAGCTCTCGACATTTACGAAGCGAATAAAGGTAAAACCAGTTTCAGACCGACACCGGAACTATACTGCCGAATGGGAATGAATGTAGAATCTTTCGGCCAATACGAACTCGCCCTTGACTACTACAATCAGGCGATTCAGCTGGACCCCAAAGATCCGATGCCATATAATAGTTTAGGGTACTGTTATATGTCGCAGCGTCAAATGGACAAAGCGATCGCAAACTTCCAGAAAGCGATTGAGCTGGACCCGCTGGAAGAAAAATACAATAACAACCTCGGGCTGGCCTATGGAATCCAGCGTGATTACGACAGGGCTTTCGAGTGTTTCCGCCGTGTGTCAACGGAAGCGGACGCGTATTATAACATGTCAGCCATTTTTGCGATGAACGGCGAAGATAAAGAGGCGAAAATGGTTCTGGAACGTGCTGTCGAGCTGAATCCGGACCATCGTGAAGCGAAACGTATGCTGACAGCCTACTCAGAATATGAGCAAAATCCGGAAGAATTCTCGAAACCTCACCTTTCGGGAAGCTATCCTGGCTCATCGATTCCCTATCAGGAAGCTCCTGCAGCTGGTCAGGTCGGAAGTGCCGCTCCGAGTACACCAAGTACGTCAGGAACCTCCAGCGTATCGAGTGCCCCAAGTCACCAAGGCAAGTAACTTAAAATCAATTTAGAAAACAGAAACAAAATCCAGTATCCACTTATTTACGAAAAACAGGTCCCCTCACCCGATTAGGTCAAAAAAATTAGAAAAACTCGTTTTTTTTGAGAAAATTTAGCTGGGGGGGCCTTGTCAAAAAAGAGTATTGTGTTAGAATAACACGCGTTGCCCTGATAGCTCAGTTGGTT
>JAUNAI010000021.1:18215-23064 GCA_030527705.1 Planctomycetia bacterium | reverse complement strand
AGAGCGGTTGACTGTTAATCAATAGGTCCAAGGTTCAAGTCCTTGTTGGGGCGTTCAGTTACGAGAATCCGTGACTGATGGCGAAAGCTGATTTTTACAACTTACATTTATGCCCTGATAGCTCAGTTGGTTAGAGCGGTTGACTGTTAATCAATAGGTCCAAGGTTCAAGTCCTTGTTGGGGCGTTTAAGCTGTCGCAAGACAGCTTTTTTTCTGTACTTACGACGATTTACACTGCTTTTTATACTTTACACTGACTCAACGTCATTCCTCAACCTCCCCTTATCTACTGTAAGAGGAGGTTTCACATAAAGACCATTTCACTTTAAAAAACTCGCACATCAACACCGGTCTGTGTCTGAATTTTCTCGGCCAACTCCTGAAGAATCTCCGGTTCCAGCGTCTGCGCCTCAGCACACATCGGCGGACGACAGACAGAGTGAAGCTGAATATACTGAATCATTCCCCCTTCTGCAAGAATCGTCAGCACACGGTCACAATACGCATTCACTTCTATGAACGTCGGCATCTCACCGTTCATCCGTGAAAAAAGCGTCTGAATCACGACTGGTTTACGTCGCGCGAACGTCGTAATTCCAGCCAGAACCTCGGAAAATGGTACCGCTGAACGATTAATCCGTCGGTAATAATCTTCTGTCCCCGCATCGAGTTTCGCCCAGATTTCACCGTTATTCGCCAACAGTTCTTCCAGCGCAGGAAACAGTTCTGACCGGCCGAGACGCGTCGCATTGGTAATCAAGACGATTTTCATTTCACGTGCAGCCTTCCGAAACGCCTCCGTTGGCCCGTTTTCCATACGTGTTCGGCGAATCTCAGTCGCCAGTGTCACCGTCCGTGCAAAAAACGGCGACATGGTAGGTTCACCATTCCCACTAAACGCGATGTCATTTACCCTCCGTTCTTTTTCTGGCACATCAATGAAATATGGATGCTGAAACAGCTCACCAGAGAGTGCAAAATCGACGCATTCTTCCAATTCGTCGCGGAGTTTCGGAAAATCGACATTCATACCAGGATGAATCTGTTCAGGAATCACCTGGCAGTAAACACAGTGAAAATTACATTCATTCGCAGGCGAAAGATTAATTCCGATGGAAATCCCGCCCGCGCGTCGGCTCAGGACCGGATAAGCATAAATATTCTGAAGCCATTCACGTGTATGATTCTGATAGAGATTCAGTTCCATATCATTCCCCAATCTCTGCTTTTCGGTTCTCTATTTCCAGACATTTAACCTATTAAAAAGAAAAAGCGTTTCAGCCTTAATTTTACGGACTGAAACGCGAACGTCTCCGGCGGGGGTCGAACCCACAACCTCTGCCTTCGGAGGGCAGCGCGCTATCCAATTGTGCCACGGAAACTAATATAACACGTATTATATCACATTTATGTCACTTGTCAAGGGCCCACAGATATTTTTTCCAAAATCTCTCGGAAAACCCTCTTTCATCACTCCTACTCCAGTCATAATCCGGTTTATATCCGAAATAACAACTAAAATCAAAAAAGAAATTCCAAATAAAATCGAAATCAACATTATAACCGGAATTTGAAATCCAGAATTCCACTACATACGCAACTTTTTATATTACCTATGACCTGTTAAATTTCCTTTTTATGTCCACGCGGAATCGGCTTCGCTGCCAGCCACTGCTGCGTCAGCTTTTCAAAAACTGCTGGAGACTCATAACGAATCACACCTCCCTCTTTCATTGGACCAATCAGCCCATTAAAGAGCGGTTTTGAACGCAATTCTTTCTTCATACTACAGTTATCGACACCACGCTGCGTGTACAACGCGCGGATTTCATCCAACGATTCAAAATCCCTGGTCACAATCTGACCTTTTGAATCCTGTGTCACTACTCGGTAAATTTCTCTTTCCATGATGCTTACCTATACGAAAAGTTTGATTCTATCCGGCAACTTTTATAAAGGCGCTACAAGTTCCTTTAAGTTATCGGGAAAACCAAAATACCACTTATATAAAAAACGCTCCGCCAGAAAACTGGTTTTTATACTTCTAACTGATTTTAACCGGACGACGTTCTTAAACCGGATGATGTTTACGACCGTTATGACCCAGCCAACCAATCTCGTCGGCTTATCCGATTCACAGACATAAAAGTCAGGAACGGCATTTTCCACACAACTAATGCGGGTGCTGTCGACAGTACTCATACATCGCAATTGCCGTCGCCGTTGCCGCGTTGTGGGAAAATGGAAGTCCATACATCGGAATTTCCACCACATCGTCCAAGCACCGTAAAATTTCCGGTTCGATTCCCAGACGCTCATTTCCCACAACCAGTAACGTTTTCTCCGGGAACGGATACTCGTGTAACCAGTAAGAATCGTTCGTCTGCTCCAGTCCGACCACACGCCAACCTTTTTCCTTCCACTTTCGCAGAAGTTCCGGAGCGAGCGTCCGATGCTGTTCGATTTCCAGGTCAATTCCCGTTTCGCGGGCGATTTTCGCGTTCACACTCGCATTTCCGCAACAGATAATCCGTCGCACACCACAACACCCCGCCGCACGCACAATCCGCGAGAGATTCACGTTACTGTGCATCGGCGGAACCGCCACCACCAACTCACGCGGGTGGGAAAGCTCCAGCGCTTCTTTATGCCGAATCTGAACAAAATCCTTCTCGTCGCTATTCGCGGAATCAGAACTCATGTTTCTACTCCGTTTTACCCCTGACTTACTCCTGGCTTATTCCTGACTTACTCCTGGCGGACTCTCGGCTTACAGCCCTATTCCATCTCCCACTGTTTTAACTCTTCCTGATTTCGGCTGATGTACTTCCCGTACTCCGCGTCCAGTTCCTCAAAAGAACGTCCTAAACGTCGCGGAATTGTGTTTTTCACCGACTTCCCGGTATAAATATCCCGAAGAATATCTGAAACACCATCCCGGTACTGTCCCTCATCCGCGTGCAACAAAAACTGCATTAAGCCGGAGGACTGAGAATAAAGCCGAACCATCTGCGGATGTGTCTGGAATTCGGCAGTATTCAGCGCAGAAAGCTCTTCCAACGGAATATAAAAGTTATCTTTCGTGTATCGGATTCGCGCTGCGAGAAGCCTCGGCGTGTCGAAGCCACCGATGACATGATAATTTCCCTCATCATGAAGCGACTCCATATACGTCGAAATTCCCTCAATCATCCAGAAATTCGGACATTTCGTCAGGTCGAATGCCCGCGCATTACGCGGAATAGGACGCAATTCATTAAACAGCTGGTGCGTCACCTCATGGAACATCGTTGCGCGATCGAAATTCTCGCCAGCGAAAAAATAACTCGTCCGATCTTCTATGATGTAAATCCCACATGACTGCGCGACCTGCGGATAACGCTCGGAGAGGTATTTCACGTAATTCTCCTGATTCCGAAAGAAGAACACACGGTGTTTCCCATTCGTCCCCATTCCCGGCTCAATTCCGCTCGTTGCAGATGCCGTTTTTCCGTCAAAAAGTGCTTTTAACTGCGCGTCCGTCGCGAAAAATCGGAGGAAAAACTGTTTCCACACGCGATACAGAACCTCGACCTCCTCGCCAATATGAACTGCCACTGCCAGACTGTGATTTGTTACGACTGTGAAATGCGGCGTCTCGACAGTCCAACCATTCTCAATGTCGAAATGTATCGCAGCATCCTGTTCCGGAGAAATCCATTTTCCTTTAAAGAAACGTTCCCCATTCTCGTATCGTTCCACATGTTTCGGCGGAAGCCAGCCGAATTTCGGATGATAAACGTTTTTCCGTGCCTGTTGCTTCTCAAACGGCGACAACCATAGACCGTCAACCTGCTCATAACCGAGAATTTTCCGCGCAGCAGTGTGGTCCGGGTTTTCCTCTAACGTACGCATTAAAAGCTCGAACGCATACGTTGCGTGTCCGTCTTCCATCGCGGACTGCGACAGTTTAAACAGCTGATTCGACGCCTGAAGCTGTAAACGCGAAAAACGCCGTTCCCACTCTTTCTGGGGAGTTTCTTCTGTTGCTTTTTCTTTATTTTTCCGTGTTCCCTGCGCCGCACTCTTCCGAGACATGTACGCGTCAGGATTTTTTATCTGGACTTCTTGCGGAAGAATACCGATATACGCCCGATCTTCCGCCGTCGGCGTGCTATTAAGTGCCCGCGTCTTTTCCGCTTCCGTGGCAAGTCCATTTTCCTTACACCACGCAATCAGTTTCATGATTTCCGCCTCGTAACGTTCCTGAAAACGTGTGTACCGTTCTCGATGCGCACGCAGATCTTCTGCTGTAACGGAAACTACCGCCACAAACATCATCGCAAACATCGTAAGTAAACGGACGAACCGACTCATAAACATCTCCACTGAAACTGAACGAAACTATACTTTATATTTTAGCATAATTTGAAAATTTATGCAACTATCTTGAGGTTAATTTTATAAATTTTCCCCAGAAAGTGAATATTACAATTAATACAACTGACACAAACAAAACACTTTACCAGAATCACTCTTCAAGTCTATATTTTAGACGATATTTTATATTAAACTGCTAAAAATTTTCTGCGAGATTTTTTCTTTTTTTTAGAAAATGTTGATCAGCGTCTCGGTGAAGAAAGACGATATGGAACCGGAGAGGTATGAGATGTACGTGACGCACGTGACGCCGGTGTATAAGGAACGACATTAGAAGCCTCACCCCTCTGTGTCGGAATACTGGAAACATTTTCATCCGAAGTAACCTGCACACTCGTCCCAACTCGGCGACCAACCTGCGCAGGAACCGCCCGAAATTGAGCCTGTGAATGTGCCGAATTCTGTGATAATACCTGATTCTGTGATAATA
>JAUNAI010000021.1:0-18205 GCA_030527705.1 Planctomycetia bacterium | reverse complement strand
TGCACCAACGACTGTGAATAGACCTGATTCTGCGACGGTGGCTGATTCTGTGATCTCCCCTGTTGACTTGCGACAGCATGGAGTTCCCGTGTAATCCGTGAGCATTCCGGATCTTGGGGATTCAACTGAAGCCCACGTGTAGCGACCTGATACGCGGCCAGTGCGTTTCCATTCTGATAATGTGACGTGGCCAGTGCGGAGAGAATCGCCGTATTTTCCGGCGCAATCTGATTCGCCCGCGTCAACACACGTACCGCATCGGGATGTCGATTCAGCTGCGCGAGTGCGTACCCCTCATACAGTAGAAGGTCCGCCGAGGGAGAAACCGCTGGATTCTGGCTCTGAACGGACTGCGCCGCCTCCAACGCTCGCTGTGGTTTCTGAAGTTTCAGATACTGTTCCGCAATTTCAGCCTGAATCTTTCCATTATCCGTATCATAAAACGCCGCTTGATGAAATGCCGCCAGCGCGGACTCCGTCTGTCCCTGAAGCTCATAAATCCGTCCCTGCAGAAACCACGCGTCCGCCAGTTCCGCATTATGCCGCAGTCCAAGAGAAACATATTTCTGCGCAAGTGAGAAGTTTTCCTGCTCAAAATACATCCACGCAAGTTTCACGACTAGTTCCGGAGTGACATCTGGAAGTGTCACCACTTCCTCCATCTGAAGAATTGCCTTATCTCGCCGATTCTGATTCCACAGCGTGTCGGCCAGCATCGTCCGCGCCTCAAGATTCTGTGGATTCTCTTTCACCGCCAGTTCCAGCTGATTCGCTGCTTCCGATATATTTTTCTGTTCTATGGATTCCGCCGCCTGCTGGACGTACTGCCGACTTGCGAGCGTCGAGGCTGATGACACTCTCGTCCGATGCCACACCCGACACCCGGTCAGAGAACCGCTGAAAAGGAGTAACATCGCCCAAAACGCCACGAGTACGAGTGTTTTAGGACAGGAAGTAGGCGAAAATTGGGACATAAAACCGATAAAAATACAATTTGCCGATGATACTATAATATACCGATTCCATATAAAATTCAGTGAGGGACGGGCCTTTCTGTAGTCATTTCCAACAACGCGAAATAACGGAAAAGTAGAATTTTATAGTATCGGGTATAAAACATAATACAGCATACCAAATATCAGAAGTTTTGAATAGAGGAAAAACACGAAAACCGAAAGAATTAAGAAAGAAAATTAAAATTTAGAAAATTTCGAGAAAATTCCGAAAAAAAAGAGCATTCCCCCCTTGAAATAATTTTATTTTGTGTTATATTATGGTCATCATTCAATGAATGATATATAGCTCGCGGGGTAGGGCAGTTGGTAGCCTGCGAGGCTCATAACCTCGAGGTCGCAGGTTCGAATCCTGCCCCCGCCACTTAGCTTCCAGATTATGTCTGGAAGTTTTTTTATGTATGTCACTTCCCCTACTAAGATTCAGAAAAAGACGGTCTTTCCGGTAATTATTTTAGTAGACGCTAAATAATTGAGAGGCGACGTGTCTTGTGTCACGGAAGTTGCGAAAAATATAAAATTTAGCCTAAAAAGTATCTAAAAATCACCGATTTAAGTCTAAAATCGACATTTAAAGGCACCTCATAGTGATGTGAGACGCGTCGCCTACCCAAAACGCCACTTATTTAGCCTCTAGGTTAGTAACATGAAATGACACGAAATAACGACCAGAAAGTCGAATTTTATAGAGTGTCAAGCATCATATTTTTTTATTTTATAACACATCGGATAAAAAATACTAGGAGCGACACCGTTCTAATAACTTCTGAACATATATTCCACGTGCGAGGTCTGGGGAACCATCAAGATTCTGGCCAGCAACGACGTTCCAGAGAAAATGTGCGAAAGATGTACAGTGTGCGCGTGACCAGCCGATACCGGATTTCGTGGCAGGAAAGTCAGTGTCGCTGCCCGGATAGCGATTTCCGACCGGAATCCGCGTCCAGCCCGACTCACCACCGAACGGAGATGTCGGTTTCTGTCCGTCGAAATACTCCAGAAAATGTGGATTTTCTAAGTTAAAACGTATCGCGCCCTGAGTTCCGTAAATCTCAAGAAGCATGTCATTTTCCGTTCCGTGCGCCGCTTTTGAAATATGAAGCGTTCCGACTGCCCGATGCGCCGTCTTCCAGATTGTCACGATAGAATCTTCGGCACGTTCAACATTTTCCGGAACCATACTTCGTGAAAATGCAGAAACTTCCGTAAGTGGTCCAGCAAGCCAGTCCGCGAAATCTATCAGATGTGAACCGATATCCATCAGCGCACCACCACCGTTGGCGCGAAGGTTTTTCCACCGTGTAGGACGATTCGGATCAACATGTGAATTCTGAAGATAATGCCCACGAAATTCGACAACTTTCCCGATTTTTCCCGCCTTAATCAGCTCTTTCGCGTACATCGCCGATGCGAAAAAACGGATGTGAAACACGACATGGGACACACCATGATAATCCGTCAGAAGTGACTCGATTTCCTCCGCTTCCTGCGCATTCAACACGACCGGCTTCTCGCAGTAAATATGTTTCTGCGTAGCAATCGCCATTTTAAGTGCCGGAAAATGTAAATCGTTCGGGAGACAGATATTCACGATATCGATTTCCGGGTCCTGTATAGCTTCCCGAAAATCCGTTAATGGCATGGCTCCCGGAGCAAGTTTCGCCACCATTGCAGCCGTCTCAGGCCGCGAATTGACGACGTACCGGATTTTCACTTCCGCTGGCGTCGGCGATGAATAAAACGGAAGCGTCTGAATCGCGTAAACGTGCATCTTTCCGATAAATCCACCACCAAGAATCGCAACATTAAAGGTTTTCATGAAAATCTCCTTTACTTAGGTAGACACAGATTAACTACGAAGCGACGCGTCTCCAAAATGGAACGTATTCAGCGAATACTTCAGTAGCTACTAATTAATGGGAATACAGACAGACGGTCCGCAATCGTGTATGAAAATAGCAACTTTCAGGAATAAATCTTTCCGAAATTGCGTAATTCCTTAAAATTAGGTAAAACGCCTAATATTTTCTACGGATGAGACGTCCGTGTTCCCAATGCGACTTAATCAGCAACAACTTGAGGGAAAATACAGTTAAACTTTCTGGAAAAAAACCTTTAATAAGTAAATTCCCGATCGTAATCCGCCCCACCAGCACCAACGCGGAAGATTTTCACTTCCCGTTTTTCTGGCTTCACCACGACAAAATCTATCAGCATTTCTTTCCCACGACTGAAAAGTACGTGACGTGCGCCGTCCGCCATGTCGTCGAGACGCACTCCGCCATATCCCTGCGTAATGACGTAATTTACGCCATTAAACATTTTCTGGTGGCTGAAATGACTGTCACCGCAGAACATGCCGACCATTTTCGGTTCTTTCACGCCTGTGAAATCCCACGTAACACCTTCACTTCCACCTTTCTCACGTGCCAAAAACGCCTCGAAAAGCTGAATACCAGTTTCACGGAATTTCGCGTACGTGTTACACGATTTCCAGTGTCCAATTGAGTTCTGCATGCAGTAATGCTGTAATGCGATAACCGTCCAGCCTTCCGGAACTGTCTTAAGCGTATCCGCGACGAACTGTAACTGTGGTACGGAATACGCATAATAACCGTCATCCGACGTGTTCAGGAAGTAAATCCGGAACTTTTTCTCCGCAATTTCATAATACCCGATCGACTTATCCGGCCCGAAATGGTATTCATGCCCATTTTTTGCTGCCAGACCGTTAAACAACTCGCCGTAACGCGCACTGGAGACGATTCTCCCTTTCGCGTGATCGTGATTCCCCATCGCGAACAGGACCGGCCGCGTGAATTGACCGTAAAGTGTTAGTTGCGCCTGAATCCGCGTTTCAACTTCTTCCGGCGTTTTCGGAACCATTTCCAGCTCGATATCCCCTAAATCCGCGCAGAAATCCGCATTCATCGCGTCAGCAATTTCTTTCGTGAACAGAACGTGCATTTTCGTGTCCGAAAAATCCGCCGGCTCAATCAGGGCAGGCTGACGTGAGTGAACGTCCGTGATGACCGTGAAACTAACGACGGAATCATCGCCTTTCCAAGCCTCAAAACGCGTTTTCGCGTCGGCAATTTGCGTTTTCGCCCAGTCCGGAATCTCGACCGCACCAGCTTCCGTCAGGGAAAAAGCCAGCGTTAAAATCAGTAATAAAATCTTTTTCATGGTAGGTCTCCTTTAAATAAAGCCTTCCTAACCTAAATATTTCATACATCCGTAAAAGAGATATACATCATAGGCGGCGTTTCGCCGGCTCTTTCAGAAATATATGAAATATTCAGGTTAGGAGAGGCTGGTTTTACTTCACTTTCCGTAACTCTTCTATCAGCTGAAGCATCAGTATTTTTACCTCATCCACTTCTTCCGGATTCGGCAGATAACGCGACGTAAACCGTCCGCCAGCGTTCGGAATGTGGACTAAATCGTAAACACGAGATAGCGTATTTTCCGCATTCTGAAGCGTCTGACTCGCTGACGCAGAACGATTTTCCAGCGTCTTCACCCGTGCGATTTCGTCACGAAGCATGACGATATACGCCGCGTCTTCCACACCCTCGCGCGCCTGTTCAAGACGGATAGACGACACGATTTCTTCCACACCGAGAAGTTTATCCGGGTAGAAAATATAACCGTCGCCGTTCGGATACAGCACATAATACTCTACGCCCGGCTGGTCACTCTGATGAATGTAAGAATGCCATCCGTACTGGTACGGGTCATACGTAAACCACGATGCACCCCAGAATTCATACGCATCCGCGCCATATTTCATGCACCAGTAAGGCAGAAGCCGTTCCGTCGCACAGTATGGCGTGTCGGTACACATCTGACCGTCCGTCGTCCACCAGACACGGTCGCCACGAGCCTTCGATTTCTTAATTTGCTCTTCCGGCACAATTCCGAAATGCCCGATACCCCAGACCGTAATATGTCCGTCCCATTCCGGAATATGATGCCACGTACTCGCGTAAATCGGAATATCTGGGTCCACCTCATGAATCATCTCACAGCACGCAATCATCTGTGCGATAATCTCCGGTTTCGAGTAGAACGGCTCGTCCGAAATATACAGAACGAAATTTTTATCCCACCCTTTTTCCTTAATGTGATTCCACATCAGACGGAGTTTATCCTGATAAACCTTCTTGAATTCCGGACGGAGTTTCCCACGGTCCGCACCTTCATACGGCCACTCACCCTCATACGGGTCAATTCCCTGTCGCGCACGCGGAGGCATTCCCCAGCCAAAACAGTACCAGTCACCCGGCATGTAACTATAACGGATTTTCAGATCGCCGAAATAATGCTCACACGCCGCGTCGAATTCCGTAAAATCTGCCGTCCATTTACCTGTTTCTTTATGATACTCGAACTTCGGCGACGCCTCCATTTTATCCGACGCCAACCGTTTCGATGCAAGAAATTCCGTCATCCGATTTAGAAGTGAAATATCTTTCTTCTCCGTCCAGTATTCCGGGTGTGTCGGTCGCGCGTCGTAAATCGCCCCACATACCGGCTCATCAGGAATCGCGAAATCTTTCACGTCCACCGAGAACGGCACAAAAGTGACTTTCCCCGTTTCCAGATTTCTAAATCGGATTTTCCCAGAGTAAACGCCCGCCGGAACCGTTTTTCCCGTCTTCACGATAATCTGAAGTGCTCGCGTCTCCCACGCACGGAAACCGAGAAGATTCTGTTCTGCGAAACGACACAGACGCTCCGAATCACTCGTGTATTCCGCATTTTCCAGTACCGCCCACGCTTCACGCGCCGCCTCCAGCTCAATAAACGGAGTGGGAATGGTTTCTGCACCTGAACCATTTTCATTTTTCGCGTCGGATTCCGCTACTTTTTTCGCATTCTGGAACGGAATCAGCGGATCAGGCCAGCTTCCGACCCACCCATCCGCCGCGCCGTTATGTCCCGGCAACTTCCGGAACCATTTCGGCAGGTAAGACTGATAATAACTCGTAACATGCTTCACCGGTACGTAACCAACCGCGAAAAGTTCCGTCGGCAACACCGTTTTTCCGTCCTCAGAAACCGCCGGACAGAGCGAAACCTGATACTTCCGGTCCGCCGAGTAACGGAACGCGAATTGAATCGTTTCCTCCTCATTTTTCGCAGTCGAAATAGTCCGACACTCATACGCTTTCTTCTCTTCCGGGTTCAGCGACCACGTAGAATCCGGGAAAATCTTCACGATCGGTGACACCTGGAAAAATCCCGTGCTTCCGCCCTGAAAACGTTCCGGAACTCCCATCTCCATTTCCGTCACGAAAACGTTATCGTACGCGAGTGAAATCATCTCATTCGTCGTCATCTGTAACGTTAAAAATGTAGCGTCTTCCGGAGCCTGCAGCATTCCCGTTACGAGTGACCACTCACCCGCACCGACTGGAATACCGCTGAAACTCGTCATTCCACCAGTCGTGGTCAACTGATGTTTCTCATTATGAAAATGGACGTGAATCGAGAACCGTGGTGCGTCTTTCGGCGATTTCATCCACGCGCCGCAGAAATACGTTCTTCCCGGCTCAATTTCTATCACCTGACGCCATCCGCACCAATTCGGACGCACACCCTCTTCCACAAGAATTTCCGCACAGTGTTCACCCAAGATACCGTTTTCACCCGGATTTCCGACACGACATGTAACGCCTTCCTGAGCTGGACCGTACGTCCACACTCTCGGCTCACCTTTTTCGTTCAGTTCCTCGAAACTCGCATTTTTCACAAGATTTTTCTTTAACACCGACGCAAGAGAACCCGCATTATCGAGCGACGCACCACGCGACACGGTAGCTGTATTCTGTAGAGATGTACCTGGGAATGCTGAGTCATCATTACTCTCTTCCCGTTCCCGACGCGCCACTTCCTTACGAGACACCGCGTCCGGTTTCTCTGCCAGAACCAGATATGTCACACTCTTGGCAGGTAACACAGGTTCCACGAAAAGGTTTCCGCTTCCCGTCTCGAAATCCAGCTTCTTTCCATCCAGCCCGAAAACCTCCACAGATTCCGCGTTCAGCTCCACTCCCCAACGCGCGGTAAGCAGTTCACTTCGCACATTCACGAGAACTTTTCGTTCCACATCTGTATCATTAACCACACGCACGAAAGAGAAACGTGGCAGTTTCTGTGTTCCAAAAAACGTTTCTGCGTTGAATTCAGGACTTCCACCTTCCATATCCAGTGACGGATACCGTTCAGAGAGTGGAAAACTCTCTACTTCCCCCACCGTGCACGGTACGTCTACCTCCTGCCCTTCCTCGCTGAGCAACTCCAGTTTCACATCATCCGCCCATGCAGTCCCCGTCCCACGTAGAACCGTTCCGACAGTAACCCGGACAGCTCCTTCCGGCACAGTAAATTCCTGCTCCGTCCTCTTCCAGTCATACGTTCCGTCACCAGCGTACAGCATTCCAGAACCCAACATCGGTTTTTTATCATTTCCGACATGATAGAACCAGCCTGCATAACCTTCCACATTCTCCGCTTTCGTCCAGCCGGTAAGTCGGTACCGTTCACCCGCTTTCACAGCAATTCCGTTCTGACGCGCACCAATCCATGACAGTTCCGCGCCTTTCGTCACGTCTGTCCGGATTCCGCGAGAACCGTCACGTCCCTCATTCACAGCCCACTGAATCTTGTGTTCCGCATCATTCTGGTCCAGAACCCAATTTTTTACGGTCTTGTCACCCGTCTCGAAATCACCATTCGCGAAACGCTTCGTCTCCCACCAATCGGAATGTACCCACGCACGCGAATTATCATAATACACGTAAAAATGCGCATCTTGCGAAATCGTTGTCAATTCGATCGGGATAATCACTTTCGCACCGGACGTTAATACACCACGACGCTGAGCCTCGCCCTGTGCGTTCAGAATCTGGAAGATATACTCCCGATTTTTTTCGTCGCACACGCGAATATCCTGAGCACGACAGCCCGCAATGGGTAACATTTTCGCAGAATTTCCCGTTTTTTCAGCTTTTTCCGCCTCTTCCTCCGTTACGACTTTAAACGTAAACTCCGTCGGCGTTAGTTTCACTTTCATTGCTTCACGGGACTGAATCGTCTTCTCGTCGACCGTTTCATCTTGTCCGTTTCGCGCTTTCAGCTCCGCAAGAAGCTCATCGCTAATCTGAAGTGTAAACGATACACGTTTCATCCAGAAACCACCGTCCGACGCGGACAGTTTCATGTTCCACGCTGTATTTTCTTTTTCACTCGTTTCATCTGCCGTAAGCGTCAGATTCAGATTCCCGGCCCAAAACGCTCCGAGAACCAGAACGCTCGTTAAAATGGTGTGTATTTTCATGATATTTTAAGCCCTTCCTTTTTAAAACCTTCCCCTACCTGAATATTTCATATCCCACAGATTTCGCGGAAAACCAGTGGTTTTAAATCTCCCACAGATTCCACAGAATTTCACAGATTTTTAAATAGTTGTGATGATTTAAAATCCGTCTGTGAAATCTGTCTCTTTTGTGTGAAATGCCGTAAAATATGAGGTCTCTAAAAGTGGAAAACTCGGTGACTTAAGTCATTTTCGTTTCCTGAAAACGCACTCCTTTTTGTAAAAGTCTGTGAATTCTATGGGAAATTTCGTGATTTTTGTTTCCGTGTTAAAATACTCAGTGTATTTGAACGTTCCACTGAAAATGACAGTTTCATGCCGTCTTTTCCGACATTTACACGTTTTATCCTTTTTAGGTATGAAATATTCAGGCTTAAAAGGAGTCTTGTTTTTCATTATAACACATATCCCACTCAAAAACAAGGGTGTAGAGAAAATTTAAATAAAAAAAACTGGAACGTTTTCAACGCTCCAGCTTTCTGTTTCACCTCGTAAATTACGAGAAATTATCTTAGTCCTGTTTCAGCTGTTCGAAACCAGCGGAACCGCCACCACCTTTGAGGTCTTTCGCCGGGGTAGAAGCGTGAACCGGAGCTGCGGTTGGCGTGTTGTCTTCTTCGACCGGTTCCACAGCGTCTTCCGCCCATTCCACACGTTTACGGGAGAGACCAATTTTACGGTCTTCCGTGTCAACGCGGAGAATCTTGACTTCGACTTCTTCGCCAACTTTGACGATTTCTTCCGGATTGTCGACTTTATGGTCGGCCAGTTCGGAAATATGCAACAGACCTTCCAGTCCATCTTCCAGACCAATGAACACGCCAAAATTAGTGATCTTCGTCACAACGCCCTTGACCAACTGGCCCGGTTCATATTTGCTCGGAATATCGTGTGCCCACGGATCTTCAGTCATCTGTTTCAGACCCAGTGCAATACGACGACGCGCCTGGTCAACCGACAGAACGCGACATTCGATGCTCTGACCTTTTTCGACCATTTCACTCGGATGAGTGATACGGCGAGTCCAGCTCATGTCGGAAACATGAAGCAGTCCGTCGATACCTTCCTGAATTTCGATGAAAGCACCATAGTTGGTCAGGTTGCGGACAACGCCCGTGACCGTGCTTCCCGGCGGATACTGATTCGCGACAGCTTCCCACGGATTCTCTTTCGTCTGCTTGATACCAAGAGAAATTTCCTGCTTATTCTTGTTGATGGACAGAACCACGACGTCGATTTCGTCGCCCGGTGCCACCAGTTCGCTCGGATGATTGATACGTTTCGTCCAGCTCATTTCACTGATGTGAACGAGACCTTCCACGCCCTCTTCCAACTTCACAAACGCGCCGTAGGTCATCACGTTAACGACCGTACCACGAACGACTTTGCCAGCCGGATATTTCGCTTCGACTTCTTCCCACGGGGAAGCTGTTTTCTGCTTGAGACCAAGAGCGATTTTCTCTTTTTTGTAATCGACGGAGAGAATCTGCACTTCGATTTCCTGGTCGAGCTGCAACATTTCTTCCGGATGATTGATACGCCCCCAGCTCATGTCCGTGATGTGAAGGAGACCATCAATACCGCCCAGGTCGACGAACGCACCGAAATCGGCGAGGTTCTTGACAATACCCATGCGCAACTGGCCGGGCTGGAGCTGTTTGAGAAGTTCCTGTTTCTGGGTTTCGCGTTCCTTTTCAATAAGGAAACGACGGCTGACGACGATATTGCGACGCGGTTCGTCAATTTTCAGCACGGAGCACTGAATCGAACGACCAATATATTCGCCAATGTCCGCCGGACGACGAATGTCAACCTGGCTCGCCGGGAGGAAGACGTTGACGCCGATATCAACCAACAATCCACCCTTGATTTTGCGGATGACGGTACCGGTAACCACATCGCCTTCGTGCACGGATTCCATGACCTTTTTCCAGGCTTCGATTTTCTCAGCCTTACGTTTGCTGAGCATAATCATGCCTTTGGCTTCGTCCATCTGCGGCATTCCGCCCGCATTGCTTCCGTCTTCGACTTCTTCAATGAGAACACGGATCGTGTCACCCGCCTGCGGGAGTTCCTGACCTTCTTCCCATTCGTCGCGATTGACGAGACCTTCGCTTTTGAATCCGACGTCAACGATAACAAAATCGCCTTCCACGCGGATGACTTTGCCTTCTACGATCTGATTGACGGTAAGGTCGCTTCCGCCCCAATCCAGATCTTCCATTTGCATTCCACCGAACACAGAGTCAAGTTCACCATCCCAATTGTCCTGATTCTGATCCAGCCCAAGAAGTAAGTTGCGATTAACCATTAATAACCTTTCGGGGTCGAAAAAACAACCCCCACCACACAAAATTGTTAACACCAGCGACTTTCTGGCCGACAACGTACTGTCTGACTAAACAGAAAATCTTTCATTGAAACAATATATCATAAATAATTTTTTCTACAAGGGGAACAGGCACGTTTCTCAAACATTTTTGTAAAAATTTTCCTGATTATGACAACTTTTTCGCGTATTATTACGTTTAATATAGTAAAATTCGACAAAAACCGATAATTATGGTAGTAAAAAAGTTTCCCGAATAAGGGAGGCTGAAAAAGAATAGCATCATTCATGTGAGACAATCATGATAAGACTATCTTACATCATGATAAGAATATATTCCATTTTTCACCTCTCAGTCGCTTTCTGTCTCACCCTCATTCTGTCCATGACGGTGAGTGCACAGGATCATTCTGTGATTCCGGGTGGCTTTTCGCTTCATTATGACGTCAAAGCGTCCGAAACACAGGAAAAACACAACTGGGAACCGAAAATTGACATAGACGCGCAGAAAAATGTAATCTCGACCGTTTCGCCGGACGGAAAACTTGAAATTCGAAAAGTCGAGAAAATTTACAACGATTTTCCTATTCTTGAGTATTCCATCACGCTGAAAAATCGCTCCGAAACGGAAATGACGGACGTGGTGAATGATTTTCAGTCTCTCTCCTATTCCTATCCGGTTTCTGGCGCAGTCGAGTTGAGGACGCTGTACGGGTCACATTATGCTGCGGATGATTTTACGCCAATTGTGAAAACGCTCTGTGCGGGAAATGAAGAGTTTTTCTCTACACCAAGCGGTCGGTCGTCGAATGAGGTCATGCCGTTTCTGGAGATGAATATCGATGAGAAAAACGGTTACTTCTTCGCTATCGGTTGGACAGGTGGCTGGAAAGCGACTTTCACACACGACGGCGACGCGGTAAAAGTTCGAGCTGGGATGCTCAAAACGAATTTCCGCCTCGCTCCTTCCGAGTCGGTACGGATGCCGAGCATTCTCGTGGCGAAACGCTCCGACATGACGCGTGCGGAGTTCCAGACACTTCTCCATCGGTTCATGCTCCAGCATAAAGTTCCACGGGACGCGGAGGGGAAGGTCATCTCGCCGATTCTGGCGGTTGCGTGTGGTGGCGGAAATAAAACACCAGAAATGATGCTGAATATTCTGAAATACGTCCGGGAAAACCAGCTTCCGTTCGACACGTACTGGATTGACGCAGGTTGGTACGGTGCGCCTCACGAAGATGAACTGTACTCGAATTGCGGACCGAATTGGTACCGTTATGTTGGCGATTGGCGTGTGAATACGACGACACACCCGACCGGGACGCTGTTACCGATTGCAGACGCTGTGCACGCGGAGGGAATGAAACTTCTCCTCTGGTTCGAGCCGGAACGGGTACACGCGGACACGCCAATTCAGAAGGAACACCCAGAATTCTGCCACGGAAACCTTCTCGACTACGGAAATCCGGTAGCGTTGGCGTGGATTCAGGACGCGGTTTATGGTATGATTGCGAAACATAATATTAATGTCTACCGTCAGGATTTTAACATGGACCCCGGCGGAATCTGGGCGGGTATCGACGCAGAAAATCCAGAACGCGTAGGTCTTGCTGAGGCGAAACACATTACCGGAATGTACCAGTTCCTCGACGAAATGCGTCGGCGTTTTCCGGGAATTCTGCAAGAAAACTGCGCGTCCGGCGGACGGAGAATCGATTTTGAGATGATTTCTCGCGCACATACGTACTGCCGAAGCGACTATTTTATCGGGCAGAAGCCGAATGACCAGGCGTTTATTCTGGGACAGAATACGACGCGGAATACGTTGGCGTTCCTGCCGTTTCAGGGATGTGAGTTTAACTGCGTCCCCGTCGGTGATGATTACGGCGCATGGAGCATCATTTCCTCCGGCACGGTCATTACCCCTTCCGATTTTGATGGCGGTATCATTCGGCGCACCTTCAGCGATGAAGAAACGCGCTGGTTCCAAAAAACATTCGGTATCGCGAATCGAATTAAACCGTTCTGGAGCGGCGATTTTTACCCACTGACCGAAGAAGAAACGTCCGCAACGAATGACGTATGGTGTGGTTGGCAACTTCACGACGCGGAAAAAGAGGCGGGATTCGCGATTCTGTTCCGACGTGGAAACGCTCCGGACGAAACACGCGAAATGATACTCAGCGGACTGGATTCCGCCACGGAATATGAAGTGGAATGGCCGCTTTCTGGCGAGAAAAAGATACTCACCGGTGCCCAACTCGCCACACGGACGGTGACGCTCGCGCCACGGAGTGTAGAATTGATTATTTATCAGAAAAAGTAGAGATTATTTCCATTTTAACACGAAAGGAAAAGTATTATGACACGAAACACGCAGAATTACTGGATTGACTGGGTTCTGTTTCTCGGAATGCTGACGCTCATTCTGACAGGGATTATCCTGTGGGGATGGACCAAGCCGAAAAATCCGGGAAATCCGGGAGAACAGGCGCAGATTCTCTGGGGACTTACGCAGGGAAGTGAATTTCTCGGACTGACGAAAAACGGCGGGTGGAAACAGATTCACTGCTGGGTCGGCGTCGGACTGATTCCGTTCTTCCTCCTTCACATTCTCTTCCACCTGAAATGGATCGTGAAGACAACTTTCGGGCTGATGATTGGCAAAAAATAAGAAAAAAACACAACAACGGAGGCGAAATATACTCATTCCACCTCCGTTTTATTAGTAGACGTTAATTAAGTCATACTGGGTACGTGGGCGTCTCGCCCGCAAAAATATTAAGCGTTTTAAGACACAATTTTAATAAATTGCGCAATTTAGAAAAGATTTTCCTAAAATCACTTTTTACCCACGATTGCGGATGAGATGTCCGCGTACCCAGTTAATCCGTGACTACTTCTGGTCTTTTAAATGGTCAGGATCATTTCCTTTTTTCTGATTCCCTCCACGTCCATAATAGTCCGCGTCGAGTTTTTCACGCCAATTAGCCTCATTCAATTTATTAGAAGCATTTCTCTTCCGACGACGTGTCGTCCGAACGGCCTCATGAAGTGCTTCAAACACCAAAATCTGGCCGACAGAATCCGCATGATAATTCACACTTCGACTTGCGTCAATCCCCATCCCTTCTGCGACGGTGACGGAATCGATATTTGCGCCGATAAAGATAAATTCCCACCCCATTTCCTTGTGCGCCTCAATCATCCGTTTAATGTCGGGACAACTGAACTCACGACTTGAGTTTTCGTGTCCATCTGTGGTAATCGTGAAAATCGTAAAAATCGCGAAAATCGTTTTGGCTGGAATCATACTGCCAGGGAGTTTCTTCCGCTTTTCATCAATTCTCAGAATCGTTTTTCCAATAGCGACGAGCAGAGCTGTCGAACCACGAGGATAATACTCATCTTCCGTCAACGGTGGCACCATTTTAATATCAATTCCATCCACAATAACCTCGTATTCATGATCGAAAAGAACCGTTGTCGTAATCGCATCACCAGTTTCCGACTTCTGACGCTCAATCAGACCGTTATACCACCAATCGTATCCGCTTCCAGACCTGACATGCTTCCACTTCGGTCTAAAATAAAAACCATTTCCGTCAAGTTGTCGTTCATTTTTCCTCCTAATAACAATTTTCTATGCTCCGAAAAGTATGTCGATTCTCTTATTCAGGAGCAAGACTCATATGAGAATCCCTGTTTTTTCATTTTTCTTTTTAGGAAAAAAAACGGCCTGAAACATAATGTCTCAGACCGTTTTATACTGTATAATTACAGAAACCTTACGGATTCATCGGAGCGCTAACAACAGGGCTACTCTTCTTAAAAGGTACCGTTCCGTATTCCGTAGGTGGACATTCCAGGAAATGAATTGCCGCTGCCAGTGACACGAAAACCAGGGACAAGACCAACAGAACCGTATAAAGGTCCATACGCGGTGGCCGATACATAATCGGTTTATCCTCTTCAGGCTCTGCGTCAGTAGTGGCTTCCGTTCCTGGAAGGAATTCCGCTTCACTACTTTCTTCACTCACGAATTCATCGCTGTTCAGCTCGTCACTCGCAACTTCCGCAGATTCTTCGCTAAACTCCCCTTCAGTCGCGTCGCCAGAGTCCTCAGAAGGAAACTCTTCAAGCATTTCGTCTTCGGAAACTTCGGAGAATTCCTCCATCATTCCCTCTTCCTCGGTAAGAAATTCATCTTCAGCGAGGAATTCGTCTTCATGTTCTTTACTCATAAACGCACCTTGAATTACAGAGGTTTGACGATACTACCCAAGCTGACGTTGATACTCTGCTCGCTACGAAGGTTAGAGAAGATACATGTCGCATTATCCGGCATGACCGCTTCCACTTCCACGTCACACAGATAACGGCTTCCATCCTTCGAGAGGAGCTGGAATTTATGACCGATACGGATACCATCATCACTTCCGAGGTTCACCTTAATCTTACGACCAGCCTGTTCGATAACGCGTCCCTGAACGTTAACCGGCGGGGTCTGCGTCCGATAGTAATCGAGATCGTTAATCAGGTTATTATAGGTCAACACTTCGTTCGCACGGACGTTTTCGTTTTTCAGATCATCGTTACGGGATTCCAGTTCTTTATTACGGCGTTCCAATTGCGTAATCTGGTTCATGTAATCCGTTTTATCAGCGAGTTTATCGGAAATATCCGTAATTTCACGCTGTAAACCGGTAATCGCGTCGCGAAGAAGTTCGTGACCACTGGCGATGGTAACGAGAGCTTTTACCGTGTCGTCCAACCGCGTGTTCGTATCAGCATAAGACGTTTCAATCGTCTTCTGCAATTCCTCGACTTTTTCAGTATGCGTAGTTTTTACCGTCTCAATTTCGCTCTGGGCGTTGACACTTCTCTGGAGCGCGACTTCATAGGTTCCCACTAAAACAGCATACGCCTGACGCAATTCCTGGTTCTCCTTCTGGCTATTTTCCAACTGCTTGATCAAGCCTAAGGGGTATCCATTACTTGTGTCCGTATTATTGGCCATTTTCATCCAGTTGACCTGGGTCATGTAGACGGCAACCGTCAATGACATTAAAACCAGACTCAACACAAAAATGAGTACGACGAAAATTTTTCCAACCAGATTCATAGGAGTCCTTTTTATTCTTTGAAATCTTTAGGCGCCCGAAGGCGACGATTGGCAAATGTCCTGGAATATCTGCAGAAACCAACTACTGCTGGTCCTGCTGCTGATTGAAAACAAGACTGCGAGCGCGTTTTTCAAGCGCTAGAATCTGCTGGTTCAAGTCTTCAATCTGATTCATATTTTTTACGTATTCATGAACGGTACGGATTCGCGCATTTCGTTCATTCTGCACCTGAATCAGCGTGTTGTCCGCCTGAATACGCGCCTTCAACATGACAAGCGTATACTTCAGCATCGTAATAGACTGATCCCGAATGTCTTTTTCCTGTTTTTTCACTTCGACCAGATACTGATCATTCTCGGCTTTCCGTTCATTAACTTCCGCCGCAAGCGCCACAACAACTTGATTCCGAAGGTTTTCTTCATCTTCGATGGAGGCTTTCAGGACTTTATCCTGTTTCCGTAATCCCATGGAAGACGCACTTCCTTCCAGAACAGCCGTCGCTTCCTGAACCTGCTCGGTAACCTTTTCCGTTTTGGCGCGCCAGTTGGTGTGCGTCATATAAATGGCACCAGACATGGCCAGCAACATCAGGCTGAACATGAAAATCAAAACAACGAGCGTTTTGCCAAACAGGTTCTTCATCGAGCCGTTCTCCAAATTAACCGCGAAAATTATATACTTTATAATATATTAAGTATATCCCGTTTTTTCAAAAATACAACCCTTTAAGGCAAATATTCCATGAAAAACCGGGTTTTCTTCCGAAATGAACACTATGGAAATATATCTTTTACATTTTATCGTGATTTCGTGACACTTTCTGTAAAAATAATTAGCCATCGTGAAGAAACTTCCAACTCTTTTCCCTAAAGCGTTCAGGATTGTCGGGTTGTGCGGATTTTTCCAGCAAATATCCTGTGTAACCGAAACAAGAACTATTTACACATATAGGTAAGTAAACACCATTCTTTGGAAAGTGACTTATTCCGTATTTACTTAAGACCTTGAATCTCCCACCGATTTAATACCATGATTTTCCGTAAATCCGTAGAAAATAATATACATAGCAGAGACATTCCCAAGAAAAAGGAAAAAGTCGGTTTCCCGACTTCCACCTTAATTCGTCGCAGATGTATAAGAGAGAGAATATCTTCTATCTCTTATGCATCCCGATGAAATCTAAACTGAGTAATCTCATATAGTGAGTAATCTCAGACCAATTCTTTTCTGACACCCACCAAGGTCTTCAGACGCTCGGCCAAGAGGGACGCATCGAACGGTTTACGGAACGTTTCATTAATAATGGAACGGTCAATATCGTTCGTGCTGCCATCGTCCGGCAGAAGAGCAATGAGAATAATGTCAGCAAATTCGGTATTACGACGCAGATTTTGGCAGATCTGCAACGCTTCTGTTCTGCCGATAGAAAAATCGACTACAATGCAGTCAGGATGGAAACTCTCAGCCTGGATACCCGCATCAAAACCGCTCGCAGCGACTTCAACCCGGAACTTGCGTTCGAGCGGAAGTTCACGACGAAGGTTCTCGATAAGAACCTGGTCCTGTGCGACTACCAAAACTTTTGCAACCTCGGTATCTTCCAGTTCCGAAGTAGGCATACCGTGTTCCTTAAGGAATTTAATCAGGTATTCGCGCGGAATACGACGATCTTGGGAACCAGGAATGCGATAACCCTTCAGACGGCCGGAATCAAACCATTTACTAACGGTACGCGGGGCCACCTTACAAATTTTGGCAACCTGACCAGTTGTGAAGACCTTCATGGTAGGCTCTCCGATTTATCAACTCGCCTCGACTCAATTACCTGAATCGCCCCCCTTGGGCTTTCCAGGATCAGATCCCCCCTGATTCTAAATTTCTATGGAGAGGCAATGAAACTCCAAAGTTATTTAACCTCAGTTTGGGTTGAGGGTCTGAACTGTAACTGCTTCAATAATTTTGGTTTTACAGGATTTTACACCTATGCTTGAAATAACATCGGCATAGAAACCCGTAAGGTTGAGGAAAAATCCGAATTTTTCTGATTTATTAAAAATCCCTTTTATTTCGACATTTTTTCCTTAAATAACCCAATTATGCCCCAAAATCTCCGATTCGGAATAAAATAGGACACAAAACCGACTGCCACTCGTAATGAATAGTCAGTCTGGTATGGTTACATTGGTAATAAGAATTAAAACCCTTTTGCCAACTGTATTTAACATTTCGAGTTTTCCGCGAAAAAACTTTAGCCTTTTCTTCGTATTTCTTTGAATCTACACAGAAACTACGACAATTCTCCCCATGACTGCCAGTTCACTCGATTCACATCCACCTATCTCACACGTCC
>JAUNAI010000213.1 GCA_030527705.1 Planctomycetia bacterium | reverse complement strand
GTAAAGTGTTTAGAAACAGAACCTATAAACATTCGTGAGGAGGGAAACATTTTTGCAAGATAGTTCCCCTCACACACTCCCCCTTTAAAAACTTTTAATGTATTTATTTTCCTTTTCGTGAGGCTGACGTGAAAGAAACCGAGTACGAAATTCTGGATTTTGGAAACGGTCGGAAGTTGGAACGACTCGGTGGACGCTTGCTGGACCGACCATCGCCACCTGCGGAAGGATTTCGGACGGCAGAGAACGTGTCTCGGTGGCAGCAGGCAGAAGGAAAGTTTCGGCGTTCGGACGGGCTGAAAGGTCGCTGGCAGTGGCGAGGTGCGGTCCCCAAAAGTTGGGTGATGGATACCGGTATATTTCGGCTGGAGTTGAAACCGACGGAGGTGGGGCATCTTGGTGTGTTTCCGGAACAGTGGCCGAACTGGGAGTGGATTTATACTCAGACACGGGAATTTTTAGCACGTCGGGAATCGTTTCGGGTTCTGAATCTTTTCGCGTATACTGGCGGAAGCACGCTTGCGTCGGCGTCGGCGATGAAAGAATGTGGGCTGACGAGCGAAGAAGTGGAGCGTTTTTGCACGGTTCATGTGGATTCTGCGAAAAATATTGTTCAGTGGGCGCGCGGAAACGCGGAGATTTCCGGGATGGAAAACTGTCCGATTCGGTGGATTGGTGAGGACGCGCTCCGATTCGTGTTACGGGAAGTGAAACGCGGACGGAAATATCATGCGGTCATTCTCGACCCGCCAAGTTACGGTCATGGGACGCGTGGAGAAGTCTGGAAGCTGGACCAGCATCTGCCAGAACTGTTGGAAGCGTGTGCAGAACTGATGACGGACGGACCGGGTTTTGTGTTGCTGACGGCGCACTCGCCGGGCCTTGACGCACGGGGAATGGGACGGATGTTGGAACGTTATTTTCCGGGGACTGCACGTTGTGAGACCTATTCCATGCAATTACGGACCGCAAGTGGTCGTGTTCTACCCAGTGGTGAGGCGGCACGACTGGTGTGGCGATAAGACATGACTGGTGAGGAAATAATGCGCGACGGGCGTGAAAATAGATTTTATCAGTTATGCCGACGTAGTTGTAAAAAAATAAAAGAAAATTTTTCGTACAGCGTATTTTTTTCGTGGAATGGGCTTGCAAAATACGGAAAAAAGTTTATACTCAAATTATAGGGCGTTTAGGACACGTTTTTAAGACCGAAACGTCGCTTAAAGAAAGATAACTCAAAACTATTCTAAAAATATAGGAGAAAATCACTATGCCTTTGTTCGAGATTGAAACCAGAGCACATATTGTCATTGCTAATGCGGCCGACGAAGCGCAGGCACGTGCCATTCTCGCAGAATACTATCCGACGGAAGAAGCGATTCGTGTTTCCAAGCGTCCGCGTGATCTCTGGGTGATTTCCAAGGCGGCACTGGGAATTACACCGGAAGGTATTGACCCGTGCAATGCGGCGCGCGACTGCCTCGCGAAAGCGTCGGGCGACAAGGTTCATGCGATTCGACTTTTCATGCAGGAAACAGGTGCTGATCTGGAACGTGCGAAGAAAATCATCGAGTCCAACATGATGATTGGATGGTGATTAAAGCCAAAAGAGAGAAAAAGAAAAAAATTCCAACGGAGAATGGTTTTTCTGTTGGAATTTTTTTATGGGTGATAGGAATTTTTTCTTTTTTACTGCTCGATATTATGGAAATGGGTCGGCGTCCATGGTTCCCGTTCGGGTAGAGGTTCACACGACTTCTGTGCTGATTTCAGTAAATAGGCCATATTTCGTGCGAGTGTCCGCATGGTCTGCATTCCTTCGAGGTCGCGCACGACATCTTCTGGCGTGAATCCATGCGTCGAATTCCAGTACTGACTCGACACGACCGGCATCTGGTTAATCGTGAAATACTTATTCAGACGGTCAAACGTCGCACTCGCACCACCACGTCGGCAATTTACCACACATGCTGCCGGTTTCTGCGCCAAATACTTTCCAGCCGAGTAAAATAGACGGTCTAACAGAGCGCACAAAGTCCCGTTCGGGCCAGCGTAATAAACCGGCGAGCCGACGATAAGGGCGTCGCATTCTTTTACTTTTTCGACGAGTGCCGTGTAAATCTGGCCTTTAAATGCGCAACCGTCATTTCCCTCATGCCGACAGTATCCACACGCGACACAGCCAGAGACGGGCTGATTCCCAATCCAGAAGAATTCCGACTCAATTTCGCACTCTGCGAGCGTCCGTGCCACCTCGGATAGCGCTGTAAATACGCAACCTTTTTCATGTGGACTACCATTCAGAAGCAGAACTTTCATATAATTTCTCCTTTTCATGTTGAGGGATACCTTAAGTAACCACTGATTAACTAGGAACGCGGACACACGGTCTGCAACCATGGGAAAAAATCGTGTTTTTTAAGGAATTAATTCTTCCCAAATTATGTAAATCGTTAAAATTGAGGCTTAAAACAAGTAATATTTCTGTAAACGAGACGTCCGAGCTCGTAAGTGCGACGTATTCAGCGTGTACTTAAGTGATTATTGATTAATTAACATGTACTTAAAACGAATATCGTCACTTTCCACCCGAAAAATCATGTAGAACAGGAATTTTCCTGATTTTTTGATGTGAAGAGAGATTTAGAGTATTTCGGATTAACTAGAATTGTTTCGCTAGATTGGATAGATGGTTAAATGTGAATAACCTGTACTTCCGTCACAAGACACAATTAGAAAATTTATCATATTTTTTGCGAAAGTTAGCCGAACTATTAAACATGGAAAATGAACAGACAAAATGAAAAAACCTGTAATTTCCGACGATTTTAGACCATGTATTTTTCCGAAAGGTTAAGGACAACCGTTATTTTGGTAAAAGGTAACGGTCGGTTTTTTTGTTGGTTTTACGGTTCAGTAATTTGGTAATATCACCGTAACATATATTCGGAACCAGTGTCCATTCATACCACACAAAACGGCACAGGGGTCTTCTCCTGTGCCGTTTTTGTTTCTTGAAAAGGGGGAGAAACGTTTTCTTCTATTTCCCCAAATTTCTACTTTATTTATGAATTTATATGTAATATACAATTATACAATTATACAATATACAATTATACTACGACGATTGCGTCGACCTTTACTTTTTCGAGACCATCCGTCCGATAACGTTCTGAATATTATCTGTTTGGAAGAATGAAATCGCTTCAGGAAGCGCGTCAATAATCTTCTGCGTACAGGTTGGCGAGTAGAAGTTGGCCGTTCCAATTTCCACAGCCGTCGCGCCTGCCACGAGGAACTCCATTACGTCGTCAATCGTCTCAATTCCGCCGATTCCGACAATCGGGATGTTGACCGCCTGTGCCGTCTGATACACCATGCGCAACGCAATCGGTTTAATCGCCGGACCACTTAGTCCACCCATTCCGTTTCCGAGGCGTGGAGCACAGCGTCGCCAGTCAATCGCCATTCCTAGAACCGTGTTAATAAGGGAAACCGCGTCACTTCCACCTTGTTCTGCCGCTTTCGCCACGACGGTGATGTCTCCCACGTTCGGCGTGAGTTTCGTGATGAACGGTAATGTCGTCGCACGTCGCACACCTGCCACAAGTCGCTCGCACTCCGTCGGATTCTTCCCAAAGTCGGTTCCGTGCGCCACGTTCGGACAGGAAATGTTCAGTTCCAGTGCGTCAACACCCTCCACATCATTCAGCGCGGCAGCCATTTCGGCATATTCCTCCGCATTCCGACCGGCAATCGAGACGATTATCCGCGTCCCAATTGTCCGCAAGTACGGCATTTTCACCTGAATGAACGATTCCAGCCCGTCATTATCCAGCCCAATTGCGTTCAGGAGTCCTGCTGCGGTCTCACACGTGCGAGGCGGAAGATTCCCCTGTCTCGGCATTTTCGTAATCGTTTTCGGCAAGATTCCCCCAAGCCGGGAAAGCGGAAACGCACCCGACTCTGACACGAGACCGGAAACGTCTTTCGCGTAACCGAAAGTCCCCGACGCCACAAGAATCGGATTCTCGAGACGTAAACTACCAATCGAAACGGCAAGGGAAATGGTATTCATAATAAATATCCTTTATCTTTTATAGGATTTGAAGGTGCTAAAAAAGCATCCCAAAAAATATCTTAAAAAAGCCACATAATTCTTCACAGTTGCTACTAAAATACACGGCTTATAAGGATTCGTCGCCGAGTTATTACCGACGAACAGGAATATGTCTTGAACAATATATTTTCCAACCTTTCTACATTGTACTGAACAAACGCGGAAGCCCAAGTTGTTGTTCCGGTTCTCTGGCGAGTTGTTGTTCCGGTTCGCCGACCGACAGTTCTTGGCGTTGTTGTTCCAGCTACCGCCACGGTTGACGCGGTTCGAGCCACTTATGGACATATCCCTTCTTCTTCACATACATGACGACGGAATTCAATTGATTCCGCCTGTTCCACAAACGAAAATAAAGGACAGAGGTGTTCTGCCAGCGTCTCCTCCGTCCACTTTCCCATTCGGTAATAACCCATATATTTTCGGCATTTTCGGCGAAACCGATAACGCCCACGGTGAGAAAGACGCAAAATTCCCGGAAAAACCCGAAAACCCAAAAAAGAAATCCCAAACTCCGTGCGATTCAACGCTGGCACCTTCAATTGCAATTGTAGTTCTTCACGTAAAAACATTGATAATTTACGTTTCCAACCTCTTAATTCCTCACGCGAATTCGACCACAACACGAAATCATCCATATAACGTACATATTCCCGACACCGTAACTGTTCTTTTACGAATCGGTCCAAACTCCCCAAATAATAATTCGCAAAATACTGACTCGTTAAACTCCCAATCGGAATTCCTTTACCCGTTTCCGTTTCATACGATCCTATTAAATTTGAAAAGTTCTTCATTAAAAGCGTGTCTTTAAACAAACGCCATAATAATCGTTCCAGTATTTCATGGTCAATGCTCGCAAAATAATGCCGAATATCCAATTTCAGATACCATTTGTGTTTTGCGGAAAAATCCTTCGCACGTCTCAACGCCGCAACCTGACCTTTACCACGTCGGCAAGCGTACGTGTCGTAAATCAACCGTGAATCAAAAAACTCCTCGCAAATGTTCATTATCGCGTGATACGCCACTCGGTCCGCAATTGGCGCAACCGTTATATCGCGCTCCTTCGGGTCAAATATCCGAAACGTCGAATACGGTCCCCAATTTCGTGTTACCGTAGATAAACTCTTTCCTATTTCCTCTAAATTCTGCTCCAAATTCTTACGAAATACAAGAACCGACTTGCAATCACGTTTCCCTCGAATTGTCTTAATCCACGCTAAACGAAGGTTGTCGGGTTCCACTATCCGTTCCATCAACCGTCCTACTCGCTTCATTTTCCACCTCAAATGCTGATTTCAATATCTCTAAAATCCTATCACCATATTTCTCTACTTTAGATTCGCCAAAACGGTCAATCTTCTTCAAATCCGCTTTCGTTATGCAACGGTTTTTTACCATCTCGCACATCTGCTTATTTGTCCAAAGAATAAACGCCGCTACCGCTTCTTGTTCCGCTATCTGCTTACGAAGGTCACGTAAGTGTACAAAAACAGAAAATTCCTTCTCTGAAAGTTCCTCTTTATAATCTTTCGGTGGTTCACGGCGATCACTTTTCTCTATTAATTTACCATCGATATATTCAATACAAAAACACCAAAACGAATGATGGTCATCATTAACAAGTTCACTACGCGTTGAAACGATTCGATGACTACGCAAGAATTGATTCATCTCGTCTTCAATCTCGTCACTACCTGACGCCGGTATTTGAAATATCTTAAACTGCATATCGAACCCTATTCTAATTGTTTCTTACAGCTTTCAAAGTGTACAATATTCTTGGGTTTATTTTTTTTTTCTTGGGGGGCTTCGCCCCCCAAACCCCCTTCTTGGGAGAAATGGCTGGAAATCTATCAATATAGCTTGTATGTCTTTCACGAGCGGGCTACCGCCTTCCGCTCGCTCTCGACATACTACGCTATATTGACTGCCTTCCGGGAACTATTGTTCTGAACAAACGCGGAAGCCCAAGACGATGAGCCGGGACTCCGGCGAGTTGTAGCTCCGGTTCGCCGACCGACAGCTCAAGGCGTTGCGGTTCCAGCTACCGCCACGGAAGACGCGGTACGAGCCACTACTAGGACCGCTTGGGTCGCTCGTTGGCGACTCATCATAATAACTACTGTCATACCAGTCTTGACACCACTCCCACACATTACCGTGCATGTCATAAAGTCCCCACGCATTCGCTTGTTTCGTGCCAACCTGATGAGTACCACTACCGGAATTGTCACCATACCAACCCATGTCATCCAAGTCGCCACTGCCTCCATATTTCCCTGTCATTCCCGCTCGGCACGCGTACTCCCACTGCGCCTCCGTCGGAAGTTGGATACTACCTCCCAACTTCTGGGATAATTTTCGGCAAAAATTCTGACATTCAGCCCAATTTACATAATACATCGGGTAATTTCGGCCTTTTCCGTAATTATATTCGCGACCTGCTAATCGCATTTGGGTTTCTAGACCACTACCCATCACCGATTCCCACATCTCCTGCGTCACTTCCGTTTCAAGCATCCAGAAACCACGTGTAAGCGTCACGCGGTGTTGCGTTT
>JAUNAI010000212.1 GCA_030527705.1 Planctomycetia bacterium | reverse complement strand
TCCGTCCGTCAGTTTCAGGATAGTCGGTATAATCAGAATAACCTGAATAACCTGAATAAACAGTATAGTAACCGTAATAATAAGAAAAATGGTCTCCAGAATGGTGTTAAAACAGAACGGGCCAAGCTGGAAATTATGACGCAACCACCGGAAAACTTAGTTGTTGGGGGAGAGGCATCCTTCACAATTGAAGTCCGTAACGTAAGCGAGTCGGTTTCTGAAGGTACTATCGTCGAAATCGCGATTCCAGACTGGTTTACCGTAGGAAAAGTAGCCGTAAAACGTGGAATGACCTCGGTTTTACCGAGTAGTATGACACCGGGACAGCGTTGTGTATGGAATTTAGGGAAACTTCTGCCTAACACGACGGAAACACTGGTTTTAACGGTCATTCCGCAGCGTAGCGCGTCAGCAGATTTACGGATTTCATGGAGTAATCAGCAGGAGGAAGTTCAGGCTGTGACGGCAGAGGCGCCGAAACTGGAAATGCGAATTGACTCGATACAGGCGGTGGAAGAAGGAGAACCATTTCCTTTGAATATCCGTGTCACGAACGTTGGTAATTGCGTGGCACGCGACATCGCGATTCAGCTTAGTACGGAAGGCTGTGTGGAAAAAAATTACGCGGTTCCCGGTATTCGGCGTCTCCTCCCTGGTGAAGAAGAAACCGTTCAGGTCATCCTGACCCCTGCGACACGTAGTAAAATTCAGTGTAATGCGGAAGCTCTGATTCAGAATCAGCGTTTCGCGAGCGTGGAGAATCAGATGATGGTTCAGTACCTGAATTTAAATGTTGAAATTCCAGAAATCGAGAAAATCTACACGGGCACAGAAGTTTCCGTGCCGATTCGGATTACGAATTACGGGAATTCGACAGCGCGAAAAGTACGGATTTTCCTCGATTTACCGTCTCAGGTACGCGTGATTCGTGCGGAACCGGATGTCATGTACCATGAACCGACACCGAGCCAGCTGGTTCTAGAGGTGAATGACATTCCGTCAGATAAAACGGAGGCGCTCACCCTCCTACTTCAGGCAGAAGAGGAAGGAATGTTGGAGTTACCATGCACGATTCAGGCGAATTCCCGTACGTTGGCGAAAAGTACGATTCCGCTGGTCGTGGAAGGTGTTGCGAGTATGCAGATGGACCTGAATTTCCCGACGCGCGTTCTTACGATGAGTGAATTCAGCACGTGTGAAGTAACCGTCAGAAATACAGGCACGAGAACCATAGAAGATGGAAAATTACTTGTGTTTTTCTCTGAGGGAATCGAGCCGGTACAGGCGATGGCGTTTTCATCGGAAATGCTGGAAAGTGGTGTCATTTCGTTCGACGTCTCCGAGCTGAAACCGGGAGAAGAACACACATTCCAGTTTCAGGCACAGGTCCGTGAGACGGGAAATTATCCGATCCGTTGCCAGTTAAAAAGTGAGGCTGCCGGTCTGGATTTAATTCAGCAGAAAACTGCGATTTACCGTTAATACCGCTTTCGCTACGGACAGAGGTTTCAGGGAGTTTCTGAAAACCATCATCATAAAAGACAGCCTTTCTTTTTTAAGGAGAGGCTGTCTTTTTAGGATAAAAGTTCTCTTTTAAGTCGACGTTCATTAACTCGGAGATAATGGGAGATGACGTGGCGTCGCAGAGGCGGCGAAAAATGTATATTTTAGCCTAAAAAGTATCTAAAAATCATCGATTTAAACTTATAATTGACATTTTAAGGCGCCTCATAGCGACATGACACGCGTCGCTTTCTATAAACACCACTTATTCAGTGTCTACTGAAGAAAATATTTTTCTTCACCATGCCAGAATTGCGTCAACCGGGAAATGGTCTGACGGATAAATCTCTGTTTTCGTCCGAATAATTTCAGCCGACTTCACCTTCAGGTTTCCGAGCATCAGAACATAATCAATTCTTCCACCTTCCAAATATTTTCCATACGCATGATATGTCGGCGCGTCTTTCATGTCAGGATTCGCGACGCGGAAAGTGTCGAGCATCATAATTGGACCAGTCCTCTTTTCCCCCTGAATATCCGCTTCTTTACCGCACAGATAACTCACCGCCGGTGAGTTAATTCCCGTGTTAAAGTCGCCCGTCACGAAAACCGTCGCTTCTGGCTCAACCGTTTTTTTCACGAAATCCGCAATCTGGACGGCCGAGAACTGTCGTGCTTTTTCGCTCATGTGGTCGAAGTGCGTGTTAATAAAATAAACGCAGCGTCCTGTCCGTTTTCCGTCAGTGATTTCGTGGAATTTTCCCCACACGACCGTCCGCGGGCAACCACCTTTCCAAGAATTCGATTCCGGTTCATTCGGCGTGTCGGAAAGCCAGAAAACACCCTGTTTTTCCGCGTCGATTTCCCAACGGTCCTTCCGCCACATAATCGGAGTCGATTCTCCCTCGATTTCCGACTTCATACGCGAGCGGGTCAAGAGTCCATATTCTGGCAGAAGCATTTTCAGGTCTTCCACCTGATTTAGGTCTGCTTTTTGGGTAATAATTGCTTCTTGGACACCGATGAAGTCATAATTTTTCGCCTTCATGATGTCGGCAACCTGTTCTTTTCGCAGTTTCCACTCGGTCGGTTTTCCGACTTCTCCGAAACTCATGCGGATGTTGAACGTTAATACGCGTAACTCGGAATTTTCGGCAGCATTCGCAACCTGTCCGGACACCATGCACGCGTAGACGCCGAAAAACGCCAAAAAGGCACTCAAGATGAAACGTTTCATGTTAAAAACTCCATTAAAAAGGTGAGAAAAATACAGCCTCCCATTTTCTGGGGAGGTGACGACACAGTCGCCGTGGGTGGGAATTTATAAAAACTTTAGGAGACGACGCCTTTTACGTCGTCACCCACGATAAACATTTCCAAAAAACGTTAAAAGCTAAACGAAACAGTGTAATAGAAACCGAAATTTTATGGTAACAGGTACAGTTACATATACCATTACAGCAGTGAAATTCCAGCTGCTGCATATTCCTGAATCATCTCGTCGGGCCAGAGACCACACGCCACCTCGCCGACATGCGCGCAACGTAACATATACATGCACAACCGCGACTGTCCGATTCCGCCACCCATCGTCTGCGGCAACTCACCGTTCAGTAACTGCTGGTGGAACGGTAATTTCGCGCGTTCTTCGCACCCACGGATTTTCAGCTGGCGCATGAGCGTTTCCGCATCGACACGAATTCCCATCGAGGACAGTTCAAAAGCACGTCCCAGAATCGGATTCCACACCACGATATCTCCGTTCAGTCCAATTCCACCATCCTCTCGCGGCGTCGTCCAGTCATCATAATCCGGTGCGCGTCCGTCATGAATCGTCCCGTTCGGCAACTCGCCGCCAATTCCAAGAACGAAAATCGCTCCGTATTTCTTACAGTATTCCGTTTCACGCTCTAATGCCGTTTTTTCCGGCATCTCTTCACACATAGTTTTCGTCGAAACGATTTTAATTTTTTCCGGCAGAATCGGCGTAATTCCTGGAACCTGCTCCGCGATAAAACGCTCTGTCTCGTAAATTACGGAGTGAATCGCCTCGACCGTCTCCGTCAGTGTCGCCATGTTTCGGTCTTCTGGACGGATTACCTTGCACCAGTCCCACTGGTCCACGTAAATACTGTGCAGGCAGTCCAGTGTCTCGTCCGCCCGAATCGCGTTCATGTCGGTATAAAGTCCCTCACCCGGCTGGAAACCGTAACGTTTCAGAACTGAACGTTTCCATTTCGCGAGTGAGTGAACCAGCTCCGCATCACAATTCGCTTGCTTCACATGAAATGAAACTGCCTTTTCTACACCGTTTAAATCATCATTCAGTCCTGTTCTGCTACGCACGAAAAGCGGAGCGGTAACCCGCTGGAGACCAATTTTTTTTGACAATTCACTCTCGAAGTGATCCTTCAACTGCTTGATTGCGCGCTCAATTTCGCGGAGTCCAAGCAACGGTTTATAACCTACGGGAATAGTCATATCTATTTTCTCTTTCCTGAATGATGATTCACTCAACACGCACAATAAAAGATGATACAAAAATTGAAATGATTCCTCAAAAAAACGACGCTCCCTGAAGTCGCGAAAAAAAAAACGGACTACCGGAAACGTCGTTATTCCATGAAACTGTTCTTATTATACCAAAATCGTTCGCCTTGTCAATAGGGAAACCGTGTTTTTTTTATATTTTACGCGAATAAATCAGATACATAAAAAATGTCGGAGGGTGAAGTGGTCCCTCCGAAACCTATAAATATTAGATATATCTATACCCGATACAGGATAAAATTCCACTTCACCGTCATTTTGCGTTGCGGTAACGACTGCCGGAAGGACCACCCAACGCGAAATTTCATGTGTGATGGATATGAAATGAACGAGATAGGAAACACTCTATTCTATAAATCCAGTCGCCAGGTTGCTCCCTGCTTCGCTGCAATGTTCTTCTGACGGTCCGGGTTCGGCTCAAAATCCGGACCACGGTTTCCAAGAAGATAATCCCGCATGAAAAGCTGAAATTTCGCTTCCTTCGGTGTTAAAAACGCGTTCACGATGCCGATGTCACCCCAGTGTCCGCAAGATGGAAGTGTCAGCGCCTGTACACCGTTATAAACGTTCGGCTTCCAGTAATGTGCGTGACCATTAATATAACCTACCACGCAGGAATGCGCCTGAATGATGTCCTCGATTTTCGTTTCATTCAGCAGATGATGTGCTCCCAAAATAATCGGTTTCGTCTGCGCCTTCAGCGTTTCATGAAGCCAGTCGCGCTGCTCCGGAAGAATCTCTCCTGGCGTAATCCATTTCGAGGTATCTTTATACTGAATCAGCGAGTCGAGAAGCAGAAAGTCAACGGACGGTGTTTCCACTCGGAAAACCAGTCGATCTGACATAAGCGACTTTTCAGCGTGTTCTGGGAAAACTTCTGTGAATGTATCACGTCGGTCATGATTTCCCATGCACGTTGTCCACGGAATTCCCGCTTCCGACAGTGGCGTGAGCAACGACTTAAGAAGGACGTAATCCTCTTTTTTACCAAACAAAAACGCGAAATCTCCGTAAATCAACACGTGTGCCGGACGCGGATTCATCGCGACAATTTCCTGTATCGTCTTCCGAAAAAAGTCGAGCTGATGTTTCAGTCCAGGACCACAGTGCGTGTCCGCCAGAAGTACGAGATGATTCGGATCTACACCGGCGGTCAGCCCTGTTATACCAGTCGTGTTCGCGATACTTTCTGAAGCATTTTCCGCACCGAAAACGGTGGAAGTTCCCGTTCCGCGGGTGTCCCAGAAAGCACTCCAGAAAGCGAGCCCAGCCGTCGTCTTTCCGAGCGTCGTGAGAAATTGACGACGACTTTTTCTGAGACTTGGCTCCATGTTCTGATTTAAATTTAGAGAGGAATTCTGTTCTGGGTTTTGGGAAGGATTTTGGGAAGGATTCATATTTTCAGTCCTTTCATAAATAGGGAAGGGGGGACGGTGAAATCGTGGGATAACACTTCCTGTTTTTAGGGAGTATCATTACTTTCATTATATCTCACATCATTCTTACAGAGAAGGGGGAGGTATCTGAATTTTTATAAAAAATGGACTCGCCCCAGCTTGGTTGCGAATCCATTTTTCATAGAAAGAGATTCTGTTAATCGGAGGTTTTCATCAATTTTCTATTGGTCGAAAATTTTTATAGGATTTTTATCAATAATAGCTTACCGGTAAGGAATTATCGACGCCCATGTTCGGGTTAAAGCTCGGGTAGGTTTCTTCTGCCGGAGCATAATTCGCCTGAGGAGCCATCGGGGCGGTCGTCGGAATCGTATTCATGTTCGCCCCCGTATTCATGTCGGCATTCATCGAATTATTCGGAGCTGACAGCTTTCGGGGAGCGGCAGGAACATGAGCCTGCGTGCCAACCTGCGGAGCCATCGGCGCAACTTCCGGAGCGTAACCCGTCGGGACAGCCTGAATCTGTGTTGGCATCGGAGCGGCCGCGTAAGTTGGAGCATTCTGCGTCGGACGAGCGTTGAAATTGCTGATTTCACTGTTGAACGTCGGAATTTCGTCCATCGTCGCACCAGCATTCCAGTTCGCATTCGCGTCGGCAACGTACTGATTCATATTTGCGGTCGGATTCGGATTCTGCGCGTAAATCGGAGCGTTGGAAACATTTCTGGTAGATGGAATGTTCGTCACCGTCGCGGTTCCTGCCAGATTCGCGTTAAAAGACGGATAATTTTCTTCTGGAAGAGCGACTGCGGAACCGACTACCGGATTTACTGGTGCAGCCTGCATTTCAGCACCTAAATTCGGGTTAAAGCTCGGAATTTCACTATCCGCGACCTGAGTCGACTCGACAGATTGCGCAACACTCGGAGCACTTTCCGTGCTCGCGAAAGTTGGCGTTAATTCATTCTGAATCGGAGCGAAAGCACTTTCAGGAACGTTTTCCGTAGCCGGTACGGAAATCGGCTCGACCATCGGTTCCGTCGTAGCGACTGTCGTAGCAGTTGCCGCCGTTGCGGTTTCATCCACTGCACAGAGCGTCGCGAGATCTGTTTTCGTCTCCGTCGTGACATCTTTATTTAGATAAAGCTGCCAACCAAGGAAAAGCGTGCAACACGCCAGAACAGCGACACTTGCGCCGTAAACATACGACATGGCCTGTGCTCGGTTTCTTGTTTTATGAGCTGACGCACTCGAAACGACGGTGACGGTTTCCTGAACAACTTCTTTAGCGGTTTCGTTCATGACT
>JAUNAI010000211.1 GCA_030527705.1 Planctomycetia bacterium | reverse complement strand
ATTTTCCTGAACGAAAGCGTTTTCCGGAACCGTCTCAAATTTCTGAGCATTCCCATTCTGTACCTTATTTTTCAGCGTTTCTGTCTTCCAACTTCTGATTTCGCGACAGATTCTCTCGGTACATTCATCCATTTTCTGCGAGAAAATCTCTTTCCCCGCCACAAACATTCCGAGTAACATAAGCAACAGAATTAACATGAAAAAGGCTGACATGGTACCCTCCATTTTTCAACAAAATTTCTTTTTCCTATAATTTAAGGATACACTATCTCAAATCAAAAAACAAGGGGGGAGAAAAAAAGTTTCCTTAATTTTAAGAAAAAAACATTCCCAATCTTCTCAAAAATAAAATTATTGGCGTCCTTTTTAAATTTTTTAGAAATTTTTAATTTTCGGTGGCGGATTTAGTTAGAAATCGCAACTACTTGAGTATCGAAATGTTTATAGGATGAAATGAATATCACTATCACTCCTAGCTGAGTAGAAATCGAGACAACCGATGTTACTACCTATTGAAGAAGTCTGCCTCCCGAACGGCGAAATTGCTGATGCGGTTCTGGCTCTTGCGGTCCGGATGATTCGAGAAGAATCATGTAACGGTCTGTGTGTCAACGACTTGGTAAAAGCGACCAAATTACCTCGACGTACGCTGGAACGCCGTTTTCAGAAATATCTCCACACGTCGCCGCACACAGAAATCTTGAAAGTTCAGCTGGAAAAAGCACATCAACTTCTCACCGAATCACGCCTAAAACTTGTCGACATCGCGCAACAAGCTGGTTTCAGGAGTGTTTCTCATCTGTGTGTTGCTGTCAAGCGTCATTTCCGCAAAACACCGAACGAAATCCGTCAGGCATATTTACGATGTCTTCCGAGTGATGCACGATAATATTTTATATTTAAAGCATCCCCTAAAAGGGGAGGCTTTAAATTGTTTCCCCCTCATGCTCTGAAAACGGTTAAATTGTCGAATCACGTCGGACGGTTCTGCCGTAAGTCATTTCGTAACGTGTAACGACGGTGAAACAAAATTTCAGGGAGCGTCAGGGTTAAAAAACTCAAAAAATTCTTAATCGCGACTGCGTCACATTTATTTTTCTTTATTTTCTAACTTATTGGATTTAAAACTCTCGCCTTCAGGCGACTCCTTTAGGTTTTTTAACTTATAGCGTCCAATGGCGTTGTTGCTGAGGAAGTTATCACGGAATATATACGTCTTCAGGATGAAACTAAGCCTGACGATGGTGGTAACAATTTCTGCTTAACGCCATAACATTTGTGAACATGAGGAGTTCAGTGCGAATCTCATAAAAATCTTAACCTATCGCCTTCAGACGATAGGAGTTTAGTTCTTTATCTATTTATTTATTTTTATGTGATGTGTTTCACCCGCCGGAACGTCAATCACACGGTTATTTACCAGAATCTGAAAAGAAACGTTTTTCGGCGCGTCGATTTCTAGTGCATCTTTTTCCGCTAAAATCCGGGTCGGGAACGGAGAAACGACTCGATAATTCTCGTTCCAAATAAACGTCAGGGCGTCCTGTTTTCCATTAAGTCGTAGACGGAGCGCAATTGGGACAGCAGGATTAATGTTCCACGCATATCTGCTTCCAAGCACACAGTCTATCGAGTCTGGAAGGAGGCCGACGAATTCACCGTCTGGGTAAATCTGCCGTTCTGTCGAGAGTGTAATCGCTTCTGCGAGCGCACGCCAACGGGTAGTTTCTGGGGAATCGGCAGGAAGAACGTCGGCAAAATCGAGAAGCGCGTAAGCGTAAACCGTCCCAATCCACTGGACAGGGCGACCAATCCAGTTAGGGGCTTTCCAGTTCGTCGCGCCGAGAACGCCGATATATGCTCCGAATTGCCACGGATTTTTCGGACCGTCCCAGAGATAAATGTACGTTGCTCCCTCCAGTACCCAACGTCGGGCATCGTCGAGAAATTGCGTGTCGCCGGTAATTCGATATGCGAGCGTATAGGTCATGACCGCGTATGCCGCTGTCAGTGGGTCGGGCGTGTGGAGTGGCATTTCCCAGCACTGTGCTCCGCGAGCGACGTGGAATTGACGGCAGACGGCAAGCGATTCCAGTGCCGGTGTGAGGTATTTTTCATCTCCCGTGACGGTGTATGCGCGGAGAAGGTTTAAGATGGGACGCATTCCGACACCCAGCGCGGTCGTGTCGAAGTGCGTAACGGCATAAATTCCCGTGTAACGCCAGAGACCGTCCGGTTGACGGGTTTTCAGTGCGTGCTCTGCGGCTCCGATAATCTGTTGACGCCATGATTCCGCCTGATTTCTGATGAAGAAAATCGTGTCGTTTTCTACATGGGCACCACCTCGGTGAAACTGAAAGTCGGGAACGTTTCCGCCGATACGCCAGAGTGCGGACGCGATGTCTCCCTGTGGACCGTGCCCCCAGCGTTCACCGGCGCAGTGTCCCCAACCTGCTGTAGATTGAATCGGTCCCGTTTCGAGTTGTGTACGGTAAAGTGAGAAAAGTTCTCCGGTATTTCCACCGAGGTCTTCTTCCTGTTCGGGGGTAAGAAGTGTTTTAGCGCTATTTTCTGTGTTAATTCCTGTTTCCTGAGCGTTTTTCACTGGAACCGTCTCGCGGCAAGTGTGCGACCACTGAGCGTCAAGCGCGGCGGCGAGAAAAGCGGTCTCGCTGGTGTTCGGGGTGAATTCAAGACGGACGAAACTCGGAAATTCAGCGGATTTTTTGGAATCCATGTTATCTGGAAGTTTCATAATTTCCGCGTTCATTTCCTTTCCGGTAATCGGGGAAGTGTCGGAGAATTCGAGCGTCATAAGCGCGTCAGGCGTAGTGTCGAAATAGTTCGGCGTCGCGAAAACTGGCTGAAAACGGAAATCTCGCCAATGAAGACGGAAGGCGCCGTCTGTGGTAATAATTCCTAGCCAGGTCTGCGTCATAAGGTGTCGAACAGGGCGAAAACGTTGATGTGCTGGAATGATAAAGTCAGCGCGCGAGGAGCTCCATTCTCCCTTTTCGAGAATTTCGACGCCCGGTACGACGGCGTACTGCATTTGGCCGGGAATATGGATTTCTGGAATGACGGAAATATTTTCATTTCGGTGAAAATCGGATTGGAAAATTGGCTGAAATTCTAGAATACCACTGTCAGAGATCTGAATGTTCATCTCACGTAGCCGCGAGTGCGTCAGCGCAGCGATTTTCTTGTTGTCACGGACGAGAAAAGCGATTTCTCCGGACGGTGAGAGATAGAAGTCGAAAAACTTGCCAACTTTCCTACTCCATGTGTCGGTAATTTCCACGTCATGAATGATTTTCATTTCACGGCGTATCGGCTCAATTTCTGGGTGCGTAATTTCCCAGACGCATAAATCAACGGCACGTGTGGCGTCGGACATATAGGTAAAAATCCGGCTTTCATGCGCTTCGAAATGCTCATTTTTCCCGTTAATTCCGTAATCCATTGGTTTCCCACTCGGATTCGTGAGCCGGATGCGGACTGTCTGGGACATGTACGGAAATTCGTTGGCGGTTTCCTTCAGAATACTTTCCATCGGTAATGTTTCCAGAATCGGTGCAACAGGATAAGACGCGAGAAACTCGATTTTTTGAATTTCAACGCGTGCCTCGTCAGCGACCGGGTCCATACGGAGATTCGTGATGGGGTGTGACGTTTCAATCAGCGTTTCGGTGACTTGCCACTCGGATTCCGCTTTATTTTCTGAGTTATTATCCATATCACTTTCTGAGTCAGAACCCGTTTTCAGAAGAACGCTATCGGCGCATAAATCCTGCGTGAAATTGGGTGATTCGGAAGTTGTCCAGTAGAAACTGGGGATACATTTTACATTGCTTCGCAGAGTGACACGGACGTAAATTTTTTTCGGGTATCCTTCTGGGAATTCGACTCCATCCAGAACATGACCACCTGCGTAGAAATACGGGTCTGCGCCGGTACACTGAGCGACGAGGACACCATTTTCCCATGAAAGATTACAGTTATGTAAAGCACGGAGTGAGGAAATGCTTTCCCGTGTGTTGAACGTAAAGGTTTTTAACGGAATTTTAGGGTCGTTAGTAACGTGAGTCTGATTCCATGTGTATGCGTCCGCGCGGGTGGGAGTTCCTTCTGGTACGTTATCTACAGGAATAGTCTGGGACTTTATCGAATTATAACTTGCCTGTTTCAGGTTCGAAATTTTGTCTCGCGCTACTAGCGTAGTCGGAGTTATGAGTGTGACTGTAACTCCCAGTATGAGTGACATACATAAAATTGGCAGGATTTTCATTGGATACCTCCAGATATTTTTGTGGGTAAGTAAAATTTTTTTGAGGAAATATTTCAGGGGGAATGAACTTATTATATTATGATTTTCCTTGAAAAACAAGTGGGGGGGAGACCATTGACATGAATCGTTTTTTCGGTTATACTAAAAAAATAGATTTATAAAAACATGTAAATATTAAAATAGGAAGAAAACAGGAAAAAATATGAAAAATCTCGCTTTCTTGAAAGGTTTTACATTCCGCGTGACGATTCTCTCACTGTTTTTCTGTGGATTCGTTTTTGGTTGTCTGGTTTTTTCCGCACACGGACAGTCGGAATATGCGAAAAAAGTTGCGGAATCGTATTTGAATGACCCAATTTATCATCATTATGTGACATCCGGGGATATGTTGGTAAATAAGCCGGATTATGTAGTTTTCATCCCGAAACAGAATCCGATGGTGCTTGGTGATCGGTATAATGACCATTTTCAGGTGATTGCGCATGATGGAAAGTTTTTTGCATTCTGGACGCAGGCTTCACGTGAGAGTGATATCGACCAACATATCGCGTTCTCCAAAAGCGCGGACGGCGGAATGACGTGGACGCCAATTCAGGTTCTGGCTGGGTCACCGAATAAGAAAAATCCGAAACTCCGTGCGAGTTGGCAACAGCCGATGATTAGTAAGTCGGGAAGAATTTATGTATTGTGGAATCAGCAGACGTCGTCCCTCGGACCACACTGGGGGAAATGTTTCGGAATTTACTCGGATGACCAGGGGGAAACATGGTCCGCTCCGAAAGAGGTAAAAATTCAGCGTACAATTAAGGATGCCGACCCACAGAATCCACCGTTTTGGTGTAATTGGCAACGCCCGCTACGTCTAGGAGAGAATGGGAAATTTCTTGTCGGTTCCTCACGTTTTGGACAGTCGGAGTTCTGGCAGTTCGAAAATATCGACGAAAATCCGAGCGTGGATCAGATAAAGATTCGTTTTTTCATGGCAAAAGAGAAGGCGCTGGCTGTTCCAGATGACGAAATTCCGGAGTTCTGTGACCCGACGTGTGAGGAACCTAGTATCGTGAAACTACCAGACGGTCGGCTTTTTACGATTATGCGGACGCACGTGGGTTATGTATACTGGAGTCAGAGTCGCGATCAGGGAAAGACATGGGAGAAACCGCGAAAGTTGCTGAATCAGGATGGTGGGGAACCGTTTTTACACCCATGTTCACCATGTCCGATGTATGACTGGAAAGGATGTGAAGCGGGAAGTGGTCTGTATTTTGCGATTATTCATAACTATTTCGATTTTGAGAAGGTGAAGGAAAAGGATTTTAATCAGGATCGGAAACAGTTATATTTAATCGCGGGGAAATTTATGCCGGAAGCGGAACAGCCGGTGTGGTTTACGGAGCCAAAACTTTTCGGGCCACGTCACCGATGGAATTCGTTTTATACAAGTTATACGTACGAAAACGGAAAGGGAATCCTCTGGTTTAATGATGTGAAGTTGTTCCTTTATGGACGTAATATCGGGCCGGAGTGGTTCGAGGGTGTAGAAGAACTGAAATAGGAAGTGCGCGTGTGAAGAACTGTGTAGAATTAGTGTAAGTGAGATAAATAGGAGAGAATAGACGTAAAATTATATATAAAATAGATGTGAAATCATGTGGAATCAATGTAAAATTACATATGAAATCGACATGAAATTTATATTTAAAATAGTGAAATAATGATAAACCGTGACGGAGGCTGTGCGTTTTTCGTCCGGTTTTATTTTTCTGGCCTGAGGAATTTTGGTTTTTATTTTTTATTCCTCGTGTTTTCTTTTTAGTCGTCCGATTATGAATTCTTTTTCGGCAGACAGTAGCCCGCCACGAAAAATGCTGAGGCAGAAAGAAGGAAAAGGAGAGAGATGAGTGGCTGAGGCGTGGCTATATGCCGTGGTTCCAGATCCTCAGAATGAACGTGTCGGAACTGCCACTCTACTGGAATTTCTGTAGTAGGACAGGGGTGATTCAGACTCGTGGACTCGGAAATGAGAGCATTGAGGTTAATTTCATTTATTCGATAAAAATCAGTATTTAGTTCGTCGCTGTTCTCTTTTTCTATCGGAAGTTTCGGCATCGCGGTTAAAAAATGAACCGTCTTGTCCACCAGCGGGAGCCAGACCGGAAGGAGTGGAAGGGCACTCCCCGCAGTGTCTGCGGAAACAGCACTCATCGCAGTTCGGCCACCATTCTTCGTTTCATTTTTCACTTTTTTCTTCGGAATTTCTCTTAAAATCAGTAAAGGGCGCCCGTCACTCAGCTGTAAAACGGTCATGGATTCCGGGTGTGCTCGGAGCGTAAACGCGTGAGAGATTGGCACGGTCTCCAGACCAGAGTCCGGATTTTCACGGAAAATGTCTGTTATCCCATGTCGTTCTGGTGGAAGAATAGGATTGATGACGGTTTCCGCTTTTATCTCTGATTTCTTTTCTCCAGATTTTTCTTTT
>JAUNAI010000210.1 GCA_030527705.1 Planctomycetia bacterium | reverse complement strand
GTGTATCCCGACTGCGTGTATCCTACCTGTGGTGTGTGTCCCGACTGCGTGTATCCCTGAGTACCATATCCCGGCGTTCCGTATCCCGGATAATAGTATCCCTGCGGATAAGTGTCAGTGTATGAATACGAGGCAGTTGCTGACGCAGAAACCATCTGTGTCAGTGCGTTTACGAAATCGGTACAAGACGGAAATCTTTCTGCAGGATTTTTTGCCAACGCGCGCAGAATCGTGAGATTTACACTCTGTGACACTTCTGGAATCGAGTCAGGCACGTCCTGAAGAATCGCCAGTCGTAACATTTCCACGTCGGAAATCTGAAACGGTCGCTTTCCTGAGAAAAGTTCATACGCCACTACGCCGAGTGCATACTGATCCGTCTGTGCGGTCTGCGACTTTCCCTGCCACTGTTCCGGCGGCATGTAGGGACGTGTTCCACTCGTATTTATTTCGCGATTCGAGTACTGATTCATCGTTTCCAGAATCTCCGACGCTAGCCCAAAATCGATTAAATAAATATCTTCTATTTCCGATTTTATTTCGGTTTCAGATTCTGTTCTGATTCCAGCACCAGTTTCAGTACCAGTTCTGATTTTAGTTTCGTTTTCTCTTGCGTTTTCCGTTTTATTTTCCGTCTTAAACGTCAGAAAAATATTAGACGGTTTCACGTCACGGTGAATCACACCTCTTGCGTGCGCATAATCCAGAGCCTCGGCCACGTCGCGCAAAATAGAGATGCGCTGACCATTTTCCAATTTTGACTTTCCTTCCTCTTTTTCTTCCTCTATAAATGTTGCGAGCGATTTTCCCTCTAACCACTTCATCACGACATAAAATCCGACTTCCGTATCCTTTTCCAGTCCATAAACGGGGCAGATGTGCGTGTGATTAAGTACCTGAATCCGCTTAAAAGTCCGTTTCACACGAGTCATGGCGTCATCGAGATGCCGAATTTCCGCCGGCACGAATTTCAGCGCGACCATCCGTTCTCCAACCGTATCCCACGCTTTCCAGACTATTCCCATTCCGCCGGCACCTGCGAGTTTTTCCAGTCGGTATTTCCCGCCAAAAATCCGTCCTGGCATCAACTCCTGCATTTCCGCGTCCATCATCGGTGTATTTCCCGGTATTTTTCTCGGTGCCGGTACGTGCGTATTCATATCATTCAGTGAAAAATCATGATTCATCCTGCCCTCACACACTCGGTATATTCAACCTTCTTGTACTTTTTTACTTTTTGCGCTTTATCTATCTAATTTTTATGTTTTTCCCTCTTTTATTCAGAAAAATGAACCAGTCTTTATAATTATACATCAGATTTCATTTTTTTTCAATCCCCTAAATAGAAATTTAACGAAAAAACACAAAAAACGGCGACGCAAGCTCCCGGAAAATAGAGATTACCTGCGTCGCACATAGAAGAAAGTTTTCTTCTTTTTTACCTTTCCGATTTACCATCGGACATGTTTTTCCGTGTCATATTTTGACTGGTTAAACGTATATGGAAACGTTTCATTTTCCACACGCTTTCCCTCAAAATATGGTGCTATGGATGGTGTTTCGGACGGTATTTCTGTCCGTGTTTCACCTCTGTTTTCCATCCCGCATGCTTCCAGTACTCGTGTATGAATCTGACGTAATCGATTTTCCTGCATTTCCACGCTCAGAATTTCCGAAGAATCATGACCGTTTTTCAGTCCACGTTCCTTCTCCGCCCCGAACGGCATTTCGTCCGGTAAACCGAGGAAGATAATTTTCTCTGATTTTTCGTCGTCTTCACTTTCAGTATTTTTTTCCGTTTTTACACGAATTTCTACCACGAAAGGTGGGTCGGTAAGTGGAATAACCTCCGTCTTTTTAGCCTTTTCCACATTTTCTGCGTTTTCTGTTTTCCAGAACGTCATCATTTCCACCGGCGTGCGGAAGAATCGGTCACGCGCGGAAAAGTCCGGGAAATAACGCTCACCCTCCGGCGTAAATTGGAAAATTCGGACCGCTTCCGTTTTTGTTTTCAGTCCGTATTTTTCCGCGTCGGAGACATTTCCAAGCGTTACTTTTTCGGTTTTACTTTCCCTTTTTTTCACGATTTCCTGCGCGGTGTGACGTGCTAGAATTTCCGTCAAAAACGAGTTAAGAAACGCGTTCGCCTGCGGGTCGGCCTCCGTACGGTTTTCGATTTCCAGCTGGCAGAACGTCACTGACCCACGTCCGACACGCATTTCAAGTAGCGGCGAGTAAAGAAGGTCTTTTCCACATGAAAGAAGGATGCGATTTCTTCCCTCCGACGGGCGTAAAATGGGATATGACGTTACGATATTCGTGTTCACCCAGTGCCAGAGCGGACTTGCGACGCCCTCCTGTGTGTTTTCCGCTGGCAACGGTTTTTCCGGCGGAAGCGTCGATTTTCCGCGCCACGGACCGTAAACTTTTCCATCCACGTCGAAAACTTTAGCCGCGTATATCGGTTTCGCCCGCATCCCGACCGTCGCCAACGCTTCCGGTTTCTGCGCCATAACCAGAAGTTCTACACGTCCCGACTCCAGAAGCTCTGCGAGATGAATTTTTGCGGAAAACGTCAGAAATTCCGGCGTTAAAGCCTCCGTTCCAACGATTAAAAGACCGCCAGTGAACGGAGTTTCTGGCTCATTTTCCTCATCATTTTCTGCCAGTGTTCCATCCGTCTCTAAAAGCGTGAACGGAACGCCGATTTCACGCAATTTCTCCGCAGTCTTGCCGACCGGGTCATAAAGCGTAATTGGGGTATTTCCAGTAACTTTTTCCACGTTCAATTTCGGGTAAACCGTCACGATTCGCGGTTCCTGAACATAAGTTTTTTCCCTTTCGGTTTCCGGGTCATTTTCTATTTCCACATCATTTTCTGTCGCAGAATCGAGTTCCACTGCGAGTTTCAGTTGCGTGATTTCCGTGACTTCCGGGACAGTAATCGTAATCGGAACGTAACGGATTTCGCCCGGCTGGAGGGTCTCTGAGAAACGACGGAATTTTCGTCCGAGTTTCCATCGGCCTGTAAAAGTCGTGTTTTCGAGCGTGTCATTAATGAGGACAACTCGCTTTTTCAGCTGGGTTCCCGACGTGTAATTCATCGACTGGTCGACCGGGTCAGCTTTTCCGCCGTCGATGAAAACGAGGCGCGGTGCCAACGATTTCTGGAGCGCGAAGTACGTCGGAAGCGGTTTTTCATGCGCTATATCCGCCTGATATGAGATTTTCCGCAGGTCGGGATGCCAGCCGAAACGGCGAAAATCACCGGGAGAGACGCTCCACGATTTCGGATTATACTGTGTGTGGTACGGCGCGTTCTTTTCCATCGCGTACTGGATTTCCGCGAAAGGACAGAGACCGGAAAGGTCGAAAGAACGCCAAAACGGAATCGTTTCGAGGAGTAAATCGCACTTCAGACGCTGAAATTCTGGCATGTCAGTCCAGATAACCGCCTCTTTTCCAGATGTGGAAAGCTCGGTCTGACGGAGCGCGTCGGTACTCGGATTCTCATAAACTTCCGGACCGTAATATCGCGCGAGATTCTCGATCATGAAGAGCGGACGCGGACCGTTTTTATGCGTGTCCATTCCATAAAAAGAGCGGAAATACGGGAAACTCGTCTCGATAATATGAAGCGGTTTCGTTCCCACACGCTGCCACTCGGCGGGCCACGCGTTTCTTTCTTGTTGCGGCCACCAGCAGAAATACGCGTTGGTGGTGTGAATCTCGCCGAATTCCCCACCCGCCTGAAAGAAGAAGGGACGAGAAGTATCATAACGACACAGAATATCGACTCCCTGCGCGCACACGCGGTATTTCGGCATGATATGTTCTGGAAGATAACCGTCCGCCATTTTTAGGGGGTGATAATCCCAGCCGTAACCGAGAAAGTTGACGGAGAGGAACCAGATAACGTTCGAGGGGTGATTTCGCCAGCGACGCACGAGAGACGCCATCCGTTTTTCGAGATTTTCGCGCATTTCCGCGTCATTCCAGAGAACGTATTCACTGCTGGTCACACCCTCTGCGCCGACGAGTTGCATGAGACCTTCCTCATCACAGACGCGCATAATCGTGTCAACATTTTCGTCTTTACTGGAAAAATTCGTCCGGATGGAATTATAACCGAGACGTTTCAGCGTACGTGCGACACGGCGAGCTTCTTCTAAATCCGTCGTCGTGTTCGACCATGCGTCATGTGTGAAAAGGTGGATTTTCCGTCCGTTCAGGTAAAAATCCCGCCCGCGTATTTCCAGTTCTCGGAATCCGAAACGGAAAGGTGGGAGTTCATCGAGGCACGGAGATTTTTCCACGTTTTTAGCGTTTTTCCCGTCACTTTCTCCGACGTTTTCTCTGTCACTTTCTTCGACGCTTTCTCCGTCACTTTTTCCTTTTTCTCCCTCATTTTCATCACCGGAAATCACCCGTACGGTACAGGTGTAAAGATTCGGCGTTTCGGGAGACCAGAGGAGTGCGTTTTCCCACGGAATTTCAGCGCGGACGGTTTCTGACGTTCCCGGCGCGAGGGTTACGGATGCGGAACGGACTGGTTTCGGCGCGTTTTCTCCTGCAATCGTGAATTCTGCACAGACCGTTTTTTCCGTGTTGGAACGGTTCACAAGTGTCACATCACACGCCGCCTTTTTCTCGCGGACGGAAGTGATTATCTGCGGGAATTCCGCGTAAATCGGGTTCCGAATTTCGAGCGCGACATCTCCTTTAATTCCCCGCCATGCCCACATCTGACCGGAATCGATAGTGTGAATTGTGAGGTAATTCCACTCGTCGTGGCCGAAACGGAGCAAATCGGGAGAAATCGGAATTTCGAACATACTTCCGCGCGCGAGTTCCGCAAGTGGCTGACCGTTCAGGTAAATCGTACCGGTCTGCGAGGCACTCAATTCTTGAATCTGGAGGACAATTTCCCGGTTTTTCCACGCGGAATCCGCCTGAAAGCCGCGCTCGAACCAACCATTTACGAAAACGTATGGTGAACGTCCGTCATACTGTGCGTTTTTGTCGAGTTTCTTGAGATTCTTGTCGCGCATGAAGAATTCCGCGTCAGTCATGCCATTCGCCTGACCGCTGTATCTGCCGGGGACCGCGAGATAAATCCAGTCTTCCGGATTAAATGGTCTCTGCGCATCGGTCAGCTGCATCCGCCAGAGCGCATTCAGTGTAATTCGCTCACGTGTCGCGGTCCGCACTCTTTCCGCACCGTCCAGTTCCCACAGTCCGCATTCCTGTTCCGTAACCGGCGCAACGTCTATCGGAGCCTTCCGAGAGCCGGCATTTAAGCGGATTTCTCGCGCCTGACGCTTTTCCAGTTTTTCTGGCGTATGATAACCGTTCAGGAGTAAAACCTCATCCAGAACCCCTTCCGCCTGCGTCGCGGAATACGTATTCGTCCCCGGTGCATTACCAAGTGAGACGGTCCCGGAAATTTCTTCTTCCGCGTTATTTTCTGCGTTATTTCCTGTCTTATTCGCTATCTTATTTCTTAGCGCGGAGAACGCTTTTTCCTCGATTCTTTCATTTACGGAGACGAAAATCTTCCCTTTTTCACAGTCGAAACCAGCGCAGACGCGGTGAAGTTTCCCTTTTCTGAAAACGGAAACCGGCAGGGAAACAGTCTGTGTCATGTTTTGTGTGGTAAGCGTAAAGGTGAGTTTTTCATTTTTGACGGTTAAATCGTAGGAAACGTCCGTGCTCTGGAAATGAAACAGTCCGGGGGAATTTTCGGCATTTCTTTCTCTTCTGAAACCGTCCCAGTCGGGGATAAAGTCGAAAATGAGCGAAACGGCACGCGGGGAGGTTTTCACGTCGTGGAGCGTCAGTGTCGCGTAGCGGTCGTAGCCGTGACGGGAAATTTTAACCCCTTTTCCGGATTTTCCGTCCGCATAAATCAGGTTGGCGGCGTTAAAGGTCTGGAAACCTGAGCCGGAAATCTCGCCGTCAAGCGGGAGATACAGACACCTGTCCGGTTTCTTTCCCGGCGTGGTGTTCATGATGGAGCGGATTTCATCGGCGTTCAGGGCACAATTAAAAAGTTTCAGCTCGTCGATTGCGCCGTCCAGTAGGTCGCCCGCACGATAATCCATGCTCCCAAGACGCAGATGTCGGGAAGGAGCTGGAGCCGCGCCACACGGCATGTTGCGAGAGTACGCCCCCTCATTTCCGTTAATAAATAGCGCGTGATGTCCATCGCGGTACGTAAAAACCAGGTGCATCCACCGGTCCGCCCGAAATCCGCTACTAGGCATGGAAAAGCCCGAATTTTTCTTGTCGCCATCAAAATGAACCAGTTCGAGTGCGCCCCACGTGTTAAAGACCGCGTAAACGTTTCCGTCTTGCCAGCCGAAATTGGTGCGAAAAAGACCGCGACTGCGTGCGTTTTGGCCGTACTGTGCGTTGCCCGCCTCATCAAGTTTCAGCCAGAACGCAATTGACCACTCATTTCCGGCAAGAATCGTTCCGGTCTCGTAAATTAGATCATCCGTCTTCACATTGGGGTCAAAATGTAACGCACCACCCGACTTTCCGTCCACCACGGGGATGTTCCGCGCGTCGGCGTCCATCTCGGCTCCCATTTTCCCTTCAAGAGTCTCTTTTATGTCACGTTTCGGGTGCAATTTTGCTCCGTCCAGCGCGATTTCCGGTACACAGGAATCATCGAAAGAGGCGTAAAAACGTAAATGCCTCTTCTCCACGCTCGCCCACGTCGGCATGACGAAATAATCGGTGAGAAAAAGGGTGAGACAATGGGAAATGAAAACGGAAAATGAAAAATGGAAATGATTCACGGTTTTACCTTTTT
>JAUNAI010000020.1 GCA_030527705.1 Planctomycetia bacterium | reverse complement strand
AACTTTAATTACTCCACAACTATCCATACACCCCAAAAAACTTAACTTTACACACATACCTTACACACATATCTTTATACGTAATTTATAAATCCGACTTCCAAGAAAACACTTACTCAGAAACCACTTTCAGAACCTGTCAAGAAATAAAAAAAGCACGTTGACGAATCAATGTGCTTTCTAAAATCGGGGCGACTGGATTTGAACCAGCGACCTCTGCGTCCCGAACGCAGCGCTCTAGCCAGGCTGAGCTACGCCCCGTAAGTTATGTGTCGAAGTATAACACAAAATTTATTTTTGTAAAGGGGGAGGTAAAAGAATTTTTCAATTTTCTTAACACTCGCTCTTTCATTATCACCCTCAAGTGATGTATAGAGTTATACATCATTTGAGGAATTTTACAAGGGGGGGGGAACGAATTTTCTTAAAATTTTTAAAATTTCCTGACGCCACTTGTTTTATAGAGTATAATAGAGTATACTTATATTTAGAATATTGAAAGAACTTTTCTCCAAGCCGATTTCATAGGACGAAATCTCCTTTTTATACCTGTGTCGGTGTGTGGAAAGTTCCTTTTAACATTTTGCTTTTCGGAGGAAAAAGAAATTATGAAAATACGGGGCTATTCTTTTCTGTTTTTCGTCGTAATGCTCATTTTAACACTGACAGTTTTACCTCCACATTTTAGAGGAGCTGTCACAGAGCCGGGTGCGCAACCGGAGGAAACTCCGCTCCTTACCTCCGAAATACAGGCGAACGCGGAAAGCGAGGTGGTGGTGGACTGTACACCCTTAATTTTTAGCAATGAATATACCTATAACGTTTCCAAAACGCCTACAGAATATGTCAACGAAAACGGGAGAGAATCGACCGAAAATACAACCGATACAACGGATTCCGCTCCAGTTACGGAAACTCCCGACGATTCCCAGTCGGACATACCCGGGGGGTATCCTGAGTCACACCTATTCAATGATTCCGGCACACAGACTTCCAATACACAGGCTCCAGCCGATCTGAATTCCATAAGCTCCCTACCGGCCCCGACAATTGAAGAGATTTTCCCAACATCATTCCTGAACGAAAGTCCGATGATTCAAAAATCGACCGGTTCCACCTTCCTTCCCGTCTCAGTTCGCGAAAAACTGGATATTATCCCCTGTGAGTCCGGTATTAACGGCCGTTCCATTTATGGTCTGCGTGAACATTATATCGAGGAAGGTGACACGCTCGAAAAAATCGCCGCCCGATACCTCGGTGATGAGAACCGTTATATGGAAATTTATGAGCAAAATAACGACGTGTTACCCGCTCCCGATGAACTTCCGATCGGTGCCATCCTCCGTATTCCCGACCGATTTTGTACACCGATATCCGAACGTACTCAATGATAACGGAATCGGAGAATATTCACCTTCACTGCAATGGAGAAAAGAATGACATATCCTCGAATTTTAAGAACTTCTAAGATTTCAAGAATTTTAGAAAATTTTAAATTTTTTAATTTTTTTAAAATTCTCAGGATTCTTAGAATTCATGAAATTTTCAAGGGTTTCAGGATTTTAGACACTACTTACGTTCCTATGTTTCCTTTTCCCCATCTCGGTACAAGCAGAAGAGAGACCGATTATACAGGAAATCCGTGCGGGGCTACAAGAACGCATGACCGGCGTACCGAGCGTCGGTAGTTACGGTTGGATTCACTCTTCCGAGGAAGAACACGCGTAGTGGACGGAGCTTCACACACTAAAAAAAGAAACCGACGAGAAACTCGCGCAACCGGAAAACGTCACGGACGGCGAGTGGCAGGTACTGAAAGCGAAACTGATTCCAACGACGCTAGAAAGAGTACGTCATGCACTGGATTTATACACGGAGTTCATGCCGATTACGGAAAGTCAGTGGGCAGAATTAACAGACACAGAGCAGGAATACTGGCAGAAGGTGAAAACACGAAGTACCGAGCTGGAAACGCTCTGGAATGACCGTGAAAACGTGCCGGAAACCACGTGGCAGGCGGTTCTGATGGAACTGAAAGCCAAAACAACACCGCGTCCGATTCCCGGAAGTGAAAAAGTCATGTTCTCCGGTAGCGGTCATCATAACGCATTTCACGGAAGTATCGGCATCATTGACCCCGGAAAAGGTCTCAATTACCCCGACGGTCTGAGTAAAGCAACGCCCGACGTTTCGTGGCCCGAGTGTGGTGACGGACCGTCCGAGAAGAGTGCTTCCGATTATTACCACAAAAGCGGAAGTTACATGCAGTATTTAACGCCGTATCCGCTGAGGAAGATTTTCTCGTTTCCGCCGAGCGAAATGGAAAACTAGTTCTTCTACTGATGGACATTCACGGAAACCGCGAGTTAATCCATGAGGGAACAAATCACATTTTCCACGCGATTCCACTCGCCACCACCGGGTTTCGGCTGGGCAGATACGATTCACGTCGAGGATTTTGGACAATTCGACCCAAACGCGTATAAGACGGTTCCGCCAATGACGAAACTTTCCTACAAGAGCCGACTTATCGACCGTATGGCAAGCAGCGAGCACTACGGTGTAAAAGTTACCGGCGACGACCTTCTCCGTGTGATTCTCTAGGTCGACGCGATGTGCCCGTATTACGGTAGTGAAGAACTCCGCGCCATGAGTGACCCAGCATTTTACGGCGTAGACTACATCGGCGTGAAACCAAGAATCCAGACCGCGCCAGTGATTCCACGTCCTGGACCGCTCGACGCGTGGAAATCGGAACATGATGAGTGTTACTCCGCTCCCGACATGAAAAAAGTAAACGCGTTACCCCACGGAATAACGCGTTAAAGTAGCCACTGATTAAGTCGTACGTTTAGAAGCCTTCCCTAATAGGGGAGGCTAATTCTGGGAATCCCCCCGGCTACATACACTTAACAATTATCGCCTCATACGCACTGAGCGTCATTTCCGCGTCGGTGAGCGTCACACTCTTCCGTTCCTCGTCATTTTTCAGCAGAATTTCTGCATGATAACCGGTTTTCATTTCTTCTGTAAACGTTTCTGGAAGATGAACCGACGCCGCGTGGTCCGTGAAGTTACACGCGACGAGAAGTTTCTCCTCCGTATCTGGCGCAGTCCGTAAATACGCGTACGTTTCCGTATTTTCCACATCGAGCGCTACATATTTTCCCGTCGTAATAATCTCGTACTTTTTCCGGAGCGCGATTAGCTCTCGATAAAAATGGAAAACGGAATCTGGCCGACAACGCTGTTCTTCCGCGTTAATTTCCGTGTAGTTCGGGTTCACATTAATCCACGGTTTTCCAGTGCTAAAACCTGCATTCTGCGTGTCGTCCCACTGCATCGGTGTCCGCGCGTTGTCTCGACCACGGAGGCCAATTAACTCCAGCATTTCCGCTTCCGAGAACGTTCCATCCGTTGTGAATTTCTTCCACGCGTTAATGCTCTCGATGTCGCGGACCTCGTCGATACTGCGGAACGGATAATTCGTCATTCCCAGCTCTTCCCCCTGAAAAACATACGGCGTACCCTGCATCATATGTGTGCAGGCAGCGACCATTTTCGCAGACTTCTCACGCCACTGAGCGTCGGCACTTCCAAAACGGGAGAAAATTCTCGGCTGGTCGTGATTACACCAGTAAAGACTGTTCCACGCACGTCCATAAAGGCTCGTCTGCCAGAACGCCATCAGTTTTTTGAGGCTGGGAAGGTCAATTTTCCGGTGTGTCCATTTAAAGGAATCGCCGCCATCTAGGTCCATGTGCTGGAACTGAAAAATCATGCTGAACGCGGAACCGTCCTCGTTGGCGAAAATCTCAGCCCGTTCTGGAGTGGATTCCGACATTTCTGCGACGGTCATCACATTCTCATAACGTGAGAGAACCTCTCGATTCAGCTCGTGCGCGAATTCCTCAAAACGCGGACCGAAAGAAGCGTATGGACGGATATTTCCATCCTGAGAATCGGGAAACGCAGGGTCTTTCGAGATATAACAGATCGCATCCATGCGGAAACCATCCACTCCCTTATCGAACCACCAGCGCATCATGCGGTAAAGTTCCTCACGGAGTTTCGGCGACTCCCAGTTCATATCCGGCTGCATCGGTGAGAAAATGTGGAGGTAAAAATCGTCTCCGTTTTCATTACTATTTTCACTTCCGCTTTTATTTCCATTTCCATTTACATTTACATTTACATTTTCGCTTTCCTCCATATTTCTCCCTGCCGGCAATGACCATGCGCTCCCACCGAAAATTGCTTCCCAATTATTCGGCGGCGTCAGCGTTTCCTCACCTGTCGCGGATTTCTCGCGTTTTCCCGACTTCCAGATATAATATTCCCGATAAGGATTCAGCGTTCCGTCGGCATTTTCACGTCCTTTTTTACTTTCGAGGAACCACGGATGTTCACAAGATGTATGATTCACGACCATATCAATCACGAGCCGGATTCCCCGTGCATGTGCCTCGGAAATGAGACGCTCCACATCCGCGAGCGTTCCGAAATCGGCCAGAATTTCCTGATAATTGGTAATATCATATCCGTTATCGTAATTGGACGAGGCGTAAAACGGACAGATCCAGATCGTGTCACACCCCAGTTCTTTCACGTAATCGAGACGCGAAATAACGCCGGGAAGGTCACCGATACCGTCACCGTTCGAGTCCATGAAACTACGCGGATATATCTGGTAAACGACGCTTTTTTTCCACCATTTTGGTTCACGTTTCATGTTACACCTGTAAAATAAGAGTAAAAATAAAAATAAGTAGGTAAAATGAAAAAGAAAGGAAAATAAATAATAAGCGACGTAGTCGCGATCAAGAAGTTTCTGAAAATTTTTAATACCGACGCAACGTGTAACCTCGTTTCACCGTCGTTACGCGTTGCGAAACGACTTGCGGAAGGACCGCCCGCCGCGATTCGGTAATTTAACCGTTTTCAGGTCTGGGGAGAAAACAACATTCAAAATGTTGTCTCTCCACGACCGGGAATTCTTTACGGGTAGCCGATTTCTCCCGATAGGGTGAAATTCGGCGTAATGAGTTTAGCCAAATAACCTCTTTTAGCGTCGAACGCGTTTTGGCGTGGGCGCAATTTCTAAACGCCAACGCACGATTCCACCGGGTAAACCCGGAGGAATCTACGCTACCCATCGCAGGGTGACGCCCGTGGGAGGAAAACATTTTTGCAAAATTGTTTTCCTCCCAGACCCTCCTTTCAAAAAACTCTTAATCGCGACGTAGTCGCTTTTCTTTTTATGTGTGTGTTTTCTATTCTTCTCTTTTCTTTTTCTACTTCTCTTCCAGCGGCCGCGTCATCTTCATCGGGTCCAGCGCCACGGAGAGCGTCTCTGGTGGTAACACTTCCTGCTCAAGACACAGTTCCCGAATCGTTTTTCCCGTCTTAAACGCTTCTTTCGCTAACGCCGCCGCACGCTCGTAGCCAATGTACGGATTCAGCGACGTAACCATCGACAGGCTTTTCTCTACCGCCTCTTCACACTTTTCACGATTCGCCACAAGTCCCGCGACGCAGTTTTTCGTGAAAACGTCTACACACCGCGACATCAGCTCGACGCTCTCCAGCAACACCGCCGACATTAACGGCATGGTGATATTCAGTTGGAACTGTCCCCCTGTCGCTCCGCACACGGTAATCGTCGCGTCATTTCCCATCACGCGCGCGGCGGTCTGAATCATACTCTCGCACAGCACCGGATTCACTTTTCCCGGCATAATGGAGCTTCCCGGCTGAAGGTCTGGCAGTGCGATTTCATAATATCCGCAACGCGGACCAGAACCGAGCCAGCGGATGTTATTCGCGACGTTCATGAGCGTGACAGCTACGGATTTCAGAAGTGCGTGACACCGCACGACACCCGTCCGCTGGGCGTTCGCCTCGAAATGGTCCACTGCCTCACAGAACGGAATGCCCGTTTTTTCCGCGAGAAAACGCGCAACTTCCGACGCGAATCTCGGATGTGTGTTAATTCCTGACCCAACAGCCGTACCACCGGCGGGGAGTTCATAGAGTGCTTTTTCTGCATTCCGCGCGTCTTCGACCGCCAGCTCCATCTGACGCGCGAAACTTCCAAATTCCTGTCCCAGTGTCATCGGTGTAGCGTCCGCCAGGTGCGTGCGTCCAATTTTCAGCACATCCGCCCACATTGCCGCCTTTTTTCGCAGTTCCGCCGCACATGCACAGAGCGCAGGAATCAGGTTTTCACGGATTGTCCGTGCTCCCGCTACATGAATTGCCGTCGGGAAGATATCATTCGTGCTCTGACCCATATTAATATGGTCGTTCGGGTGAATCGGCTTTTTCATCTCGAATCGGTTTCCGCCGCACAACTCAATCGCGCGATTCGCGATGACCTCATTCACGTTCATATTCGTCGAGGTCCCGGAACCCGTCTGATAAATATCTACAGGAAACTGGTCCGCAAGATTTCCGTCTGCCACTTCCAGCGCGGCTGTGAGAATCGCCTGAATCTGGGAGTTTTCGAGCTTCTTTCCAAGTAATCCGAGTTCCTGATTCGCCGACGCGCACGCCCATTTCACGAGTCCCATCGCCTGAATCATCTTTCCCGGTAACGGTGAGAGCGCAATCGGAAAATTCTCCACCGCACGTTGTGTCTGCGCACCATAATAGACCTCAGCCGGTAACCGAACTTCCCCCATGGAATCGCGTTCAATTCGTTCTTTCATGACAAGTTTCCTTTTTTCTAATAAAAACTGAGTCTTTTTATACTCACACACTATAAAATCTCGCTTTTCCGTCGTTTCGCGTTGCTGAAATGACTACCGGAAGGGGTACCCTTTCCTAAATTTTTAAGTGGAATCCGTATAATTATTAAGACACGTCAAAATTTCTAATCTCTGAATTATGACATGGAAATAAAAAAAGTCAACCCCCCGCGACGCGGTTTTTCGTGAAATTCCGTTTACTTACCCTTCACGTTTTCATTATCTCCCAACCATAATCTAGTAAAAAATTGGAAATGTTAGCAAAAATAAACAGAATCTTTACCAAAAACTCGCGGAACACTGATATTTTCTTAATATTTCTGTGGTAAAATAGGGTACCTTTTTAGGAATTATAGGAGAAAAAGAAAAACATGTTCAACCTTCATCATCGGTTTCCAGTAGCGTTTTGGGGTACGTCTGCGATTTTCACCTTTTTCGCACTGTTTACCCTTCTTCTCGGCTGTGGAGACGGGAAAGTCACGGAAAATACCATCGTTCTGAACGGTTCCGGTGCGACGTTTCCTTCACCGGTTTATAGTAGCTGGAGTTACCTTTTTTCGGAGCTGTCTGACGGTCGGGTGCAGGTCAATTATCAGGGTCTTGGTTCCGGCGCCGGTGTAAATCAAGTGCGAGAAGGAACTGTCGATTTTGCGGGAACCGACGCGCCACTCTCGGAAACAGAACTTGAAGCTGACGGACTGGTTCAGTTCCCGATGCTCGCGGGCGGAATCGTAGTGATTGTGAATCTTCCAGGTGTGAAAGATGGTGAGTTGAAACTCTCATGCGACGTGCTCGCGGACATTTATCGTGGAAAGATTCAGAGGTGGAATGATGCCCGAATCGCTAAGGATAATCCGGGAATTACGTTACCTGCGTTAAAAATCGTACCCGTGTATCGCGCGGACAGTTCTGGAACGTCGTTTCTGTTCACACAGTTTCTGTCGAGTGTCTCGGACGTGTGGAAAACGGAAATTGGTACGGGAAAAAGCGTGAAATTCCCCGTCGGAATCGGCGGTCAGAAGAATCCGGGCGTGTGTAATAATGTCTCGCGCATTCTTGGCGGAATCGGCTACACAGAGTATACCTACGCGAAAGAAGGGAGGCTTACTTGTGTCGCGCTCCAGAACGCGAAAGGGAAGTTTATCGTTCCGTCACCGGAAAGTTTCGCGCTCGCCATGACGGAACCAGAGAATGAAAATGCGTATCCAGTAACAGGCGTAACATACCTTGTTTTTCGGAAGTCGCTCACGGAACCGAAACGGGGAGTTTTGCGGGAATACATTCACTGGTGCTTCACGGACGGCGCGGAAATGGCGACGAAATTGCATTACACGCCGTTAAACTTGGAGATAGCAGAGAATATATATTAAAAAACAAGCGTTCGCAGAACGCGATCAAAAAGTTTTTTGTTTTTTTAATCCCGACGCAACCTAAAATTTCGCTTCACCGTCGTTACGCGTTGTAAAACGACGGTGAAGCACCGCCCAGCGCGATTCGGCAATTTAACCGTTTTAGTGGGGCTGGGAGAAACCTATTTTTGCAAAAAATGGTCTCTCCCACGGGCGTTACGACATGACGGGTAGCCGATTTCTCCCGACAGGGTGGAATCTTGCGTTGGTGTTTAGAAGCACGACCTTCCCCTGAATTTTTATATAGAATCAGTAGTTTTTTATGTACGACCGACTTTTTCAAAAATTATGTTTCACCGCGGCAATCATCGTTCCGGTATTACTTTTCGCGATTCTGATACGCATGGCGGGGAGTTCGGCAGAAGTGTGGGAGACGTTCGGTTTTCAGTTCCTTTTTTCATCAGAATGGAATCCACAGACGGAACAGTTCGGCGCGTTTCCCGCGATTCTCGGTACGTTACTGACCACGGGAATCGCCATGTTTTTTGCGGTTCCGCTCAGTTTCTTGACCGCGTTTTTCCTAAATGACGCACCCGACTGGCTCCGACGTCCACTGTCGCAGGGGCTGGACCTTCTCGCAGCGATTCCAAGCGTGATTTACGGAATTTGGGGACTTTTTATCCTCGTGCCGGTCATTCAGAAATACGTCCAGCCGTTCCTGCTCGACACGCTCGGTCTGCGTGCTTTGCCGTTTATGGGAACTGACGCGAACGGTTTCGGTTATTTCACGGCAGGAATCGTCCTGACACTGATGATTCTCCCTTATATTTCCGCTGTCATGCGTGATGTTTTTCGGATGACCCCCACGCTCCTGAGGGAATCGGCATACGGAATCGGCTGTACCCGTTGGGAGACGGCGCGAGACATCATTCTTCCGTACGGTCTGCGTGGTTTTTTAGGTGGTGTTTTTATCGGTCTCGGACGCGCACTGGGGGAGACGATGGCGGTTCTGTTCATTATCGGAAACGTAATGCGCACCCCGACGGGGATTTTCGACAGTGGAACGACGATCGCCGCGACGCTCGCGAATAATTTTGCCGAGGCGGACGGACTTATGCGTAGCTCGCTCTTCGCACTGGGACTGATTCTGTTGGTGCTCGCGTTTCTCGTTCAGATTCCCGCGCAGTATTATCTTGCCGCAAGTCGGCGTGAAAGGGGAGAAGGATGAAGGAAGAAAACAACGGAAATAGCTTAAAACCAGAAAACCGCCAGAATATATTACCTCACCAGAACATATTTCATCACCAGAAACCGTTAAAGAAGAAACCGATTTTTTGGCGGAAACTAAAAGCGGGGATGATGGAAACGCTGTCGCTGGTGGTTCTTGCGGTGACGCTCGGCGGAATGGGCTGGATTCTCGCCTCCCTCCTGCAGGAAGGGGCGAGTGTGATTTCATGGAGTTTTCTGACGGAACCGAGTAAACCGTACGGGGTGCCGAATGGTGGAATCGGAAACGCGCTGGTTGGAACATTACTTATCACGCTCACTGCGGCGGTCATTACTGTCCCTGTTGCCGTCGCGGGAGGGATTTATCTGGCGGAATTCGGAAAGGGAACACGGTTGGCGAACGCTATCCGTTTCTGCGCGAACGTGATGATGGGTATCCCGTCCATCGTCGTCGGTCTCTTTATTTACGCGGTTTACGTCATTCCTACCGGTCATTTTTCGGGTTTCGCGGGTTCTCTGGCACTCGGAGTGATTATGTTACCGCTGATTATGCGGACGACGGAAGACATGCTCCTTCTCGTTCCCGACACACAGCGCGAGGCAGCTCTGGCACTCGGAATGACGCGGATGCGAGCGACGTTAGCGATTATCTGTCGATGCGCTCGCGGCGGGTTGGCGACCGGAATTCTGATGGCGTTGGCGCGAGTCAGCGGCGAAACGGCTCCATTACTCTTCACCGCACTGTGGAGTAATACGTGGTGTGACCGATTTTTTACCGCTCCGACCGCGAATATTCCGGTTCTGATGACGGAATACACCACGAACAGCCCGTTCCAGGAACTTCACGCCGCAGGCTGGGGTGCCGCGTTGGTCATCATGGCGTGTATTTTGGTGTTAAATGTTACGGTGAAGGTGTTATGTAAAACGAATTAGGAGTAAAAGACAGGGAATAAAAAATCATGACGAAAATTAAAATTGAAACGCGGAATTTAAGCTTTTTTTATGGAAATCATCAGTCGCTATTTCAGAATAATCTGAAGATCGAGGCGAATAAAATCACCGCGATTATTGGACCGTCGGGGTGCGGGAAATCGACACATTTACGGGTTTATAACCGCATTTTTGAGCTGTATCGCGGACAACGGGCGGAAGGTGAAGTCCTGATTGACGGGAAAAATATTTTCGACGAGGATGTCGACCTTCTCGAATTACGGCGGAAAGTCGGAATGATTTTCCAGAAACCAACACCGTTCCCAATGACGGTTTTTAATAACATAGCGTATCCGTTACGTTTACACTTCCAGCTGTCGAAAAGCGAAATTGAAGACCGAGTTGAGGAAGCACTCAAAAACGCCTCGATCTGGGACGATGTAAAAGATAAGTTGCACCAGAGCGGTCAGGCTTTATCAGGTGGTCAACAACAACGGCTCTGTATCGCGCGGGCAATTGCCGTCGAGCCAGAAATTTTGCTGATGGACGAGCCAACGTCGGCGATTGACCCGGTCGTGACGTTTCAGATTGAGGAGACCGTTCAGAAGCTGAAAGACCGATTCACAATCGTCATCGTCACGCACAATATGCAGCAGGCGGCACGACTTTCGGATAACACCGCCTTCTTTTTTCGCGGAGAAATCGTGGAATTCGGGAAGACTGAGACGATTTTCACAAATCCAGCAAAAAAGAAAACGGAAGAGTATATCACGGGAAGATTTAGTTAAAAGAAGAACAAGAAGAAGCAGCAGTAAGAGAAGAACAAAAAAACAAGAAAAGCAAGCAGTCGAAGACTGCGATTAAAAGTTTTTTTGTTTTTTGTTTTTTAATCCCGACGTAACCTAAAATTTCGTTTCACCGTCGTTACGCGTTGCGAAACGACTTGTGACAGGACCGCCCAACCCGATTCGGCAATTTAACCGTTATAGTGGGTCTGGGAGAACCTCTTTTTGCAAAAAATGGTTTCTTCCACGGGCGTTACGACATTACGGGTAGCCGATTTCTCCCGAAAGGATGAAATTCGGCGTAAAGGATTTAGCCTTGTGACACAAAAACATTCGTGAGAAGGGAACATTTTTGCAAAATTGCGTCCCCCTTCCCCAAAACTCCTAATAACGACTATGTCGCAGATATTTATTTACGAGGTTTTAATATGAATTATCATCTTGAACAGGAAGTATCCCTCCTGAAAACCCGAATCGCGCAACAATCGAACGCGGTAGAAAACGCTGTCCGGAAAACACTTAACGCGCTCATGCTCCGTGATGGAAATCTGGCACGGGAAATCATCGCCGATGATGACGCTCTCGACATGGAAGATGTGCGGATTGAGGAGGAATGCCTGAAGGTTCTCGCACTCCATCAGCCCGTCGCGCGCGACCTTCGGTACATCATCACCCTCCTGAAAGTGAACACGGAACTGGAGCGTATCGGCGATTTTGCCGTCAATATCGCGGAACGGGTACAGAATATCACGAACCGTCCCTCAACTACCGAACCACTCGACATAGAACCTATGTTTCAGGAAATTTTTCTGTTACTTAAAAACGTCCTGAACGCCTACATGGAGCGCGACTGTTACGCCGCCTCACAGGTCATCGCGCATGACGACGTCGTCGATCGGATGAATCGAGATAATTATCACCAGATCCTACGCCAACTCAACGAAAACCGAAATGGTGAGAATAAAAATAGTGAAAACTCCAATAGTGAGAATAAAAACGGCGAGAATAAAACCACTGACACGCGAAATGTCGAAATATTACTTGATTACCTAAATATTTCACGGAATCTGGAACGTATCGCGGACTGTTGCACAAACATCGGCGAGGATGTTCTCTATCTGGAGCAGGGGAGAATCGTACGTCATGCACATGACCAGCTTTAAGCAACTGCTGAATAAGTTACACACGGAGCACGGACGTCTCATCCACAAAAATATTAAGCGTTTCACGGCCCAATTTTAACAAATTGCGTAATTTAGAAAGAATTTACTCCTTAAAAAGCACTATTTTTCCCATCATTACGGCTGAAACGTTCGTGCTCCCAATTAATCAACGATTACCTAAGTAAACATGGATTCATTAAAATTCCGTATGAATTTAGATAGCTCGTAATTCCAGAACACTTCCGTTTCTCCCATTACGGACTACCCAATTTTATCTTACTTTTTCTTCTTTAACGCACGATACGCTTCCTCATAAACGTCATACAGCGAGAATAACATCTCCCGTAAATTACCACGGTAACGCTCAAAATGCTCTTCCACAACGGATTCTGGAATCCGCACAATCGTGTTCGCCAGAAGCCGTGACACAATTAATTTCGCGACGGCCAATTCACGTGAAGTCTGATAAAGATCCGGATATTCCAGCGGCTCATGCCCCAAAATAATCACTCCAAAACCCTGTTTCTGCGCCCTACTTTTAATCCGCCTCCGTGTCCAGTAAGAAAGTTGCTCGTAACCGTCAATCGCCAGCTGGGTTTCCGCGTCCATTTCCTGTAATTCCGTGTCCGAAAGCGGTAACGCACGCACGCCGTCCTGAAGCTCTAAGTGAATCACACGTCGACCACACCGCGCAATTTCCGGAAGTAACGCAGCTAGTAACGTCGACTTTCCGGACCCGTGCGGCCCGATAATCTGCCCACACCACGCATTTTTCTCCAACGTTACCAGTAACGTCTGAATCGAAACCCCTTCCGGAAAGTAAAATGGAATCGCACCCGGCCGAATACGTCGCGAGCAAAATGGATTTTCTTCGTACATCGCCATTCTCCGTTTACTTTTTCATTTTATACCCGACGGACTATAAAATTTTATTTTACCGTCGTTTCGCGATGCTGAAACGATTACCGGAAGGATCGTCCTTCCTTGAATTTTAAATGGAATCACTTTAAATCCACCTGAACCGCCGGAATATGTCCCACCGTGAAGACACGTTCCCCTTTTACTTCCCGCACGCCACCTTTCATGAACGCACGCACACGCACGACCCAGTGAATTTTCAGAATCTTTCCATAATACGACAGTGGAGACGCCGGTAATCGAACCGTGAAATGAAACTTTTTTCCGTCCGGAGTCTCATCTCCCGCCCAGACACAATTCACAATTTCAGGTTTCCGAGTTTCTGAATTTTCCTGCTCCGAATCCGAGGTAAAATCTTCTTCTGATACCATTTTTACCTGTGTTTTCGATAATGGTTTCGTCCAGTCCAGCGTCTCGAAATAGTGCACCCCAAGATCCTCATCTCCCTTTCCCTCCGTATACCAGAGAACGGAAAACTCAATACGATTCACATCTTCCAAGTGCATATCCACAAGCCGAAACGTACCAGAAACGGTCTCGAGCGGCTGAAACTCGTGCGGCTGACGGTCAAACTGAATAATAATCGACGAAATCATCTCCCCCCCTCCGTCGGTGCCGGATACACAATAACCGGAAAAGAACGCTCAAACATCGGAAAACGCTCCAATTTTCCCTGTACCAGCAATCGCCAATTGATCTGATTCCGCGACGAAATAAATGAGTGCATCGCCTCCGAAGGAATTCCGAGCATGAAATCCGCCTCAAAAGCCCGATCCGGCGCGATATCAAGACGCTCTTCACCAAAAACCAGCCGCTGATATACCCGCTGTTTTTCTCGCCGAGTATTCGTCCCGTGCGTGAAAACCACCTCTTCCTCACATACCAGCACCACATTCAGCCACAGTAACGGTAACTCACCCCCCTGCGACAGAAATACCCTCACCGGTTTCCCTGGATAAATCGGAAAATCCTCCACTTCCACAAGCGTCGGACCAACGGCCGTCTCATTTCGGAACTGAATCAGCGTGTGCACCAGTAACCAGACTCCCACTGCCAAAAACGGAAGCAGATAACAGAGCATAAGCCAGTCTGCCACCGTCTGTAATAAACTACACGCGACGACCGTCAAGCATGACACACACCCGACCCACCACGCCAGCGTCACGAGCGCCAGCACACAGAGCGTCCATGCTGGAGAATCAATCATCGGTAACCGATACGCCAGCCGAATTCCTGGACTATCCGTAATATCATCTACCGCCGGAATATATGGAAATTCCCCAACCGGTGCACATCCTGTTTCCCGCATTCTACTGGAGGTTAAAAGAGCCGTCTTTTCTTTAGAACCCGGTCGTGGAACCGTCAGCGCGTGCACCGCCATCCCGATTCCAATAAAGAGGAGTGAAAATGGAATCACCAACGCCAGAAAATTCTCCCACTGCCAGTCGCGCATCATCACCACTTGGTCGGGGTCCGCCGGATTATAGAGACAGTAATACTTCTCCTCTTTCTGCCAGCGTTTCAGAAATTCCCACGCACTTTCCTCCGATGAAAACCGTGAAGAGCGCGCGACACCCCCAAAATTCGAGGTCCAATTCGTCCGTTCCGCCTCATTCACCCGGTATTTTAACTGCATTTCCGGCAGATAATAGATTTCTTGAAGATTCTTCCGCAGGTTCTGCACGTTGAGCGCAAGCCGATTTTTCGTTTCAGCGTCCTTTTCCGTCCCAGTATCCTCAAAAATAGACTGGGAATCCTCCTCTTCCACCGCAATTGGCTTATTATCCAATGCCGTCCGCGGCACAACCCGACAATCGACAAGTGTACAGACGGTTTTCTCGAACTGCTGATGGATTTTCCATTCCGGAATCACAAAAAACACGCACAACCACACCAGCCCGACAATGCCCGCAAGGATGGAGAACACTGCGAAAACGAATTCCGCGATAATCCCAATCAACCGCGAGTCGGTCCGATGATCGCCTCTTTTTTTTGTTAATAACCAGGAATGGTCTTTCATGTGTAATCCTCTAAAAAACACATTATCTGCGACCTAGTCGCTATCAAGAATTTTTTGAAATAGAATGTCTAAAGCTAAACCCATTACCCAAGTATCCACCCTGCGGGAGGAACTTGCTACCCGTCATGTCGTTACGCTAGTGAGGAGGGAAACATTTTTGCAAAATTGTTTCCCCCTCACACTCCCCCTTCAAAAAACTCTTAATCGCAATCTTCGATTGCTTGCTTTTCTCGTGTTCTTTTTTTATTTTTCTTTTTCTTTTACTTCTGCGAATTCCGCGTAAATCCCAACTTCTCCAACGCGCCGTACACCTCTAAAAGCGTTTTCGCGCCAAAATTGGAAATGTTTAACAACCGTTCCGGCGGACTATTCAGCAAGTCACGTACCGTCAGAATTCCTTCCGATTCCAGACAGTTCGTCGTCCGCACGAGAAGACCAATCTGCGCGATACTCAGGTTCATAATTTCCTGCTGGCGCCGACGCCGAATTTCCTTCTCGCTCAGCCGCACACACGTCGACGCTGGTCGCAATTCAGTTTTCTCCCCAAGATTTTCCACGTTTTCGACACTCTCCGCGTTTTCCGGACTCACCACATTCTCCGGTTTCACCGCGTTTTCCACTTCCATATTTAACCTCCGTGTCCGAATTTAGCTCCTTCCACACTCAATTTCTTCGATTATACCATATCAGAAAAAAATTACCAGACGTACGGAGAAATATTTTAGAATTTTACCCCCATTCCGAGAAAAAAAGAGGGAAATTTAAATATTTACTGATTAATTGGGAAGCACGCGCTCACAAGAGCTGAAATGACGAAAAATATAAATTTTAGCCTAAGAAGTATCGAAAAATCACCGACTTAAGTCTAAAATCGACATTTCAAGGCACATTATAGCAACGTGAGACGCGACACCTCCCCAAAATGTGACTGATTCCATTCCTTAAAAATTCACCTGGAACCGTGTCGCGAAAACGTGCTGTGTTCCGTCTGTTCCATCAATATTCGCCCCCTGCGCGTTATATCCGGAATAATCGCTGTGTACGAGCGCGTAGTTAAACGCCACCTTACAGTTCTGATTCAGGTACCAGTTCAGCGCGAAACAGTTCATGACCGATTTTCCGTAATACCCTGTGTGATGAGTTTCGGTTGCGTAACCGGAAACGAGTTCATCCGTATCAACCCATGTGAACATGTACGCCACTTCCCAAGCTCCGGGACCACTGAAAACGCCGATTCCATCCTTACACGTACGAATAAATGGGTCATTCGGCTTCAGTCTTCCATAAGAACCACCTGCTTTTCGGTAATTTCGACTTTCTCCCGTCAGCATGTAGGAAACCTGCACATAACCTGTCTGGAGCAGAGCGTTTCCTGCACGGTCATCTTCCATGAAAAAGAAGCCCTGTTCAAAATCAACCGACAGCGGACCGCGCATCCAGAACACCTCGAAACAGAGCGCGTTCAGAGAATCCAGTCCGTCCAGCGTCCCGGTATTCAGAGCGTTCGGCGCAATCTGCGAATCAGCAAGGAATGAACATTTCGTGCCGTACGCGTTGGCTTTCGACTGGTCATAACTACGGTAAGAATAACTTCCGCCGAGGTGTAGGAAAAATTTCTGTCCGAGATTATTCTCCTCAAAATACGGTAAATATGTCACTCGGCCAGTAAATGCCATGTGACCATTATCTCCAACGCAATTCAATGAATCTTCCTTCATACTTGACGCAAAAACGCCCGCCGCCCACGAAAAACGATCTGCGACACGCCAATTCGACGCCAGAATTCCATTATTTCGGCTTCCGCAGATTCCTCGTAAATCATTTAAGTATGATTTTTCGATAAAAGTCGCTGCCGCAACAGTCGTAAGTTCCTCGCCGCTCCATGGTTCTTTCATGTGACCAAATTTAACGTCGATTTCACTCGGAAGATTATAAAAACCGATCCACGCGTCTTTAATCGTGCTATTCGACACATCATACGTCAGTCGGTAGTTAATCATTTCATACATCGAGCCGGTCAGATCAATCCACGCCTGACGGAGTTTCGTTCCACTTACATCACCGCTATTCGTAGCCACTTCCGCTTCCTGATCGAGGGAAGAAAATGCACCGTCCCACATGATTACACCATTCAGCTTAATCTGAGGTGTTTCATATTTTTTTAACTTATCCGCCTTAATTTTTTCCGCTTCTTTCGCTTTATCGTCTGCAAGTTGCTGTTTAATATTCGCGAGATCCGCCTGCATTTTCGCCCATTCTTCCGCAGAAATTGTCACGGTCTGCGACGCTCCTTCCGTCGAGGCCATTTCCGTATTAGAACCTGAAACGACTGCACTCTCAGAAACTGCCTCATTCCCTGAAATCTCCGCTTTTACAGAAACCGGTGCATTTTCGGAAGTAAACACACTCTGCGGAACCGATTCCCGAGTCGGTAATAAAACCGTTTCTGAAGCAACTTCTGGGAGAGCTTCAGCCACCGTAATCGCAGTAGGCTGAAGTAAAGATGAACTCATGGCGGGAGTTGAGATTCCGGTTTCCGCTAAAAGGCTCACCGACGCAGTCAGAGAAAACACCGACCCCAAAAAAACCTCAACGATAATTAAACATTTAATTCTCTTGTTCATACGACACCTCGTAAAACTATTTACATGGTAGCAATTCAGATAGTGTATCGACCCGCACAAACAATAAATTAAGAAAAAAAAAGAAAAAACCGCAATATTTATATAGACTATCTATATTAACACCATTTCCTTGAAAGTACTTATTTATGTTCCGTTTGAAACAAAAATACCTTAAATAACGGCGGAAAGAAAAATTTCAAAGCGTATCAGAAGCACGTGCGATAAAGATAAAGGGTTATTATGTCGTCATATTTATAAAGGAGTGCTATGCCTAAAAAAACGAAACCGAAATCCAAGTCGGACTCCTCGCCGAGTTCCTTCGTCCTGTTCATACGGCGATTGTCTTTTTTCGGCATCGTGCTGACGCTCCTTGCGCTCCTTTATACCAATTTAGGTGGTGACCTGGAGTATCTTGCCGGCACCAAGCCAGGTAGAAGTCTCACCGAACTTCTGAACGGTAACTCGATACAGATTGCGGACGCAGACGCTGGTACGGATATGAGTTCTGAAACAGACACGGATCCTGGACCGCAGGAACACCACACCAATAAACCGACGTTCGGAATGAACATTTTCCGTTTCGTTTCTGGCGGCACGGAAACGGAGACTACGGCGGAAAGTAATATGGAATCCGCAGAATCTACGACTGGAAATGCGACCGATTCACCGACAACGAACACGACGAATACGGCCTCCCAGACCGAAACGCCGACGGGAGCGAGTACCGAGAATGCCTCGGAAACCGCAACTTCTCCAGCCACCACACCAGAAACGGCATCTGGAATGTCTTCTGAAATGGGCCACGCCTCAGGAACGGAATCTAATTCGGGAAATGATGCTGAAACGACTTCCGGAATACCGTCCGGCACGACATCCGAGACACCGTCCGGAACCATGTCAGAAAACATTACTGGAACACCTTCCGAAAACAGTTCCGAAAATTCATCACCGATGACTTATATGGTTCAGCCGAATCAGAACACCTCTGGACAGAGTACCTCTGAGCAGGGTACAGCGAACCAGAATACGACCGGACAGGAATCCACTGTTCCCAATAGTTCTCAGAACACTTATGGACAGAATCCCTCAGAACAGGGAATGACAGGCCAGAATTCATCATCTCCGAGTACATCAGAACCGAACATGACAGACACAGGTATGTCGGGCACGTCGGATACAGAGTCCGCCTCGGCACCTACCTCCACAACAGGCACGGGAAATACACCTCCCAGCACGCCGCCACTCGCAGAGTTGGGGAATTCTACACATTATAACCCATGGAAAAACGGAACTGAAGGGAAAGAAATCTCTGTTCACGGAGCAGTTATCACCGGTCCGGATAAGATTCCACGTCAGGGAGAAGTACTGGTTCAGGAAGAAATCTCCCTGCCTAGCCTAAAAAATCTGGAAGGTCCACCAGTTACCGACTTTCTGGAATTATTCAGTTTCGACATTACACCGGACTGGGTGGAAGCACGTTGGTCGAACATCACAATCGTCGGCCCGTTAACCACGCGCGGTTATCGTGTCCCACTCTCTACCGGTCCCACAGAGTCAGATCTGATTGGGTCGCTTACGTACTATTTTAATAGTCGGCTAGAGTTGGAGAAAATTACGTTCGAGGGATATACCGGGAATCTGGACCGACTCGTCATTTCACTCCAGTACTTTAACATGAGTAAACGAGTAACAGCCGACCCGAATGCGTTACTGTACCTTTCAGAATCACTTGCAGATAATCGGCGAAGTTTCCTGAAGAGTTATTACCGTCTTTTACCAATTGAGGAAGGAATGCCGATGAAAAAATATTGGCTTACGATGGAACTTTATCCACCGGAACGGTAAATGTCAATCATGAAGCCTGATTAACGAAATAGAATACGTAGGTGAGCCTGTAATGGAGTAACCGTTACAGGCTCAATTTTCTTTTATTTCCCTATTTCTTCTTCAGCGTCGGCGTGGCGGCAATCGAGTGCGTATAATTCGCAGCCAACGCTGCATTCGTCGAGCCTCCACGTGTTCGTCGAGCGGAAGAGCCACTCATTTCAGAAACGGAATTATCCTGCCGATTATAAGAAATCCTGAACTGAACTGGCCCAACCGTGAAATTCTCTTCTGGCATAATACTACTCTCGGCATTCTGAATTCGTCGCCCTGCCACAACGGTTCCGTTAAGGGAGCGTAAATCCTGAATATGTACCGCGTTCTGATACCAAAAAAGACGGCAATGCTGGCGACTGACTTCCGGGTGCGCGATGACTAAATCCGCATTATCACCACGACCAATCACAGCAGGCAGGGATAGAGTTACCAGATTACTATTCGTTTCACAATCAATAACGCGCAAGTCCACCTTCATGAAAGCCCCCACACTAAAACACAATTTCTCACGAAACCCGTCATGAAGCGAACATCATGGCGTAACCCGAAAATGGCATAACGTAAACGATGATATACGGATTTCACTTGAAAATTCAGGAAAGGGCGATCCTTCCTGTAGTCATTTCTGCAACGCGAAATGACCGTAAAGTGAAAATTTGTAGTACGTCGGGTATTCATTCCCCATTTCTGGATTACGTTCCCTATACGTTCCCTATCCGTGTCCTTTCGTGCTATTTAAGAGACATTTCCCCCTGTTCTCTATTTTACTATTTATCTGACAAATATGCAAGCAATTTGAAGGAAAATTTTCCAAAAATTTCAGTAATTTTAGAAAATACATCTTCTTACTGAATCTGATTCGCGTCACGCTCCCGGCGAGTCGCTTCCAGATCGAAAATGAGATATTTCATATCAAGACGTAGCTGCGTCACCGATTCCTGAATCTGTGCAAAAATTTCCCGTCGCCGCTGTGTTCCACGCACCATATCGTCCACGAACGGCTCAAGCTTTTCCTGAAACTCCGGCGGCAATTCTTGCAATTTCGCAATCAGATTCCGGACGTCCTGCGGAAGTTTTTCCCATCTTTCATCAATATTTCTTGTGACGGTCTCAAAAGTTTTCATAATTTTGGCGGAATGATATAGGCTAAAATGAAATTATTCTCTATAATACCGTAGACAGTACAACCGCTACAGATGTTATACATATATTATAACCGATTTTTTTGGAAAAGTCACTAAAACTTTCCGATTTTTTAAAAAATTCCTAAAGTTTTTTAATTTTTTACAAATTTCGGCTAATAAGCCATCAACGGTGAGTCATGGACTTCAGAAATTACCTCCATAAAACCTGTTTCACATGGAAACACGCAGACCGATCTTTTCAGATATCCTGCGGCAGTAGATTTACATTCATAATGTTGTGTCTGATTTTCAGTTTTACATCATTTTCTGAAATATTTACAGCACAAGTTACACACGAAACACCAACCGTATCCTACGGAGTTTCCCTTCCTATAAATCTTACAGAACCAGAAAACTCACTCAGGCCAGTTCCTTATGCTCCAGCAGTAGGCGCAGATGTCCAAACAACTGAGCCTGCGTTAAAATCCTCGGAATTTAAACACTGGATTGACGATTTCGAGACAGCAGGTCCTACGTGGCTGGACATTGGCGGAAACTGTGATTATCGACTTACGAAACGTCTCCGCGAGAAAGGTGCCGCTATGACAGGGCAGGGTTTCGAGCATCTAGAAATCGAGTGCGACACGCCCGGTAGCGCGATTTATATGGCATATCCTATTTCTCCAGTAGAAGTACGACAGGAACTCCTCATCCAGCTGGCTCTTCAGTCGAACCGGAGTGGGCTTCAGCTCATGGCGCGTATCGTGTTACCCTTCACGCGCGACCCGGCAACGCAGAAAGCGATGACCCTTTACGTTTACGGAGGTATCTATTCTTCCGTAAATCGTTGGCAGCGACTCCGTATCGAGAATATCCTGCGGCAGATGCAGACTGAAATCGCAAAACGTCAGCAGGAATTCGGACAGCAGAACATGATTAATCCGAAAGGAGCGTATATCGATCGTCTCGTTCTGAACGCCTATTCTGGACCAGGAACCGTTGATATACGAATTGACACGCTGGAGCTGAACGGTGTTATTCCAGCTGACTCAAGCGTTCTCGTAAATTCAATAACCGTTCCGACTCAGGAGGCCACTTCGAGTAATATGCGTGAATTTCCGCCGACAGGCTCAGAAAGTACACCTTCCGTTCCCCAATATAATACACCGCAGCGAGAACAACTCGCGCAATCTCCGACCGCCCCATCATCTCTCACTCCCACGCAACTGATGCTGGAATCGGGAATGACGAGTAATTCAGCAACTTTACAGACTTTCGTTCCCAAGCAGTTCGACATCCGACTAAATCGGAGTGTCATGACCATTAATGGAACGCCACTTTTCGTCCGTGCGATTCGTCATAATGGGGAAAAACTGGAATTTCTCGCCTCACTCGGTTTCAACACAATCTGGCTGGAGGCTCCCCCGACACGATTAATGGAGGCTGAAGCCGCCTTACTAAATATCTGGTTTATCTGTCCTCCACCAATTGACTTACGACAGCTTCACGGAGAACCGACGCAGGCGGTCTCGGAGGAGAAACGGAATGCATGCCTTTTTAATCGTGTCATAGCGTGGGACCTCGGTAGAACACCGACAACGCGTGATATTCCTGCTCCTATAAATGAAAACGTTCAAGGGTCCCTGATCGTACAGCAGGAATTAAAGACGACGCTAGATGTAGCACGTCGTCAGATCGATATATTAAAACAGATTCCTACGAATGTTCTTCCAGCTCGACCGAATCTCGTGATTCCTGATAAAGATTTTACTGCTTTCAGCTCGATTTATGACATTCTGATGCTGGACAGAAACCCATTAAACTCGACGCTTGGTATGGTTTCATACGGTCTGTGGTTCCGTGAAATGCTGAACCTGGTACGCGCTCAACAGTCGATTTTTGCGAAAATTCCGACCCAGTTCGACCCGTTATTACGTGCGCAGTGGCGGCAGATTGCGACGAAAGTAAATGGCGCACAGATGGACAATGCCGTCTCGCCAGAGGACCCAATGTATGTACCGGATACACTTCCTCTAGAGCAGTTACGGCTGATGACCTATAACGTTATCATGGCCGGCTCACGCGGAATTCTGTATGAGAGTACTTCTCGACTGGATGCTCAGGATGACGAGACACTTTATCGTGCTCGGTCGTTGGAACTGGTAAATCTTGAAATACTGATTCTGGAACAGTGGCTTTCCCAGGGAGAGAAGTTTACGACTTTACCATCGAATCATAAAGATGTCGCTGGATCGCTTCTCGCAGCACGTCACGTACGGATTTTACTACCGATGGTGCTCGAATCGGATTCCCAGTACGTCTGTGGCGCGGGAGCCGAACGGTCCGTTAGTTTTCTTGTCCGTGGTTTACCTGCTACGTATCAGTGCTGGCTTTATTCCCTGAACGGTCTCTCACCACTTGTGAATCGACGTACAGCCGGCGGTGTGGAAGTGGAACTGGATGAACTCCCACTCGTCGCAACGATTGTTATGACGCAGAATTCCATTATTATTAATAGTATTTCTCAGAGAATCGCGCGTTACGCTCCTCGACTGGCGACGCGAATGAAAGAACTCGCGGAAATTCGTCTGCGCGCATACCTTCAATTTTACGGAACGGAACAGCTTCCAGGAAATGAAGCGATGTGGTACGAGCGTGCGAAATTGTACCTCGAAAATGCAGATAAGGCGTTATATGCGCATGAGTACGCCGACGCTTTCATTCTGGCACAGCGCGCGATGCGGCCAATTACCTATCTTGAAAAACGATTATGGCAGGAACGTACCGCCCGATTTTCTTCGCCGAATTTCCAGCCTACAGCAGTTTCCTTCCGAACTCTACGACTTCAGGAAAAGTGGCTCCGTTCCCTGCACGGATTATCACTGGGTGAAAATCTGTTGCCCAACGGCGATTTTGAGGATGTACGAGCCGTCCCGCAGAGTGGGTGGAACCGTTTCCAGAAATGGAACGCTTTCGAGGGGGTAACACCACGAGCAGACATCATTCCGGAGGCAGCTCATACGGGAAATTGCGGTCTGAAACTGGAAGTGACTTCTGCAGACCGGAAAGTCGCACCGATTATGTTCGATTCGCCACCGGTTATGATTCAGAGTCCACCGGTTTATGTCGGTCCGCCAGGAACAGTCTATCAGGTGGAATTCTGGTTAAAAATACCGGCAAGAATCATTAATTCCGTGGAGGGGCTGAAGGTTACCGACACGAATTCCGGCGAGGTTTTAGCGGAACGGCGACTCGAGACGAACGGTTGGCAGAAAATCACCTATCAGCGAATCGTGAAAGATAATAACCCGGTATATCTTCGGATCTCGATGACAGGCTACGGCGTTGCCTATATCGATGATATGAAAATCTATCCGTTAAAAAGTCCACTTTAACCCGTAAAATAACCATTCTCCGTGGGTTTACGCCCACGGTTTTTTTATGAACTTCTCGGTAATAAACTCTAAATTTACACCAATCATACATTAAAATTAGGGTTGGTCGGACATTTCATCTGTCATTTCTGTGAGCGAAACGGCGGTAATGCAGAAATTTATAGCGTCACGGATATAAAAGTATTCCGACTTTTTTACCGGAAGGGGGTTGCATTTTGTGGAATTTGTGATAAAACAGATAAATAGAAAGTTGAGCGATAAGGGTAAACTGGGACCTGTTTTACATGAGAAAGCTGAAACCATGAAAAGAAACCAAGTTTTTCGTGTTTTATTCCTGATTACGGCGATTATTTTACTGGGAATCGGACTGTATCTTTTCACGATGACAAGTCGAAATCTGTATACCGCGATTTTTCTGCGGGCAGGGTTCATTTCATTGATGTTTTTTGTTTTCTGGAAGAAGGTCATGCAACTTCCTCGGTGGACGGATATTGGTTGGTTGCCGATTGTCGCAGCACTGATAGCGTGGAAGCCGTTTTTACTGAAATTCGCGATACCGACGTCCGTTTTACTCATGTTTCTGATGTCGCCATTCGCACGGGGTAAATATAAACCGAAATCGTGGAGAAGGGTGATTTCTACCGTTCAGACGGTCCGAAACGCTCGAAGTACGGTAAAAAGTGCTGTTACGAAAACCGTCGTAAACGCAGTTGCGGAAGTGGTAAAGGAAAAAGTGGCAGAAACGGTGAAAGAAAATATTCAGAAAGCCGCTAAAGAAACCGAGACTGTAATCGCTACAGAAACTGATAAAGAACCACTTACAAAAACGGTTACAGAGAATAAAACAGAAACGGTTAAAAAAGAAGAGAAAAAGGCCGAGCAGAAAACGGAACAGTCGCAGAAAAAATCATCAGGAACGCAAAGTTCCCAGAGTTCTAGAAATTCCCGGAGTGACATACGCGGTCCTCAAGCGAAAAACGTGATGTTCCGCGCGATGAGCCGTGTAGCGGGACGGCAGGTCGGAAAAATGATGAATTCCGGAAAAAAAGGGAAATAGGAGAATAGAATAAGAGAATCGAGGAAATCAGAAATGGCGGTTTTACGGACGGCGAGACGAGAAATCACGTTAAAACGGACGCTCTGGATGGCGATTGTGAATGTCACACCGGATTCTTTTTCGGATGGCGGACGGGTGGACGTCGTGGAACACGCACTGTCACTGTTGGACGCGGGCGCCGACATTCTAGACATCGGTGGTGAGAGTTCTCGGCCGGGCAGTGATCCCATATCAGCAGAAATGGAAATCACACGGATTCGGCCTGTAATTCTGGAAATTCTGGAGCGGTGTGCGGCGCAGGGACGGGAAAAACCGTTACTTTCTGTGGATACATACCATCCGGAAACAGCAGCTTTCGCACTTCAGAACGGCGTGGAGATTTTGAATGACATTTCCGGTGCTGAAAATCCTGAAATGGTCCGTGTCGCTGTAGAATCTGGCGCGGCAGTCTGTTTCATGCACATGCAGGGAACGCCCAAGAATATGCAAGAAAATCCGCATTATAAAGATGTTCTGACGGAGATTTTCACGTATCTCGCACGCCGACGCGACGCGCTTCTCACGGCAGGAATCCCACACGAAAAACTCCTCGCTGACCCTGGCATCGGTTTCGGAAAGACGCTGGAACAGAACTGGACGCTGATTCAGAACGCACACCGATTTCGGAAACTGGGAATTCCGATTTTGGTGGGACACTCTCGAAAAGGTTTTTTACGCCCACTTCTGGAACAGAATCCGGATTGGGACCGCGATGATGCAACACACGTGGTCTCGCGCCAGCTCGTGTCACAGGGGATCGAGATTCTTCGTACGCACATAAAGCCGATTTTAGAGAATGTTTAGCGATTATTTAAAATATATTCATTAAAAAATATATTCATTGAGAAAAAGGTATTAATCATGAATCCTACTCGTTTTTTGGTCACGATTGCGACGTATAATGAAATTGAGAACCTGCCACAACTCATAGCAGAGATTTTTCGGGAGACGGATCGGTTCGCGGAAGAACGGAATTTCACGTTTGACATTCTGGTCGTGGACGATAATTCCCCAGATGGAACGGGTGAGTGGTGCGATGCACATCAGGAAGAGTTTCCACGACTAAAATGTCTCCATCGCTCCGGAAAAAACGGGCTGGGAACGGCGGTGATCGCGGCCATGCAGTACGCAATCGAGAATGGTTATGACCGAATGATTAACATGGACGCTGATTTCAGTCACCACCCGAAATATCTCGACGCTCTGACGGCTAAAATGGAAGATGTCGTCGTTGGTTCCCGTTACACACGCGGTGGCGGAATCGTCGGCTGGCCTTTCGTGCGTCACGTCATGAGCCGATGCATCAACGGTTTCGGCCGGACACTTCTGGGACTCCGTGTGCATGATATTAGTGGTTCCTACCGAAATTATCGCGTTTCTACGCTCGAAAAACTCGATTTCTCCCGATTTCAGTCGCGTGGATATTCCTTTTTCGAGGAAGTTCTCTGGCGGTTAAAACTCGTTGGCGCGACGATGGCAGAAGTTCCGATTATTTTCGAGGACCGTGTACTCGGAACGTCAAAAATCTCGTTAAAAGAAAGCGTAACGGCCGTAAAAACGCTCCTGATGTTACGACGATAAGAATTTAGGAAACGAAATATTCCTGTCCTGTTTAATTTAAAACTCCACATATCCCTATAAGAAACATAAAAATTCAGGCGAAATGGGAGCTGTAATAGAGCAGAATTGTTCCATATAATAGAAATTCATACCATCTTAAAATAAAAAAAGAAGGCCGAACGACCTTCTTTTTCATTGCCTTTTACTCTCGGAGAGTACTTGCGAAACCCCACAGGGTTTCATTAGTGTATTAATAACGGAAGAATTTTCGCTCCGGACAACGACGTGAACTGGAAATGGTTTCCATCTCAGTATCAGTTTCTTCTTTTAGCGCCAATCCGCCATTCGAGTCACTCGCAAAGCAACTCATCTTGCTTGCTAAAGGAGAGCGTCCCGGCGCCGTGTGCATTCCAGAGCCCATAACACGAGTCGATGTTGTGTGCATGTTTCCCCCTAAAGGAGCATGAGCCACCGTCGCCTTCATGGCAGGACGTGTACGCACTTGCGGTACTGCAACTGGTACAAGTTCCTCTTCCTTCTCCAATTCGTCGCGCAGGACTAACACGTCATCCGGCGCCTCAATCCCAAGGCGGACACGGTCTTTCGTCAGGCGCACCACCGTCACGACGATGGAATCGCCTACACGAATCCGTTCACTCTCCTTGCGAGACAAAACTAGCATCTTTACCTCCCTGTGGATTTCAAAATCCAAGACTCAAATCATCATGAATTGAATCCAACAATTTCGTTTGTTGAACTTTTTCACCTGTCGGGCCGTAGAACAGGATCTGATTCTTTTCTGCTTCCCAGATGGCAGTAAGTTTCACCATCCTTGGCCCATGGACACAGTAAAAAATACCGCACGGCCTTCCACTTCGCCGAAGCAGACGTTTCGTCATCTGAAACGCATCTTTCTTTAAATGATTGTGGAGACAAATTGTCTCATTCACATAGTCACATAGTTCAGAACAATTGGAAATTCTGAGCTGACAGCAGACCATTTACGATCCTCTCTTCCATGTTGATCTGCGAACCAAATCCCTTTTGTCTGACTGGTCATCGGATATGCAGACACACTCCGACAACCGTCACGAGAAAAGAAAACGATGAAATTCCCTTTTCTCAACTAATTTATCGTGGAATTATGGCCCAACGTTTTGTAAATTTTTTATCCTGACTGTTGTTTCTATTGCGAAAATCGGATAAAATAGATAAACTCTCTCGATTTACCAATATGGTGAATATCGGTAACATAGAAAAACCCAATTAAGTTAAAACGTAACGATTCCGAAAAATTTCTTACTATTTCACGACTCCAGTTAGGCCTAAACCACCTGAAACGTTATAAGGAAATTTTCCGATTAATCCAGCACTCGCAATTTTTTCGGTTGTCACAAACGTGGCCATTTTAAAAATTTTTCCAAATTTTTCACAAAATTGGGTTAAAATAAATGCTTTACAAAAAATTTCCGTCTTTTACGGAACCGGGGGACTGGCGGAATTGAAAATTTCGGTTAAAATGGCAATTTAGGGAAAGTT
>JAUNAI010000209.1 GCA_030527705.1 Planctomycetia bacterium | reverse complement strand
TATATTACAGTCCAGTAATGCACCTCAACATGTATCTAATACACACGCAGTCACCGTCGGAAATCCCGTGAATGCGTAATATATCGGCAACTTCACGAAAAAATCTTTTGCACAGAATCCGCGTAGCCAAAAACTGCTTTAACCGCTATATCTTCTCAAAACCATTTCAATTTCCCGAAAAATTTTTCTTTTTTTACCTTTTTTAACTAAATCCCATCCACGACGCTCTATAATCCTGTTTATCTTCTGAGTTCCGATTTTCTCATCTGACCTCTTATCCGATTCTATTTTTATCATGTCTCAGAAGCGGTGACGAGGAGCGCGACGGCCACGAAAAGGATTCCGACGACCAACATACCGTTCATCGGTTCGTGGAAAAGAAGAATCCCCATCAGTGGAGAGAGCGCGAGTTGTGAAATTAACACGATACTTACGCGGACGGCACTTAAATACCGTAATCCAAGCGTCAGAAAGATAAATGCTAGCAGATTCGTTACCGCAGCCAAGACAGCAAAAAAGTACTCCGTCATACTCAACGCGTAAAACGACTGAAAACCGTTACACAAGAATTCCATTCCGAGAAGCCCCACGCCGCCGACGCCCGGCAGAAACATGACCGCGAAAAACGGCGAGACGCCCGCGTTATTAATCCACCGCACGACGCAGTTCGACCCAGCCATCAGACCACCGGAAAGGACGGAAAGCAGAACGAACTGAACCGCCAGCCACTGAAAACCTGCGGAATTCGCGCTGTTTTCCGGAACGCGGACGATTTCCTGAACTTCTGCGCCAGAAGTGAGGAAAAAAACGGCCACGAAAACGAGTGAAAGGGAGAAAATCAGGCGGAAAGTCAGTTTTTCACGTAATAGAAACCAGCCGATAATCGGTGTACAGAGGAGGTTTCCCGCCCAGCAGGACGCCGTGGTGAGCCCCATTCCGACGGTCTCGAAACTACGTTGCATAAAGATATTTCCACCGAACTGGAGCGCGAGGGACGTAAGAAAAAACGTAATCAGTTGCGCTCGGCGTGGGAATGGCGTTTTACCCTGTAAAAACAGCGTGAAAAAGAGAAAAACGCCACACACCGCAGTCAGAAACTCGCGGATTCCGACAATTACCCACGGATTCACCTGCGTTTCTGCCAGCTGTCGCATACAGGTGTAAGAAAGTACGTAAAAAACCGACGCTAAAAGCGGAAAGAGCATGTAAAACCAGACTCTTTTCGGAGAATTTGAGTTTCTTAAAGTTTCAGTCATGGAATGAGTGCCTGAATTCATCAAATAGTCTTTTTATACTCGACGTATTATAAAATTCTGCTTTACCGTCATTTCGTGTTACGAAACGACTACCGGAAGGAACGCCCTTCCCTGAATTTTAAAGTGGAATCAGTAAAAAATTAGCCACGTTTAATTTTCTTAAAAAATTTTTGAAAATAAAGCCCCTAAAACACCTTAAAACACGGATTATATCGGATTTTTATCATAGTTTGAGTAATCGAAAAGTTAAAAATTTTGTCGAAATTCTCACTGTAGCCCTTGAAATTCCCCGAAAAAAAGGGTATAATGCTCATATCAATACGGATTTTGAAGGCCGTGTTGCCACTTTAACCCCATTTTAGACTTTTAATCTGTAAGGAGATTTTCCATGGCAGTCAATGTGAACAAAGATGAATGCATCGGTTGCGGCGCGTGTGTCGATACTTGCCCGTGTGGCGCTCTGTCCCTCGTCGATGATAAATGCACCGTCGATGAAGCCGCTTGTGCGGATTGTGGCGCTTGCACCGATTCCTGCCCGGTTAACGCGCTGACCCTGTAATTTTCGGGGTTTATGAATCAATTAGGAGGCGATGTTAATGCGTTACCTCCTTTTTTTCTTACATCTTCTCACATCTTTTACATCCTCTTCTTCCTGAATCGGCATGGCGGAACGCTCGGACAGACCCAGTGATACGCTTTATAATTTCCATCCTGAAACTCAACTAAATCCATCATTTTCCCACAAATTGGACAGAATTCCGCCTCTATTTCCAGTGCCTCACCACGTTCCACTTTTTCGGCACATGAAACGCAGTAAACCGTCCCCGGCATCCGCTCAATTCGCTCACGCGGAATGACTTTTCCGCACCCGCGACATCGACAGTCATCCACATCTGAAAAATCATCCAGTTCGACGCTATACCTCAATTTTGTTCCGCCACAGGTCGGACATTTATAACGACTCGACATGCCATGAAAAAGTTCATACACCAGCGGATCATCCAGCGTACTATTCCGTTTCAGAACCCGATATTTCACGAGCCAGTCGAAGACGCCGTTAAAGTCTAACAGCGTCTTCCAGCCACACTCGGAACACTCGATTTTCTGATATTCCGCGTTATTTCTCAGCATCTCAGGTCTCCATTCAGGAAAAATACCTATTTCTCCACCGGCTTATACCACAGCGACTCGAAATACTTCCGATCCAATTCGTATGGGTCGTAGGACGCATTCGGGTCGGTGTCGATGGGCATCAGTCCGTAACGGATCATCTCACGGAGATACGCCCAACGCGGAACGAATTTCTGCGGGCAATTCTCCCCATTATTCGGACTTGGCGTAATCATACTGAATCGGTTATCTTCCTCCAGAATGTAACGCCGACCACGCTCGATACAAGCGAGAATCGTCTTATAATCCGGGTCATTCTTGTCCGCGAAAACGACTTTCCCCGATTTCGCCTCACACGTTCCGAGACCTCCAGCCGACTTGGAAAGCGGACCACGGACGGCTTTCGACTGTTCCGGGTACGAGAGGTCAAAAATCACATGACGGTTAAATCGTCCGTTATCTTCTGTCATCGTGTGCGCGACGTACATATTATCCTGATGCGGCGGATAATGGTCCACTTTATAGTCCGTGAACAGGTCGTAACGCCCGATTTTATCCTTCTCGGTCGGACAGTGGCACGGGTCACAGCGACGGATAATCGCTTCCTCCATCGCTTTCGTCTCGGGCCAGTCTTTATCATTCCGCACATTCCGGTTCTGCATATAATAACCGAGACCGCCAGAAGCGTTCGCCGCGTAAGTCCCCGCATAGTTCGCGCCCGCATCCAACCAGAAACGGATAATCCGTTGCTCTTCTTCCGGCATGTTCACTCCTTCATGCCCCTCCTCGATAAGTCGCAGAAGTTCACTGTTTCCCGTTCCGATTTCGTACGGGTCGAAATTACTCAGCTGTCGATTTCGGTTATCGCCGAACATCTTCCGCCACGACATCTGCATGTAACTGAACGTGTAAATCGGATTCCAGTGTCCGGAACAGTTAAATCCGCCTTCTTCACGGTCGGGATTATGGCACTCGACGCAGTGTTTATCTAGAATCGGCTGAATGTCGCGCGGAAAACTGAAAATGTCCGGGACGCCCGCAATTGGCTCTGGGTCGACCGGCGGCGTGCGCATGATGACGGAAAGTCGCTCGCGTTCATCTGCGCCGGGGGTTTCTGTCCGTTCTTCGTGACAGCCAATACAGACCGTGTTTTCTCCCGGCATGACCGACGTGAAGGAGTGCATCCGTTTCACGCAGTGACCTTTTTCGTCAATCGCCACGAACAGGAACGGACGACAGGCAGGGAGGTTAAAGTACGCGCGTCCATCTTCTGAAACCGGCACACGCCCGTAAAGACGCTCAATCGTAAACGTTCCGAACGTCGAAATCTGTTCCATTCCGCCGGAATAATGAATCGGTTTCGGGAGCGTCTCGTAAATCAGCAGTTCCTTGACCGTCCCCGGCTTCAGGTCTTTCATTTTCCGTCCTTTATAGAGGTTCACCAGCGCGAGCGTACCATAATCCTTACTCGGATCTGTCTGGTCGGCGATGAGGCGTTCTCGCCCACGTTTCATGACCGGACGTGGCTCGGAAATCCAGAATCCAGCTTTCGCCAGCTCCGGCGGTAACTCGTAAATAACCTCTTCCTGACCTTTTCCGTTCAGAAGAATCAGCTTATTCTTCGACGCGGTAAGAAAATGTTCCTCCGAAAATGCCCACGGGTCGCAGTGCTGCGTGTGTTTCGAGATTTTGACGGCACTTTCTTTCACGTCGGGACCTTTTCGCGGGTCCACGACGGTCACCGGTCCGTAATGTTCTGCCTGACCGTGCCAGCCGGAGAAGACACAGACGATTTTACTTGAATTTGGTATCGGTTTCGGCGCCAACATGCACACACCGGGACGCTGATTTCCGTAGAAAATCATCTGGCGCGTTCCGTCAGGATTCATCGTCCAGAGATGATGATAAGAGACCTGGTCACGGTCGACGTACTCCCAGCGCATGTAAATCACCTGACCGTTGGGGAGAATCCACGGTGTGTTGTCCTGTTCCACATTACAGGAAAGCTCGCGAATGTTAGTTCCGTCACCGTCGCACTTATAAATCGTTCCAACTTGCGTCAGCCAGCAGTTTACCCACCGTTTCGCGCGTGAAGAACAGAAAATAATACTGTCGTCCGGGCAGTACGTCGGTTCATAATCATCCCATCCCGGTGGAGCGAAATCGCGGTTTTCGTTCAGGTCCGCCGCACTCGTGCGATGTTCGGTCGTCTCGAGCGGCGTGAGACCTTCCGGGAGTTTCAGTGGGGTGTCTTCCCCCGCACCGGTGAGCTGTTTCAGTCCCGTTCCGTCCAGTTTCATCTCGTACAGACTGTAGTGTTTCTTCCCGGTCGGCAAGTACGAAAAAATGAACTTCTCGCAATCATAGTGAATCTGCGGGTCGCGGACATTTCCGCCAGCGTCCTCAAAAATCTTCCGACACTCTTTCGTCTTGACATTATAAATGTAAAACGCGCCGCCGGTGTTCATCGGGAAGGGAAGCCGACAGACGTTATCACCGTAATAGCCGAAAGTCGCGTACCAGTGTTCCATCGCAGGTTTTCGCGTGCAGAACAGAATTTCCTCGGGCATTCCCGCCGCCAGAAAATCGTCCAACATCGGTTCCACCGGCGGAACGGGCAACGCTTCCGGTTTCTCACGCACACAGAGATAATCATAAAAAATAAAAGAGCCTTTATCGAGCGTAATCGTCAGCGTATTCTCACCCGTCCGAATCGCTCCGGCAGGGATTTCGACGGTCAGAAGTTGGCTGGAACCTTCCACGTCGAAAGAGTCCCACGGACCACGTACCATTCCAGGATTTTTCGCGCGGACGACGGGTGACGCAACGCCGTTCGTGACGACGTGAACTTCGGAACCGAGATTCGGGATTCCGTGCGCGATACCGACGACGAGGAACATTTTACCCTTATCAGACGGTGAGTTGAAGGAGATTTCAGCCGTAAAACGTCGGTAACCGGCTTTCGCCTCCGCGGTAGACCAGTGCCACGGCGTCCAGTCCGCATTCTGGTTTTTTCCGACGACGAATTTCAGAAACGGCACCGCCAGATTCTTGTCCGCGACGCGCCCAGCTTCCGCCGCCCACTCCGGACGAAATTTAAACTCCGCCGGGCTTCTATCCGCCTCGCCGATTGCGAAAAGGACGTCAGACGGCATTTTCGGAATAGTTTTAGCGGGTGTTTCCGATGTTTCAGCGAGGGATATTCCGAGAGATATTCCGAATGTCATCAACACAGCAAGTGTTACACCAGAAAAATTGCGGGACAAAAATCGGTTTAAATACCGCATAAGCGTCTCCTTAAGTCCGTTTTCGATTTTCAGGAAGGCTAAAATGAACACCATCCATTATACGAGAAAGACCGCCTACGTGTCAAGTAGGGGGGAGACGCAGAATAAGGATTTTTTACGAATTTTTTTCCGCCACAACTGCGTAAGAAGTCTCACACAGCGCCTTCATCGTCTCCAGATCGAGCTGTTCTGCCCGCGTTTCAGGTTTCAGCTCAAGTCGCGCAAGAATCTCGTCCACATCCGACTTCTCTAAAACATTCTTAAAACATGAAATCAGTTCACTACGCAAGAACTTCCGACGATGGAAGAACATCGCACGAATGAACTCGTGCCAGCGTTCCAGATCGGAAATTGTCGCCCTTTTTTCCGCTTTATATTCAAGATGCACAATCGCGGAATACACTTTCGGTGGCGGGAAAAAGACACCCGGTGGCAAAATACGCACAATTTCCACCGTCGCCTGCGACTGACACCAGAGTGACAACGCACCATAATCTTTCGTGTTCGGCTCCGCAATCATTCGATCCGCGACTTCTTTCTGAATCAGAACCGTCATGGATTTCGGCGGTACGTCAAGCGCCAGTAAATTCGTCATAATCGGCGTGGCCACGCTGTACGGCAAGTTCGCGACCAGTTTCAGGTCCGCGCCCGGATTCGCACTCCGAAGTTCCTCGATTTTCTCCATCACGACCGGATTCAGTCGATTCTTATTCTTCAGAATATCCGCGTTGAGCATCGTCACATTTTCACACGGGAAAAGTTCCTCACTCGCCAGCTGATATAACTGCTCATCAAGTTCCACAGTAATTACGTGACCTGCGAGCGGTGCCATCTGAACCGTCAGCCCACCAGAACCCGTTCCGACTTCCAGAATAATATCTGTCGGCTGGATGTCGGCACTCCGTACCACCAGTTTCAGTAAGTTCTGGTCCATGAGAAAGTTCTGTCCCAATTTATGATTCGGACTAATCCCGGCTTCCTGAAAGCGACGGAGTAAAAATTTGAGCGTCTGGTCCTGCATGATAATAAATCCCGTTATCCAATTCCACTTAAAATTTCAGGGAAGAGCGGTCCTTCCGGCTGTCGTTTCAGCAACGCGAAACGATAGTAAAGTAAATTTTATAGTGTATCGAGTATAAAACTACCAAAAAAGAATATCTCTGAAAACTGTATCATAACACACGAAACATTATAACACACATTCCAAGAAAGTCAACCACCCCGCAACGATTTTT
>JAUNAI010000208.1 GCA_030527705.1 Planctomycetia bacterium | reverse complement strand
GCGGAAAATAATGCGGAAAATCCCGTTTCTTCCGGAAAATGGGTTCTGACTCAGAAGGAAAAACAGACAGCGATTGCGGAATTCCCGCACCCAATTGCGTATGTGTCTGACGTGAATGTGGGACTTCCGGTGGAGGAGCAGGGAAAAGCGAAATATCTCCGTGTCATGCAGCATGTGGCGTGGCCGATGGATGATAAAATCGGCGCGATGCGGTGGGCTCCTGGAAATGCGTGGGATCAGATTTTCGGTTACTGGGCGTGGGCGCCGACGCGGGAAATTGGGACAGTACCGATTGAAGCGGACGGTTCCTGCTGGTTCTATCTACCCGCGAATACGCCGGTTTATTTCCAGATTCTTGACGAAAATCGTCTGGAAATCCGGAGAATGCGCAGTCATATCACGCTCGAAAATGGCGAGTCGCGCGGGTGTATCGGCTGTCACGAAACTCGTCCGCAGGTTGTCGCACCGAAACCCGGCTCGCTGGCGCAGGCGTTTCAGCACGCACCGTTAATTCCAGAAGAGCCGAAATGGGGAAGCGAGACCCTTCTCGGTTTCGAGGAACATATTCAGCCGATTTTTGAGCGGAATTGCGTCTCCTGTCACAGTCCCGAAAATGCGGACGGTCCCGACGCTCCGGCAGCGCGTTTCGACCTGACTGCCGCTACCGACCCCGTCACGGGTATGATGCGCTCCTACACCAGCCTATTCCCACACGGAAAACGGAGTGGCGCGCTCGTCTCGACGGAAGAAAATATGCAGATGGTTTCCGTCTCGAATAAGCACAGTGGTGCGTCCATTTCCGCTGTCCGGCAATTCGGCTCAAGTCGCAGTCGGCTGGTACGTGTGTTGCTTGACGACCCACTTCATGCGGAACAGGTACGCCCGAAAATGACGGAAGATGAGTGGATTCAGCTCGTTACGTGGATTGATGGAAACGCGCCATATTACGCGACGTTCTTTAATCGGCGTGACCCGGAAAATCCGGGCGCGAGACGGAGTATTTCACTGACGTTCCCGGTGTCGATTCACGCGGAGAAATAGGAAGAAAAAGAAAACAAGAAAAAAACAAAAAACAAGAAAAGCAAGCGTTCGTAGAACGCGATTAAAAAGTTTTTGAAAGAAGGGGCTGGGGAGAAAATAAATTTCAAAATGTTTTTTCTCCACGGGCGTTACCCAGCGACGGGTAGCAAGTTCCTCTCGACAGGGTGAAATCTTGCGTTCGTGTTTAGAGACATAACCTATAAACATTCGTGAGTGGGGAAACATTTTTGCAAAATTGTTTCCCCCTCACACTCCCCCTTCAAAAAACTCTTAAATATTTAAATAAATAAAAAAGGGAATCATTTACACATTGTGTTTTAGGGTTCATTGCTGAAACACCAAGCTCCGTAGGAGCGTTATGTAATAGCCGTGGGTGTAAACCCACGGATGAACGGAATCTCCACCCACGCCGACCTCGTAGCGGTCGAATTCAACCGCTACGTAGTTGGCTCAGTCTCCCCTAAAAGGGGAGGCTTTTAATGGTTCTTCCCACGGACGTAAACTCGCGACGGATAACCAATTCCTCCGGACAACTTAATTTATTTCAGATTTTTAAAGGAGAAAATCATGAAGAAATCCCTTTTTCTCGCGGGTCTTTCCGCGTTATTACTGTGTGTATTTACTGGTATGCTGACGGCCGACGACCGTGACTATTATATCAATTTTCATCGTGGTGGTGGCGTGGAACGGCCGGAAAATACGCTCGAAACGTTTCTCTGGGCGTGGAATATGAATATCATTCCGGAAGGTGACGTTCAGTACACGAAAGACGGTGTGGCGGTTATGTTTCACGACGGGAATGTAAATCGGATGGTCTGGAATCTGCCGGAAGAGCTGAAAGGAAAGCGGATTGCCGACTTCACATGGGAGGAAGTGCGACAGTTCGATGTCGGACGTCACATGGGCGAGGATTATGCGCTTCAGCGTATTCCGACGATGGAGTCAGTTTTCTGCGCCATGGCGAAGTTCCCGGAACGGTTACTTTATCTCGATGAAAAAGGTCTGAATGAGGCGAATCTGCGTGAAATCGCGGAGCGTGTGCGTCATTATGGAATCGAGAAACAGATGTTCTTCACGTCGGGAAATTATGATAAAATGCTGAAATGGAAGGAAATCTGTCCGGAAGGCGTCGGTATGCTCTGGCTGGGATACGTTTGGACGAAAGATCGGACCGCGAATATGGATGGACTGAATAAGATTCTGAATCGACTGCGTGAGAACGACTTCCGCGGTGTGAATCATCTGGTACTTCATATTCAGGCGGACCCGACGAAAGAAGATCCGTTCGAGCCGAAAAGCGATTTTCTGCGGGAGTTCGCGAAGGAAATGAAAGGCCGTGGCATTCCGATGGAAGTCATTACTTGGTCTAATGGCCAGAATCCTGACATGTATCGGAAACTTTTAGATCTCGGCATTACCGGCATCGCGACGGACTTTCCGAGCGTCGTCCTTCCGGTTATCGAGGAAGCACGGAAGAAGAATCCGTAAGAGAAACAGAGAATCTAAGAAAAACGCCGATTAAATTCTACAGGGAATGGGGGTGAGATGCCCACGTTCCCTGTTAAATTTTACTCTTTTATCTTTAATTCTTAAATTTTACTCTTTCATGTCTTCCAGCACGCTCACCGAGCCGTTTGGCATCATGTAACCGTGGGTACGTCCCTGATTAAATGTCAGTTTTTTCGGGCATTTTAGGTTATTATAAAGCACCATCTGACCGGACGGTGGGCAGACGTAATCGCCGAGACCTGCGGAAATAATCGTCTTACACTGAATCCGTTTCGCGTGCGTGGCTGCGTCAAAATATCCGAGACCTTCCGCCCACTCTGGGCGCCAGCCGTTCAGTCGGTTCAGCATTTTATGACCCGCAAGGTCCAGACACCACGGAACGACTGCGTTACATTCCGTCACGTCCGGGTCAAGTCCCGCAGCAGTCAGGCACTGTAATCCACCCTGGCTTCCACCACCGACGACAAGAACCTCGCCGTTCCATTCAGGCTGGGTCTTAATCCACTGCAGAGCACGCATCACGCGGAGCATCATACCGCAGAAGTAGGACGTTTCCGGACGTACATTTTCCTCGGTGCTGAACGCGTAACCACGGAGCGTCGTGTTTCGGAGATTCTCGTAATACTCTGCCGGCTGACCATTATCGATTCCGTGTGCGTTAATCTGAAGTGCGAGCTTATCCGTCGCCCATGGCTGTTTTCCTGCGGAATGGACACCGTAACCCTGGAAAGAAACGTAAGCCGGGAGGGATTTCGGTTTCGCGTCGCGCGGCTTGCAGTAATAACCCGAGACGGCTTTTCCGACGCAGTCGATACGGATGTCGTAGCAGAGAACATTCTCGTTTCCAGATTCTACTTCCGTCATCGTCGCTTTAATTGGGACTTCCGCCAGTCGAGCTTTCTGTTTATTCCAGAATTCATCGAAATCTGCGGGTTCTGCGTAACCCTGAATCTCATCGAGACGGACACCCGCACCACCGTCGAAAGCTGGCATATTCTGGTTACCGTTCTTGAGAACCTGACCATTTTCGTCATACGCCTGAACATTGATGTGGACGAAACCTGGTGTGGAGATACTCGTTTTAATAGTGAGTGGCTTTTCCGCATCGGCGATTGCTTCACCTTTATCAGTAAGGCCGTCATCACCGCGACGCGACCACTTCAGTGTCTTGCCAGAGATCGGTTTCCCATCCTCGAGAAGCTGAACGGTAAAGGTCATTTCCTCACCGGCTACGTACTGTAACGGGTCTTTATCCGTCTGACCGAAAAAACGGAATTCGCCAGCCTGAACACTCGCCGCAAGGACGCAGAGAAGCGCGAAAATGAGGGAAAAATGGGGAATTGTGGGTCGTAACATGAGATACTCCTTAAAATATGAAAAATGATATTAACCTCACCTAGCCTGAAAATTTCATCTCCCACGGATTTCATGGAAACCAGTGATTTTAAATCTCCCACAGATTCCACAGAATTTCACAGATTTTTAAATCCGACGCACGATAAAATTCTGCTTTTCCGTCGTTTCACGTTGCTGAAACAACTGTCGGAGGGACCGCCCCTCAAGAGAATTTTCATGTGTGATTAAAAATGACTATGATCATTTAAAATCCGTCTGTGAAATCTGTCTCTTCTGTGTGATGTGCCGAAAAATACGGGGTTCCGGAAAGCGAAAAAATCGGTGACTTGAATCATTTCACTCCCTGAAATCTCACTCCTTTCTGTGACAATCGGTGAGATCTGTGGGGTCTGTGGAATCTGTGGGAGATTTAATGGTTTTGGTTTTTCCGTTAAAATACACTGTGTTTTTTTAATATTCCACCGAAAATAGCTGTTTTATGCCGTATTTTCCGCCACATTCACGTTTTTCACCTTTTCAGGTATAAAATAATTCAGGCTAATCGTGGAAGCTGATTCAATTATACTCCTTTTTCACTTTTTTTACAAGAACCCACCGAAAATTTTCTGAAAAAATTTTCTTACTCCGTCCGCGTCTCACGAAAAACGTATATTCTCCGTCATTTTTCGGGAAATGGAAACGGTTTCGGTAACGTTTTTTATGCCGTTATTTATGCTATTTTCTTTATCATTACTGGAGAAAATACCAGCTTTTCCACTTTTCCATTTTCGGTTATGGTAATTTCGGAAATCCATTATTCCCGATTTTTCGGAGAGGCCTGAAAATGAAAAATTTATGTAAAATCCTGATCCTTTTTCCCTTTTTTTTATTCATCATGCCTGAGCAGGGCAGGGCGCAGACGCTTTATTCTTCCGCGCCGCAGGTTGGTCTTACGAGCGCGACGGTCGAGAACATTCTCCTTCTCCAGAACATGCGTGACACGGACCGTTCCTGTATCGGAAAGACTTCTTGGGCACTGGGGTACGGTTCTGGTGGCTACACGCACGGTGAGACGGATATTTCACAGAATTTTGGTGGTTTTCTCGTCGGAACGGATCTGAATATCGGTATCGATTCGCGTGTTGGTGCATTTTTCGCGTTTAATGCCTCGGAACAACTCGCAACAGTTTCAGAAAATAACGTTCTCCGTGGTGAGGAAAATGACACGAATCACTATTTCTGGGGATTTTATGGCCGAAAAGATTATGAATACTGCTATTTTCTCGGAACCGCCGCGCTCGGATACGCTCATACCCGCGAGACGCTCCAGAATACGGCGACTTCATCGACTTCTCCAACTTTTCCGGATAGTGTCGGGAAATCGGACACTTTCCGCGCTTTTCTTTATGGAGAAATCGGCACGGAATTTCGTTTCGGCTCATTCTCGCTCCAGCCGTTTTGGGGACTTCAGTACTATTATAGTGATTTTAGCTCCATGACGCTCTCCGATTCGACGCCGCCGGGAGCGTTACCCGGAACACCAGGGCTAGGAAATCTTAATTTAGGCTCTGCGCAACTCGATTCATTGCGGAATATCATCGCGCTTCGACTCGCGCACACGTTTCTGATTCACGATACGGAAACATTTTCCCTTCACTGTACCGGCTTCTGGTATCATGAATTCCTCGACGGTGACACGACAGGAAATGGACTGACACCGAATATCGGGCGAGATTGGGCCGCTCTCGCGCCGACGGTGGAGTGGCAGAGGGGAAATCTGAAACTCTGGGCAGGGTATCTTGCGTTGTTTAATGACCGAACCGCGCAGCAACTCGGTCATGCGGGCGTTGCGTTTTGCTGGTGATGGAGGTATTTTTTAATTAAGAGATTATGTCCGTGTGACAAAAAAATCCGAAAAAGGTGAAATTTGACCTTTTTCGGATTTCGTTTTTTCTTGAAATGGCGACATTTTCAGTGAATTCATCAAAATTTAATCTTTTTTTGGGAAATTTTGCCGATAAACTTAAAAGTTGATGTATAATAATATAGTTAAATACGTATTAAAAGAAAAAAGTTGAAAGACTTTTCCCTAAGAATAAATAATTAGTGTGTATGTCCACGATTACGACGAATATCGATAAATTGCCCGCAAGTACAGGAAAAATGGAAATGTATGAGGTCGGAGCACAAAATATAATGAAATCAGAGTTCACGAAAAACGGCTCAGGAAGAGCGCAGAATGAAGCGTTTCCGGAAGTTGAAACGATTACTCCGTCGACGTATTTTGCGTTTCGTTGCTGGTTCGATCGATTTGTGGCGCTGGCACTTCTGGTGCCGGGGTTACCGATTATGTTTGTCGTGACAATTCTGTTATTCTTGACATCGGATGGTCCAATTCTGTATAAACAGCGCCGTGTTGGGAAAAATGGGAAGATTTTTACATTGATGAAGTTTCGCTCGATGATTCCGGACGCGGAAAAAAAGACGGGGCCGGTCTGGACGAGTGTGAATGACCCACGAATTACGAAATTCGGAAAATTGCTCCGTGCGTCGCACTTGGATGAATTACCGCAGTTGTTTAACGTGTTGGCTGGAGATATGTTGCTCATCGGTCCGCGTCCTGAACGTCCGGAATTCACGTGTCATCTGACGAAAGCGATTCCCGGTTATGATAATCGTAGCTTGATTCCGCCGGGAGTGACGGGGCTGGCGCAGATTAACCTGCCGCCGGATTCTGACTTGGAGAGTGTGCGTCGGAAGTTGACGCTGGACTTGGAGTATATTCAGACCGGCTCGTTTAAGATGGACGTGCAGATTTTCCTGACGACGTTCATGCGTTTATGTCTGTTACCGGCGGAAACGTGTAAAAGAATTACCGGGATTGGGCGTAACGTAGTCGTACCGGATTACATGCGGATTGACACGGAATCGAATCCGATTTTCAAGACGTATACGGATGGAATTGCGCAGCAGGAGCGCGAAGCGGAAGAGAAAGAAAAAGAAGAGAAAT
>JAUNAI010000207.1 GCA_030527705.1 Planctomycetia bacterium | reverse complement strand
ATAAAATTACACTTTACCGTCATTTTGCGTTGCTGAAATGACTACCGAAAGGACCGTCCTTCCCTGAATTTTCAAGTGGAATCCGTATAGGAGTTGCTGATTAACTGGGTACGCGGACGTCTCATCCGCAATCGTGGGTAAAAATGGTTTTTTTAAGGAATAAATTCTTTCCAACTTGTGTAAATTGCTAAAATTGTGGCGTAAAATGCTTAGTGTTTTCTGTGGACGAGACGTTCGCACCCCTAGTGTACTTATTCAGCTGTTACTATAGGAGGCGTTCCCGTCGTTTTACGTTGCAGTGACACCAGAAAGAGCGATTTCTCATCCGTTAATTCGGAGATATACTCTATATTAATTAATAATAACCGATTTTGGTCGAAAAGTCAACTATTTTTTAGGAAAATTTTACCAAATTAGTAAAATTCATTAAAGTTTTCCGCTTTTATGTAAAATATTTTTATAAATTTTAGCTATTTCGCCTAATATCTGGCTTTTTAATATTGGCAAGAGTGGAAATATTTACTATACTTCTAAAAATGAAAGTTTTGCGAGGCATCGTCCACGAGACGTTTTTAAATTTTCAGGAGATTTTTCATGTTCACTCAGATGAAAAAAGGTTGCACCCTTTTACTGGTAGTTTTTGCGTTGCAGTTTTCTGTCGCCGCATTTTCAGCGGATGTCACTCCGTACCTTATCACGAAACAGAATGGTCCGTGGTTCATTACCGCTTGTGTTTTTGCGGACCCGAACTCGGAAATTGCGGCAGATAAAGCGGTCGCTCTCGTTACCGAATTGCGTAATGATTTCCGGCTTGACGCGTATATTTATGTGAAAGATTCTCAGGAAGGGGCGACGATGGAAGGTCGTCCGTATTATGTCGTTGATAACGAAAATCCAGAAGCCGCTCCGCAGATTTCGACGAAATATCATTATCTGAATCCGAGCGTCTCCCGTGAATATGCGGTTCTTATCGGAAATTTTGCGTCTGTGGAAGACCCGCGTGCTCAGAAAGCACTCATGAAAATCAAAACGCTCCAGCCAAAGTGTATGGTGAGTAGTTCTTCGTCGCACCCACTTGTTGCACAGAATAACGCCGCGCCGTTGTCTCGCGCATTCATGACCGCGAATCCGCTTTTGCCGAGCGAATATTTCGTAAAACCAGGTCTCGACCCGGTGGTTCTTGCGGCAAATAAAGACATTAAACGTTACTCGTTGCTCGATTGCCCCGGAAAATATACCGTTCAGGTGGCGGTTTTGAAAGGTGTTACAACGCTGAATCAGGAACGAATCGCCCAGATTCAGGCGAATGATGCACGTGGACTCTCCATTAAAGGTCAGACGCTCAGTGAAGCAGACGAAAAGGCCGTTATTCTCTGCGACGCGCTCCGTGCGAAAGGTTATGAGGCCTACGTTTTCCGTGATCGAAATGCCAGCATCGTCACTGTCGGTAGTTTTAACCACATCGGAAATGAAGCGAATGGAACCTTCAATTTTACGCCGGAAGTTCTGAATATCATTAAACTGTTTAGCCCAACGATTGACCCCACGCAGGTCGGTGTCGCGAGCATTAAACGGAAGGCACTCCGCGACATTCCGGGCGGAAAAGCTCCGAAAAAAGAGGCTGCTGGAATCTTGTTCGACCTGAAACCGTTAGTGATTCAGGTGCCACAGCGACCGGTTCTGAACTAAAAGAAGAACAGAATAAAACATAAAAAAGTAAGCATTCGCCACAACGCGATTCGGTTATTTAACCGTCACGACATTCCAAGTAGCCGATTCCTCCCGATAGGGGGGGGGAATCGGCGTTTGTGTTTAGATGATCGCTAAAGATAACCCGTAAAGGAGCGCTTGTTTTATTTGCTCCTTTACAGGCCCATTGAAAGTTAACCATTACGCACGACGTTTTCTCCAGAAGAAGAGAAGACCTGTGCCGACAAGGAGAAGCGTCCATGTGGTTGGTTCAGGAATTGCATTCACATTTCCCAAAAGTATATTGCCGTTTGCGAGAATTGAACCGGCAAAATTATCCATTCCGGTAACCGAAACGCTCAGCCCCTGAAGGATATCCAAGTTGTCGAATCCCTCAATCCAGCTCTCAAGGAGGTATGCCACAGAATCATTGATTCCCGAATTTGCCATGATATTAAGTGTAATCTGCGCGTTATCACCGAAATTTAACAGGCTTTCGCTTGCCGAAATTTTATCATAGTCATCTATCGAAAAGATGTCCAGAACGATGTCACCGTTCATATCGAGTGCCTGTGAACCACCTTGAATCGTGAGCGTCTGCCCCGTGGTGGATTCTTTCGCGCCAACTTGGAGGCTTCCACCTTGCGCGACATTAAACACGTTATCATTTTTGATATTTACCGCGTAGAAATCACCGCCATTAACGTTAATCGTTCCGTTATTCGTGACGGTTCCGGTTACGTTCATTGCCGCAGCGTCACTTAGGTTTAACGTTCCGCCCTTGGCGTTCAGTTTGAGATTCGCGATATTTGCGGTTCCACCGGACTGATTCATCGTGGCTACATTACTGTTGTCCACTTCCGTAATGAAGAATTGGTTCGCGTTAATTGTACCGCCAGTCATCTCGATTACGGAGCCAGTTCCAGCAGAACTCCAGCCGATACCTGCATTCTGTTTGGAAGTAATGGTTGCGTTATCTTTAATCTGAACGTAACTTTTCGTCGAAATGGACGCCCACCAGTCGTTCGAGGAGACCTGACTGTTTCCGGCGAACGTATAATACGCGGTATAATCTTTTCCGTCCATTAATTCTGGAGTGTTGGTTGTCATTGCTGGTCCACTCCAGAAATCTCCACTGATAATCAGCTTGGAATTACCGTCCATCGTGAGCGTAACACAACCTTTTCCGCCGTGACTATTATCCTGATAGCCCTTAAACGGGATGAAATTACCACTTACGTTGAGCGTTGCGTTGTCGGTGAGCGTCATGTTGCTGACCGCGTTGTCACTCTTGTCGTAATTGTACGACATGTAGAAGTTGCCGGAATTCCACGTGGAATCGCCACTCATGTTGACGTCCGCCGTTCCGTGCTGACCAAGGTTGACGCGTTTGGAGGTAATTTTTCCTGCATTTTCACCCGTACCGGAAAGGTTAATCGTGGCGTGGGAGGCGTCGTTGTCGGTGATGTAGAATTCATCCGGATTGACTTTCAACTCACCACCGGAAATGTTCACGGTTACGTCGCCGGTTGTGGAATGCGCGATGTACGCCTTGTCATTGGCGGTAACGGTTCCTCCCGTCTGTGTGTAAGTTACCGTCCCCGTACCGCCTTTTCCAATACGGAGGTCGGAAGCGACGGTTTCACCGCCCGAAACCGTCATGTTAGCGGCACCGGATGAATTTCCGATGTACAGGTTGGTAGCACTCACATTACCGCCCGAAACCGTCATATTCGCAATGCCACTCGAATTTCCGATATTCATAGTCGTGGCACTTAATGTTCCATTTTTAACGGAAACATCTCCCTGCGCCTCACCATTTGCAACAGTAAAATCCGTGAAGTCTGTCGTTCCGCCGTCCACGGTGAATGTTGCGCTACCACCACTTCCGACAATAAACGCCGGAGCCTTTAGAGTACCGCCACGCAGTTCAAACAACGAACCGCTCGCGTTGGCTAACAACCCAATACCGGAGTTTCCACTTTGGGAGGTTACCGTGGCGTTGTCCTTCATAATAACATGCGTTTTGGTGGACATCGCAGCCCAGAATTCACCATCAATCGTGGTAACGGAATTTCCACCGAACGTGTAATATGCCACGTATTCTTCTCCGTCAATCGGCTGAGCACCCGTCCCGTTGTCGTTAGAACCGCCCCAGAAGTCACCGGTTACGTTCAGCTTCGCGTCTCCGCTTAAGGTCAGCGAGGCGTAGCCTTTACCGCCGTGACTATAGGAATGGTTACCACGGAACGGAATGAAGGAACCGTTCACGGTCAGTACCGCGTTGTCGGTCATTTCGATGGTCGATTTTGCACCTGCATTGTCACCACCAGCCGCAGCATACGACATACGGAAATTACCTGTGGTGAGTTTCGAGTTGCCACTCATCTTCAGAACACCTTCCGCGGAGATGTTTTCATAACCCAGATGGAATGTACCGTCGGTTGTCCAAGTTGCGTTATCTTTCATGATGAGTTCCGCATAACCCCGATTTCCGAGATTCACATTCTTGGAAGTTACCGCAGCCGTACCAGAAAGGGTGATTTTCGAGTTTCCGCCTGCGTTGTCCGTGATGAGCATCTTACTGTTCGTCACGTTGAAACTCCCGCCGGAAATGTTCATTTCCAGATTGGAACCATCATAACGGCTCATCAGAAAATCGCCACCACCGGAGTACGTGAACATTCCGCCGGTCTGGTTATACACGGCAGTCTGGCTGGTGTCGTCCGCGAAACGGATTTTGTCCGTGATGGTTACCGTTGCGTTATCCGCAAGCGTGAAGTTACCGTTTTGGTAGAAGTATTTTGCCGAAACGGAGGCGTTGTCTTTCACGGTCATTGAGTTGTTGTTGGTTAGATTCGTTGCGTTAGCGAGCGTCATAGAACTCGTGCCGGAAAGGTTCATAACTCCGTAGTTTGTCAGTGCGCCGCCGACATTCAGAACGCCGATGCCGGAAAGGTTGTACTTCGCGTCATTGGTTTTCGACGTCGCGATATTACAAAAACCCGACAGCGTAACCGTTCCGCCTGATTGATTCATCTCGCCAGCACGAGGATCCGTCACAATGTATAAATTGACCGCGTTAAATGCTCCGCCAGTCATCTCGATAAGCGAGCCGGCTGCGTTTCCACTTTGAGAGATACCGGAGTTGTTCGTGCTAGAAGTAACCGTCGCGTTGTCTTGAATCACGATTTTCGTCTTGACAGACCGTCCCAGCCACGCTTCGCCACTAATGTTCGTGACCGAGTTTCCTCCGAACGTGAAATACGCCGCGTAATCTTCACCATCGAGCGGTTTTGCGGCTGTGCCACTTGAGTTTCCTCCCCATAAATGTCTACTTATATTCAGTTGTGCATTGTCCGTCAGCGTCAGGGAGAGATACCCTTTCTGACTCGCGTCCATGTTCACAAACGGAATAAAGTCGCCGTTTACACGCAGAACGGAATCCTGCCCAAGCGTGATTGCCACAGAGTTTGCATTGGTGGAAACTGGATTAAAGGAATTCGTCGTCGTGATGGTCGCTCCGGTAATCGTGCCTGGATTTTCTCTCGTGGGGGTACCGTTCGTCCAACTATCCGCAGAAAGGATGGTAGAAGACGATACGTCGGACTGATTTCCGGCGTTCCAGACCGTCTCTGCATTAACGGAAGAAAACATCATCGCTGATGTCATTCCCAGTGCGATGAGTCTAAAAACGAAACGACGTATATACAATGTGGTTTTCATGGTATTCTCTATGTATCATTGAAAATATATTGGAAGTGGCTATAGGAAACGTTTTCTCACCAGCCACTATCTGATTTATAAATTAATTATATATCAATTTGCGAAAATGTCAACCAAAAAAATGGATAAAATGAAAGTTTAGGGAGTTTTGGTGAAATTTGATAATGATTTTGATTACTTTCTTAAATACTCATCCCAGATTTTTTTCGTTTTGTCGCGGTCGGGGTGATTGCCGAGTTGCACGAAGAAAACGCCACATGCGCCGGTTTTCAGATTCGCTTGCGCGTCCGTCCCACACGCTCCACCGTGACCGAACCAGTCACCACCGATTGCTGTACCGAAACCGTACCAGTTAGGGACTTTATCGCCGGTCTGTTTTTTGGAGAGATATTCGACTGCTGATCGTGACATAATCTGTTTACCCTCGAAAACGCCACCGTTCGCAATCATTTGCGTAAACCGGAAAACGTCTTGTGCTGTCGAGAACAATCCTCCACCCGCTTCTGCGTACCGTCCCTCTTTTTTCGTGTACGGAGTGGTCAACTGGTCAATCGGAATTTCGACTGTTTTTCCGTCGCGGACATCATAACACTTCGCGACGCGTGTCATCTGCTCTTCGGTCAGCCAGAAAGTCGTATCTTTCATACCAAGCGGGTTGAAGAGGCGTTCCTGAAGGAAATCCTCGTATTTCTGCCCACTCACACGCTCCAGAACCGCCGCGCCCATGTCGATTCCAAGATTCGAGTATTGCCAGCTCGTCCCCGGCTCGTACAGAAGTGGGAGTGTGGCGACTTCTGCGACCAATTCCTGTAACGTTTTCGCATCAATCGGCATACTCACGAAAAATCGGAACCCAGCCGTATGACTCAGTGACTGTCTCACCGTCGGTTTCGTTTCTGGCACACGAAGCGTCTCGGTTCCGTCTTCATTTTTTATCAGAACTTTTATATCCTTAAATTCTGGCAGATATTTTTCTAACGGTGCGTCTAACTCGATTTTTCCCTCATCAACCAGCATCATGATTCCCGCACAGGTGATGAATTTCGAGGTAGACGCAATCCATGCGATCGTGTCCGGTGCCATCTTCCGCGACTTCTCCAAGTCTTGCCATCCGACGCAATCAGTCTGAATGTTTCCATTTTCGTCCTGAATCATCGAGACAAAACCCGGAATTCGACCGGAATCGACATATTTCTGGTATTTTTCGGATAAACTATCCGCTCCATAAGCCGTCAGCGACGAAATGGTCGACATTCCCATTACTATTCCTAATATTATGAAACTGAAAATGCTTGACTTTTTCATTTTATACCTTTTCACACGTTTACATTAAAAGGAAAATCCGCCGTCATCGTCACCGGAATCTTCTTCGGAATCGTCGTCATCACCGCCGAAAAGTCCACCGTCATCATCACCGTCATCGTCACTGGAATCTTCTTCGGAATCGTCGTCATCACCGCCGAAAAGTCCACCGTCATCATCA
>JAUNAI010000206.1 GCA_030527705.1 Planctomycetia bacterium | reverse complement strand
TGCTCAAGGTCACTGGCGGAGGATTTTGGGTGGGTCGAAGTGTTTGGAGCGTCCATGCCGACGATGGTACGACGCTCGTTGAAACGCCAGAGTTTCATCTGCTCGCCATTGAGAACGGAAAGATTGTACTGATGAAAAGTCGGAAAATAATACTCCATCTCCCAGCGTGAGGAAATTCGCTCTTTCGCAGTGAAGGTGTTTCGTTGACGTTTTTGACAGTACATTCCTTTTCCACTGAAAAAAATGCCGAAAATCTGGGCTCTACAGTGGAGGTCGACGGCATAATTCTGTGACGTCTGGAGCGCATGAATCGAATTCTGGAGAATGATTCGAGCGTTCTGGTCTGTATTTTTTTCACTTTCGGAAGTGGACTGAGCGTGTGAAACTGAAACAGTTGTAAGGAAAAGAGCGAAAAAAGCAGAAAATATAATTGTGTATTTTGCGTATTTTGCCTGTTCCGTATTCCGAAAAAATATTTTATTCCACATTTGTCAATCTGAACGAATTTATCAAAGAATTTATTTGTAACGGCCGAAAATAAACATTAACAGGAGTTCTCTTAACAGGAGAACCGTTTTGTGGTGTAGTTTCGCACATTTTGACGAATTTTCAGGTCATCATGGTGTGTGAAATGGTGCAAAATGGTCCTTTTGTGGAAAAATTTCCAGAAAAGAGGACTTTATTGGCATTATAACCGAAAATTGGCTATAAGAACAGAGGAATTTTTCCGAAAAAGTAAAAAAGGGCCAAAATTTTGTTAGAATGTCCGAGATAAGGAAATTTTTTGGCTATGGATAATTGAGAGCTGTTTTCCGAGATTCGGAAGAATTTTGGTAGAGTAGAATCAATCGTCACAGCATGCAGGATGCTTTTATAATTGAAGGAGTCAGATAGGGGGACAAAATGAGAACCTGGTTGACATTGTTTTTCTCGCTTTGCGTCGTAACCGTGCTGGTAGGATGTAAAGAGCAGACGTTGGGCCCATACACGCAGGGTGGCTATGACTACGCGCGTCCGACTCATCCGGCAGGAATTGATGGTCCTGGTCCTGGAGTGGATATGGGTCAGCCTCACGGAGCGTATGGAGCGAATGTACAGGCGCCAGAAGCTCCGGCCACGATGAAAACGTCGCAGTTGGCGTTCGTCGGTCCGGCGGGTGCGAACGTACGTTGGGACGTCGCGGCGCAGGGTATGTTTGATTCGGAACCGATGGTATGTCCGTTCCGTCAGGATTTCCCGCAGAGTGGGATTTATCGTCTGAAGTTGACGGATATTCCGGGTCATTCTGGACTGGAACTGTACCCAACGGTGGAAGTTGCCCCAGCGATGCCGCGTACGCAGGCGTTTTTGGCGCACAGTATGATTCCGGTAAACTTCACGGAAGAAGATATTATGCAGGTTCGTAGCGGTAACTTTGTGACGAAAGTCATCTACCTGCCGGACCCGGAATTCCAGGAACTGGCGTTGGCTGTTGGTACGCCGGACACGATCGTCAGCACGCGTCTTGACCCTGGTGTCGACCCGGTTGCTGAAGCAGACCGCCGCGGTGCGATTCTCGCAATTATCCGTATGGGTAATAAGTCCGTTGAATCGGAAATTGCGATGGGTAGCAGTGTTGTTACCGACGAAAATGGTAACGTGATTCAGGGTGCGACTCCGGCTCCGGCTGCTGACGCTCCGGCCGCTGGTACGACTCCGTCGAACTATATCTCCGGTGTTACGGGTCCGGAATATGGTCAGCCGATTACGGAAACGGCACATGGTCTTCCGGGACCGGTTGAGTTGCCGGAAGGTGAACGTGCGACGCGTCGTGCGACGTATCCGACTCGTTAATACGGAAAATCCGAAAAATGGAAAAGTCCGACCTGAGAAAACTTCCGAAAGTCGTTTCAGGTCGGATATTCGGATAAAAAATGGATGAAAATGGCCCGCTGGTGGGTTTTCGGTAAATGAAAAAAGGAAGTCTTTACGGAAAACGAAAAAGTCGCCTGAAGATGGATTTTCAGTGCGTCGCGACCAGCGGAAAACCAATCCAATGAAGGGATTCAGAGTATGTGGACGTTGAACACTCCCAATAAATTTCGTCTGCTGGAGGTTCTTTTTATCGGAATGTATATTATTCCGGGATTATGTGGCATGGTTTCCGCTCAGGAAGTAGAAGCGATTCAGGATGCTAACACCATTCTGAACACGCCACAGGATGGAGCTTATTTTCAGCACGTGCAGATCGTTGCACCGGAAGATACTCAGGTCGCAGCGGCTGCGGAGGGAAAATTCCTTGAACCGGTGGTTACTCCGCAGTATTATGCACTGCAGACAGGTAAACGTTATCGGTTTCGGGTGACCAACATTCCGCTCATGCCAGGAATGGAAGTGTTTCCGACCGTGGAAATCGTAGACCGGACCCACCCGCCAATTGGGGAAGAATTGCGTCACGCAGTCGTCGTCGAGATGACGGCCGACGACCTTTACGCAGCGATTGGGGGAAAATTCGTCACTCGTGTCATTTACATCGAGGACCCGAATACGGCTTTCCCGATTGCCTCGAAAGATCAGAAAGGACAGGGGTATTTCGACGTCGCGCCTGATGCCGACCCGGTATTAATTGCGAAAACGTTAGGCCGACCAATTGCGATTTTACGTATCGGTGGACGTGCCCCGGCTGACAACGACTTCGATATGGATTTCCTGAATCATTGTCCGCCTTTCCTGTATTATCCGCCAGCCGAAAAATAACGAAAATTTCCATCGTCCCATGAGGTTACTCGTGGGACTTTTTTTTATAAGAACCTATAATTCTGAATGGAAATTCATAAAAGAAGAGAATGAATTTCTTTCTGTTTCACCCTGCTGATAACGTTTCAGAAGTGTTACAGTCACTCTTCCCAGTAACAGATTCGCGCGATTCATCCAGTGAAGTGTGTTTTTTCCATTATGCGTCTGTAACAAATTTTCCAGCGCGTCAAGATGAATTAAGTACACCATTTCAGCACTTACGTTCTCTCGGATAAGACGCTCACAGAATACGGAAATTGCCGACTCTGTATGACCAACCGTCAGTAAAATGGAATTTTTTAATAATTCCTGATACATCTGTGTCAGTTCCTCGCGTATTTTCAAGAAAATTTCCGATTCATTTTTCTCTCTGGGACCGAGCATTTCACGATAATGCGACGTAAATTGCCAGACTTCCTCCGTTTCCATTTCCGTTTCTTGCTGAAATCGTTTCATATATTCCACGTTTTGATTCGCATTCCGGAAATTTTCCATCGCTAGCGCAAGTTGCCAAAGAAGGTCAGAAACTGTCGCGTTTTCCAGCGCAAGCCAACCGTCACCGCCACTTTCACAGCACCGCGTCATCATATTCGCGTCATTTTTTCGTCCAAGAATCAGTATAGGTGTCGAGATTCCTCCGGTTCGACACCCCACGATGAAATCAAGAGAAACGGAAACTGGTCGGAGACTCACCACCACTGCATTAAAAGCTACGGTCTGTAACGATTTTACTCCCTCATACGCTCCTGCCACTTCTTCCACATGAATCTTTAACTCTGGAAATTCACGCAGAGCATTTTTCAACCAGCACTCCTGCGGAATGCCGTCCGTCACATGTAATAGACGTAAATTTTTCAGGATTTCGAGGGAATGAGCCATGGGAATCCGTTTTAGGAAAAAATAGGGATTATTTATACTGATTCCACTTTAAATTTCAGGTAGGAATCGCTCCCTCCGGTAAGTGTTTCAGTAACGTGAAACGATGGTAAAGCGGAATTTATAGTGCCTCGAGTATAACATCTTTTAATTTTACTCAAAAATAGATAATACGTCAAGAGAGAAAATCAGATTCATGAGGAAGGGTACGTCTCCTCAAGTTTCTCTCTGAAAAAACCGAAATATTAATGGATTATGTAAATGATTTCAACATTTCCCGGTTTTAATTACAGGAAAATTCATGTCTTCACTGAAACGCATTCTCGTCACGGGCGGCGCCGGTTTTCTCGGTTCACACTTATGTGAACGGCTTCTGGAACAGGGACACGACGTGATCTGTCTCGACAATTTTTTCACGAGCCAAAAATCGAATGTCTTACACTTGATTGGGAATCCGAATTTCGAGCTGATTCGCCATGACGTCACCGTCCCAGTTTTTCTGGAAGTGGACCAGATTTTTAACCTTGCGTGTCCAGCCGCGCCAGGACACTATCAGTATAATCCAATTAAAACGATGAAGACATCCGTATTAGGTGCGATTCACGTTCTCGGAATGGCAAAACGTTGTCGCGCGCGCGTCCTGCAGGCGTCTACGAGTGAAATCTACGGTGACCCGGAAATTCATCCGCAGCCGGAAACATACCGCGGGTGTGTGAATACACTCGGAATTCGTGCATGTTACGACGAGGGAAAACGTGCAGCAGAAACGCTTTTCATGGATTATCATCGTCATAACGGCGTGGATATTCGAATTATCCGTATTTTTAATACCTACGGCCCTAGAATGCATCCGTATGATGGACGTGTCATCTCGAATTTTATCCGACAGGCACTTCTCGGTGAAGATATTACTATTTTCGGTGACGGTTCCCAGACGCGCTCCTTCTGTTATCGCGACGATTTAGTGGAAGGAATGATTCGAATGATGAACCACAAAGAATCGGATGGTTTTACAGGACCGGTAAATATCGGAAATCCGCATGAATTCACGATTCGGCAACTTGCAGAACTGGTTATCGAGCTGACAGGAACACGGTCGAAGCTGGTTTACCGTCCACTTCCGATGGATGACCCGACACAGCGACGGCCGGACATTACACTCGCGCGGAAATATCTGAACTGGGAACCAACCATTGAGTTGAGAGAGGGACTTCAGAAGACCATTGACTGGTTTAAGACGATTCGGATGAGTGATTATCGCCCACCGACGCCGCAATATTAATCCAATTAACAGCATAAATCAAAATGAGTAACGTTTCAGACCAAAAAACTGAATTGCGCAAGAATATCCGTCTTGCACGAAAAAGAGAGGAGCACCGTCCAGAGAAGAGCGTTTCTGCGTGTCGGCGTTTGGTGGCACTTCTGGAATGGGCGTGTGCTCAAACGGTTCTGGTTTATGTGAGTTATCAGTCGGAAGTAGAAACAGATACGCTGTTAGATACCCTTCTTAAGACACCAGAAAAACGGTGTATCGTTCCCTTATGTCTCGAAAATGGTGGACTAAAACTGGTTGAAATCCGCTCACGGAGTGAATTGGTACCGGGAGCATATGGAATTCTTGAACCGTGTGCGTCGGTAGCGGAAATGTCAGAACGAAATTGTATCGCGCCAGAAATTGATCTGGCAGTCATTCCGGGAATCGCTTTCGACGCACGCGGACGGCGTCTGGGGCAAGGTGGTGGCTATTATGACCGACTTTTACCGTGTCTGCGACCGGAGGTTCCTACCATTGGGTTAGCATTCGAATGTCAGATTGTGCCAGAAATTCCTTGTGAAGCTCATGATTCTGGTGTAAAGTATCTGATTACCGAGGCGCGAACGTTACGGATTGTGTCACAACCGACTATTATGAGTGAAAAACCACGCCCTGAAGTATGGGGGATTCTCGGTGGAATCGCATGTGGAAAATCACTCGTTTCCGAATTTTTCCGCTCGCGTGGTATTCCCGTTTTCGACGCAGACCGTTTCGGTCATTCCCTTTACGATCGGCAGGAAATTCGAGACGCTCTACTTCAACGGTGGGGAAATCATAATATTCTGAATATGGACGGAACATTTAATCGACAGAAAATCGCAGAAATCGTTTTCGCTCCAGAAAATAAATCTGAGTTAGAGTTCCTCAACGCACTCTTTCACACCACAATTCATCATGGGTGGCTCGAATTCTTAGCCAATGCACAGTCCGCAGGAGCATCATTAGTAATTCTAGACGCAGCATTACTTCTGGAAACAGGCTGGGACCGTGAATGTTCAGCATTACTTTTTATTGACACACCGCGTACTCGACAGGAAAAATTTGCACAAGCACGTGGATGGACACTCGAAGAACTGGAAGCACGAGAGAAAAATCAGTTCCCGCTCTCCCAAAAACGTGCCGCTGCAACGTGGATTGTGCCGAACGACAGCACTCCGACGGCTTTAGGACAGCGTCTTGAAACCATGTTACAGTCTTTATTGAGAAGTTTTTAAGAAGCTCCCAAACCGATTATCAATCCCACTTACAAGCAAGTCTTGGAAGAAGCATAAGCAACTGAATCGTTAAAATGTCAACCAGAAACCAGAGAAACCAATGATTTTTGAGAAAAATCATACACGTTGAAATTTGTGGAAATATATCAACCGGAAAAATCAGCACACTCGCACACCCACAAATCGGTCCAACAAGCGGAACACCAGACGCGCGAATAACCAAAAACGTTAGCCAATTATACACAAGAAAAAACATCGCCATCCCAAATAGAAGAGTAGACAGAATAATTGGATGCCCCAACGCAACTATTAATAACATGCTTGCGATGAATGCTTTTAACGAAGATTTCGTCTCATCAGAAACTGTCTTGAATATGAATAAATCCAAAAGAAACTTCGTCGCCCAAAACAGAAAAAGTACCAGAACAATCGGTTGCCATAACGCTATCACTAATAACATTATGGCAACGAATAATTTCAAAAGAAATTTCACACTGTCTGACATACCCTCTCCAGAAAGTGATGATTTAGGAAAAATAACTTAAATGTTTTTTTATTTCAGGAAATTCCGTATAAATTGTTCCTTGTCCGACGCCATCATCAACGCCATATTTAACTGTTGCAATTCTTCCATATCCGAAATGCTATCCACTTTCCGTCGTATATTTGACGAAACCTCTTCATTAAATTTAACATGGAACATCTGCATAAACATATCTTTTACCCCCTCCGCACGTCCTTCAG
>JAUNAI010000205.1:785-7009 GCA_030527705.1 Planctomycetia bacterium | reverse complement strand
AGACATGGACAATTTAGACGACATGGATAATTCTGAATCTGAAGATGATTTTCGTCAGAACAAATCATCAGATACATCAGATCAGGATGTTTTGGATTTAACGGAGGATTTTAAAAAAATTCTAGCTTTTTTTAATAACCAAACGCGGAATGGACTCCGTCATGATGAAAACGAGGACAACAACCATCATGATGAGGAAAGTTCGATCGGGAAATACTCCGAAAAGAATTCCTTTCATGACGATGAGGAGAATTACATACATGGTGAGAATGATATACATAATGAAAATAAATTTAACGATGATGATGAAAATAATGACGATTTTGAGCCTGATTTCGATGATAATGCAGATGATTTTATCGAGCTGGTTCAGGATATCGAGAACGATTTCGATTTCCTTCCTGAATTATTTATGTCCGATATTATTCTGCAAAATGGAGAAACAATCGTAAATAATGATGAATTAGCGAAAAATCTGATTCCGTGGGACACCAGCCTCCCCCACGCCAATGAAAATAAAAACCAGAACCAAAATCCGAATGACGTTCAAAATAGAAACGAAAATCCAACTTCATCACATTCTTCCACCTCTATTACACCGGAAACCGGCATACCCGTTTTACACATTAAAGGGGATATTCAGGAAATCGAAACCGCTCCAATCAACTGGGAAGTTGCGGATTCATGGTATTTTCTTGACATGGAAGTTCCCACACCGGAAGAAATGCAGAAAAGTAGTCTCTTCTCTCAAAACAGAACCCTAGATAGCGACTCGAACGGAAATCTGGAAGAAAATAATGAGGAAGAGCCTGAAATGACACAAGAAGAATACCTGTTAATTTCTTCACTTTTCCATTTTCTCTCCGAAAATTCGGACCGACAACAGACAAACTCAACCATAAAAGAAGAAACGACAGGAACCTCGACCGTTTCTATGTCGGCAAGACCTTTATCTTTTATCATAAACAGTCCGAAAATGATCGAAAAATCAAGTGAAAAAGCGCATCAGAATGCCTTGGAATTATTAGATGCTTCAATCGTGGAATTGGCTCAGAATAATTCTTCTCTGCCCACTCCGCCTGCACTGGAATGCTGTCACTATCACGAAAATAGAGAACGGTTTTTCGAGCTACTGACACTTTTATCCGAAACGTTTCAGGAAAACATACGTATGCTTTCCGCTCCCCAATTACGTCCGTTTATTCGGCAACGGAAAAAAATTTTTCATTATATGATACAACAGATCATGCAGGAAATTATGGACGCAGACGCTGGACATGTCACGCTCCTCATCACAAACTTCACCTCCCAGGAAGCACTGGAACGGTGGGAAATTTATAATGAAGCGGTCCAACTCGCGAAAAAGCAACGAGAACAGAATGATAATAAATAAACGTATCTAGTAGATGCTGATCAATTGGATGGCAACTTCTTCAGCATCTACTTCAAGACAGTTCCCCAGATGATAGTTAAGCTGAATATCAGAATTTCTGGAAAAACTACGTCGCATGAAGTCCCTAAATTAAATGTTTTTAGAACCTTCATGCGACGCCAATAGGCACGGAAAGAAACACTTCCGTTACCAACTTGTTTCATGAGAAATTTCTTTTAACTCCGTTTTTTACGGAAAACCACCACTCCCATACCGATACCAAGAACGAGCATGGCCCACGTTGTCGGTTCCGGAACCCCCATCCCCGCAGCCAGATAAAACTTACCATCCGCAGTATAAGGCATGAGCGTCAGAAACATACTGTCCGGTAAGTCAATTTTTAACCCACTCAAATCATATTCCACATTCTCGATTCCCACGAATTCCGAATTACTCTGAAGAAGCGTCAGCCCATTTTCACCGAAATCTTCCATCGTAAAGACATCTTCCGACGAAAATGCGAGTGTCGTATCTTCTGCGAATGTAACCTGGCCGGCAATCGTTCCAAAATCCGTTCCAGTCGCAAGAATATAATCTAACGTAGTTCCTTCCGCCATCGTCAGCGCGTTGAGTGTCTTAAGCGCGTCATTCTCCACACGCAGTGTACCCGCATCGACCATGAGAGTGGTACCGTCAAGTTCATTATTCGCATTCGACAGCACAAGCGTTCCAGTACCCGCTTTATGAACACCGACGGTCATAGCATCAGCACCTTCATAAATATTTCCTTTCATGAGCAACACGCTATTCGCGTCTGTCGTAATCGTGAAATCGGTCGTATTATTGATGTTGGAACGGAGATTGACTGGGTTATTAATCGTCGAAACTGTCGGATTTTCCGCCGTCGCACTGTCTGTCGCTTTCGACTGGAGAGCAACATTCGTGGACAAAATATCAAGTCGATTTCCGACGGATTCACCACCCTGCATGTAAATATTCACGTTACGGAGCGTTTCGTTTTCTCCTGTAACATTAAGTTGCCCTTCCACATACAGATTCGTCGTACCAGAGGTGGAATAACCGATACCGTCTTTCTCCGTTCTCAGTTCCGCGCCCTCACGGATATAAACATTACCATTCCAATGGTGCGATTCGCCTACAGTTTTGAATAGAACTGTCCCATCCTGAATATCGAACGTTCCTGACGATAGGTTACTTTTCTCAAAAATTAATGTACCATCGCCGGTTTTCGTAAGAATGGAACTTTCGTAAGAACCGAATTGCGCAGAAACATTTAACGTAGCTCCGTCGACAACTTCAAAAATCGCGCGTTTATCCGTGAGACGCCCGCGTGTATATACCGTTCCAGTCGCCTCAAAACGGTTCGTTGTTCCACTCGTAACTAAAATAGCTCCGTCAAGAATGTAGGCAGTTCCATCATTATTTCCTCCGTCAGTAATCGTTCCGCCGTTTAAAAGCGTAAAATTACCAATGGAATGATGTACTTTCGCGGTAGAAGTCATCGTTCCGCCATTTATGGTAATCATTGTAGGATTACCAGTTGTATATGCTAATGCGTCTGCCGCGCCTAGTTCCAATACACCACCGGAATTGACCGTTACATTACTTGCGCTACTGATTGCCCCCTTTCCACCACTTTCTCTTGCGGTAATTGTGGCGGTACCATTCACAATTAAATCACCACGAATCGCTTCAATCGCTCCCAGTTCCAGTATTGCGCCCGACGCAACGGTGACGGTTCCCGTTCCAAGTTTCCCGGTGACTTTCAGCATACCTTCATTAACTTGAGTCATGCCGAGATAAGAGTTACTCCCATTCGACACAACCATCGTTCCCGTGCCGGTCTTGATGAGGTTCATGTCAGTAGCTTGTCCACCAGTTAATTGACCGGAAACTGTCAGAAGCGAATTTTCCGCCGTATCGAAGATAACACCATTCGTGGCGGACATAAAACCTGTACGGAAATTTAGTCTCGCAGAAATAATCGATTCCGTTGGCGCGTCGGCGGTGGCGGTCTCTTCCGCTTCCACAAAAATTCTGCTTTCCGGACGGAGAAGGTCATAATAACCACTCGTCGCCGTCATTTTTCCGCCACGTAAATAAATGTTCGTATATCCCAGCGTTTCGTTCGTGTTACTGTTCTTATCCAGCGTGCCACCATAAAGATAATAAGATTGATACTCTTTTCCAGCCGGTTTATTATAACCAAGCGTATCGTGAGAAAGTAACTCGACCGTCGCGCCAGAAAGAACCGTCAAGTCGCCGATAAAACGCGGGGTACTGGTCGTGCCACTAATCGAGACTTTTCCCGCTTCAATACGCAGTCCGGAGTTGTTATTTCCGCTAATTGCGAGTGTTCCCGTCGCGGTTTTCGTGAGCGTTCCGCCCGTGACACTTCCGTTAATCGTATATGTAACACCATCATCAATCTGGTAAATCTTGTCACCATCCAGCGTCAAACCTGCAACCGTTTCATCCGTAGAAATTATCACCTCCTGCGCGGTTACTGGAGCGGAAATCCCTGCTAAACTGCCAAGTAAAATCGACGCAGACAACTGTCGAGCGTTTTTTATGTAAGTTTTCTTCATTATTTTATCTTCAAAAACAATCACAGACGCAATCACTCAAATTCACGTATACGGATAATATTTTCTTTATTTTACACCAATTTTTTATTTTGTCACGTCTTTTTCACCAAAAAATCCTAAAATTTCCCCCAAAACACAAAAAAATACCGTAATAATCGCTATTACGGTATTTTCTTTTCCGGTTTCAGGACGAATATGACGAATTCGTTTTGTCGATTTGCACTTCCAGTCGAAGCACACACACTCCGATTGACTGAAAAAAATAAAAACCTGAAACGTTAGGAAATGTATTGTAATTGGAAAGCGACGCGTCTCATAAGAGGAATTCTCCTCATTTCTAAGAGGCATGGCGAACTTGGTCTGACAGGGGGTTCTGATGTGGAAAATACGTCACAATTCTGAACACTCCCCATCTTCAGCTTACCCTTCTTGAAAAGAAGGAATTTAGGACAATTTAGGCTTAAATGTTATCTTTTTCGCCACTCCTGTAACGCGTGACGTATCGCCTCGCACCAATTGTTTTACATCTTACCGAGTCAGTCGGTCGAAAAGTCTCCGAAACTTCGGCATTCTTCCTTCTAAATAGTCCAACCACCGGTCTGGATGCCATAACTCGACGCAGACGGCAGCACCAACGATAACGATTTCTCCACCCGGTTCGACGCCTAAAAACTCGCGGAATCCCTCAGGTAAAACCAGTCGCCCACGCCCCGCGAATTGAATCGTCCGCTGTCGGGTGGAAAGTAACCGCCCCAACATCTGAAGCTGGTCAATCCGACCGTTCATGTTACCCGCCACGATTTTCTCCTGAATAATTCGAACTCCCTGAGTCAGTTTCTCCTGCCAGATTGCCGTATTCCAGAGACTCAGACATCCGGGACGCTCTTTCGTAAGGATACATTCTGCGGATTCCGATGATCGTGTAAGTGCATCGCACATATCAACCGGAATGGAAAGCCGATACCGCTCGTCAAGCGTTCTCTGGTATTCTCCAAGGATTAAATCGTCCACCAACGTCATTTTCAACCAACTTCCCCACTTTTTCCCGTTTCTGAGTCAAGTAAAAGCCGGGTCTCAGTTCCTTCTTAAACGTCGGCATTGGGCACAAAACCCATAAATTAAATTATTTTTAATATATTATTGGGTCTCTTTCCCATGTTTTAAAGTATAACACATTCACTTAAATTTACAAGGGGGAAAGGGTAAAAAAATCGAAAATTTTGAGAAATTTTACGATTTTTCCTCAAGAAAAGAAAAAACCTTTCCCCAAATTTCAGGAAAGGTTTTTCGCAGATTGCGCAAGTTTTTTATCTTGCTTTACTTCATATACGCACTGGTATTCTCGAAGAACTTGTTCAGATTCGTTTCGCTGGTGAACATGTATAATTTTCCCTCGAAAACGACGCAGTTGTCAACCGTTCCGACTTCACGGACACCCGTCTCGGTCAGCAGAACCGGGTCGGCGCCGTCCATGACAGGCGTGTATTTTTCCGGATTAGCAAGGAACTTCTGAACCTGCTCAGCACTCGCAAGATAATACGTCACACCGTGATGAATCACCGACCACTGCGCGTCACCTTCCGTCCAAGATTCCGTTTCCTGAAGCGTTACCGGGCAGAATCCATCCAGCCCAATTCCACTTTCGACGTTTTCCGCGTCTTCGGTACTATTTTCCGAAACCTCGTTATTTTTCGTGGAGTCAACCGTTTCCGACGTTCCCATGATAGCGTCCGCGACAGTCTGACCAGCCTCGGCTTTCGTGGTCAGTACGGCACTTCCGTTGGTAGCAGGAATTTCACTCGGAATCACAGCCGTGTTAAACGGATTCACTTTCGAGGTGCTCGAACCAGTGGTATTTTCCACGTGGGAGACCTGGACAGCTGCCATATCATACGGATTCTGCGCGACGATATTCGACGTAGACGCGGTCTGCGTTTCAGCCAGTTTTTTCTCCTCTGCGAGCGCAACGTATGGATCATTCGGAGCTGGAAGCGGCGGGAGCGACTGCGTGTTCATACCGTTTTCATTCTGAGAAACGATGATGGAACGTTCACCACTCGGAGCCTGCTGAGAAACCGGGACCGGCAGGGAATCATCAATGTCGTCCGACTTGGAGACCGGTTCATCGGAGTCCATCAGCGGAGAATCGAGACTTGGCGCTGGCGCAGTCAGGACGGCATCATCCTCTTCAACCGTTGCGGGTGCCGGCGCAACCAAGTCAGTATCCAGTTCCGGTGCGTCAG
>JAUNAI010000205.1:0-775 GCA_030527705.1 Planctomycetia bacterium | reverse complement strand
CGTCGAAATAGACGGAGCCGTCGAGATTCCTGGAACGGTGTTACTACTATAATCCAGAAGAGGATCCACTTTACGCGGTGGAACCTCAGAAATCGGCTGCGGAGCGACTTCCGGCGTAATAACTGGAGCTGGAGCCGTTTCAGGAATGGTACCCGGTATCGCTTGCGGAGTAGCCTGTGGAACGACAACGTCCGACGGAACAGAAATGGTCGAATTCGGAACAGTCCCCATCAACGGTGTCGGTTCTGGGTCGTCCGGGACAGTAATCGTATTCACGTCAAGCATCGGCGGCGTAATCGCAGTCGAGGGAGCACCTGAAATCACCGAGTTATTCGGCATGGCACTCATATTTCCCTGCTTTTTCTGCATCGGCGTGGCATTCATCGCCTGCGGGAATTTCTGATCATAACGCTGCTGGGTCGGCCACTGACGCCACGTTCCTTCGTAGTATCCGTAGTCGCGCGCATTCGGCGTGACAGCTCTTCCTCCGACACACGGTGGCATCTGACAAGGTCCCACCTCGACGACGCCCTGTTTACTTTTCGGAACCAAATACGGCGTCTGACGGGACGGCGTGCCTGCTTCCACCGTAACGGCGAACGCCGCGGCACCTAACATCACCATCGTGACACTCGTAAGGGTACTTTTATAACTTTTCATGATTCAACCCCTATCTGCTGTTCGGGAATGAAGTGACTGATTTTCGTATATTCATCGGAATCGGTTTCCTTTCCAACTCCGAATTGAATTTCCAATTATGTTAACGCTTATGTTA
>JAUNAI010000204.1 GCA_030527705.1 Planctomycetia bacterium | reverse complement strand
TTATTTTTTCATAAGGAGTATTATATGTCACTTTCCCGCCGTCAATTCCTCGCCAGCGCGGCTGCGTCTGCTTCTGCTGCGGCTGTCATGTCACAAGTTGTTCAGATTTCCTCTGTCAACGCTCAAAGTGTTCCGAATATCGCGGGTTTTGGGGATACCCTGACCAAAATCGATGAAACCCGTCCGTGGGAAAAGTACACCGACCGAAAAATCCGCGTGGGTCTTGTAGGGTATGGTCTCTGCAAATTCTCCACGCAGTTTGGTCTTCAGAACCACCCCAACGTGGAAATTGTGGCCGTCAGCGACTTGATTCCTGAGCGTTGTCAGGCTCTTGCCCGTGATGCTCGGTGTGCGAAAACGTATCCGTCATTGGAAGAAATGCTGAAAGATGACTCGATTGAAGCGATTTACCTTGCTACGGACGCTCCGTCGCATAGTCAGCAGGCGATTGCGACGCTCAAGCGCGGAAAACATGTTGCCGTGGCCGTCCCAGCCATTTTCTGGACGCTCGACGACGCACAGGAGCTGTATGACACCGTTAAAAACAGTGGTCTCGTCTACACCATGTTCGAAACGACTGCTTATCGTGATTCCTGTTATCAGATGCGTCAGCTTTATAAAGCCGGCGCGTTCGGACGAATGATTTATACCGAGGGTGAATACTATCATTTCAACCTTGAATCTCTTGATTCATTCCGTAAATGGCGCGACGGAATGCCGCCGATGCTTTATCCGACGCACTCGAACGGATTTTACTGTTGCGTCACGGGTGGTTCATTCACGGAAGTTTCATGCATGGGGATGCCGAGTATTCAGGCAAGATTCCAGCCGGAAAATAATGTGTACAAGAATCCTTTCGGAACGGAAGTTGCTCTGTTTCGCACGTCAGAAGGCGGAATGGCACGTATGGCGGTGAGCTGGGATACCCCACATTATGAGGGGGAAAAAGGCCGTTGTCGCGGAGATTACGGCACGCATGAAAACGTCTGGCAGGCTGTTGGTCTTGGATCGGAGAGAAGTAAGAATCTGAACCTTCTGAAACCCGCACTCCCGCCGGGAGTCGAGCCGGGCGGTCATGGTGGTTCGCATGGTTATCTCGGTCATGATTTCGTAGATTCTATTCTCCGTAACCGCAAACCGCTTGTGGACGTAAAAATGGCGCTTGACCTTACGGTCGCCGGTATCGTGGCACACCAGTCGGCGATGAAAGACGGCGAATTGATGAAGATTCCGCAGTTTGAGGCATTCTAATAAAAACCAAAAAACATAAGAAAAGCCAGCGTTCGTAGAACGCGATTAAAAGTTTTTTTGAAAATTTTTGGTACCGACGCGGCCGGGCAATCTTGTTTCGCCGTCGTTACGCGTTGCGAAACGACTTGCGACAGGACCGCCCGACGCAATTCGGCAATTTATCCGTTTTCAGGTCTGGGAGAAACCTATTTTGCAAAAAGGTTTCTCCCACGAGCATCGTAACATTCTGGGTAGCATGCCTCCCAAAGGGTGAAATTTTGCGTAAAGTGTTAAAAAGGAGGGAGGAGGTAGTAATTGAGGCAAAAAGTAGGGTGGCTTTTAGTCTCTATTGCCACTCCTATCACCTCCAGATACCGAGACACTCCACGTTTAGAGTAAAGGAAAAAAGGGAAGGAAGGTATCTTTCCTTCATCCATGTTAGAGTTTGTGAGGGTGTATCAGTCTGGAATTAGGGTGAAATCCTCGCCTCTATATGGGGTTAAGGCTCATGAAAGTTCATTTCACTCGTGCTATTACGGAATTCATCATTTTAACGGAAGGAGACTTATAGGTTTCATGAAATTTTATCAGACACAACTCCGACTGCCGGAGTTTTCACAAGGCTGTTACCTGATAACTGACCGTGTCTTGGCAGCGATTCCAGAAGTGAAGAGGTTTCGGACGGGTATGTTACAGGTTTTTATTCAGCATACGTCCGCCTCATTGACGATTAATGAGAATGCCGACCCAGATGTGCCACGTGATTTAGCAGAATTACAGAATCATTGGGCGCCAGAAGTGTTTCCATATGCACACACGCTGGAAGGACGAGATGACATGCCGGCACACGGTAAAGCATCGCTCATGGGCGCGAGTGTGATGATTCCAGTGGGTGACGGTGCGCTGTTGCTCGGAACGTGGCAGGGAATTTATCTCTGTGAACATCGGTATCATGGCGGGAGACGAAATCTGATAATTACAGTGTGGGGAGAAGAAAAGTAAGCCAAAACGCTCTTAAAAGTAGGCGTTTGCAGAACGCAATTAAAAGTTTTTTTGAAAATTTTTAATACCAACACGACCTGAAATTTTACTTTACTATCGTTACGCGATGGAGAAATACCTCATAAACATTCATAAGAAGGGAAACAATTTTGCAAAAATGTTCCCCGCCTCACAAGTGTTTATGCGTCGCAAGGGTAAACGCATTACGCAAGATTCCACTCTTCGAGAGGAACTTGCTACCCGTAATGTCGTTGCGCTCGTGGGGAGAAAACATTTTGAAAATTGCTTTCTCCCCAGACCCCTCTTTCAAAAACTTTTTAATCGCGTTCTGCGAACGCTTGCTTTTTTCTTGTTTTTTCTTATTTTATGACGTCGATTTCATACCACACCGTCTGATATTCCGGTCCAATCTGGAATGTGGATTTTCCATCTTCCGTGGCGGTGACGGTCAGTTCCTGAACGCGGTCGCCGTGTGGGTTCAGAGCGTAAACTCGCACGTTTTCCGCACTGGTCGGGAGCGTGACGGTGCCTGAAATCCCTTCCGCTACGACGGGACCTTCACCCCATGTGGAGAGATGAATCTTGTTACCAGCCCGTTTTTCCGCGACTTGCCCCGCATTTTCACAATAGCCGGTGGCGGTGAGGAGGATGTTCGACGCGCCGTTCTGACCGAAACCGTTGGCGTTCCGCGAGGTGAGCGAGACCGTCGCCCAGCCGAGACGGGTTTTACCGACAGAAAGTGCTACGCCGTCCGCGAGGTCGAACGTTTTACCTTCCGGGAAACCTGTGAAAAGTTTCGTGTTCTTCGACGTGACGAGAAATACTCCTTTACCGGGTGTGCGATTATCCCAGATTAACTCGCCCGTGTCACTGACGTAGTAGTTTTTCAGTGCGTTGAGCGATTCTTCCGCGTTCTCGATTCCCGTCGCTTCCGCACGGTCGGCATGAAGCGCGACTTCCGTCCTGTGCACCAACGGCATACGTCCGTCAACTCCCAGCGTCGAGATACTCACGCTCACGCCAGCGCGACGCGCGATTCTTTCCCGTTCCAGTTCCGTCGGAATGTTGGCGGTGACGCACTCTTTCGCGGTCTGAACGTCGCCACGGAGGAACATCGCAGCACAAGCGGGAATATGCGCGAGCACATCCGTACGGCATATCATACTGAAGAAGTAGGTGTTCTTCTGCGGCTCAAAATCGGGATTATGGTTATACGTGTACTCAAAAACACCGTCCCAGTCCTGAAACGCACCATACGCACGGAGCATCGGCTGACCTTCCGCACCAAAATAATTCGGGAACGGGTGGTTATATTCACTCACCGTGAACGGTTTCCCCGCTACACGCTGGGACGCCATTCCGGTCACACAGTTATAAGAAGAGTTCACCATCGCGGAGTTCCCGATTTCCCAGTCTTTATGCACCGTCGGGTGGAGCCAGTACGCGTGATGGTCGACGTAATCGAGTGCCGCCTGAACGTACGACGGCGAGTAATTCAACTGCGTGCCTGAAATCGGTTGCGGAGCTTTTAGCTCGTCGCGAACGTAATGATAAATCCCCGTCCAGTAGGCGTATTCCGTATCGTTCAGGAATTGCGCGAAATCGCTCATCAGAATCCGTGGAGCGACGTCTTTCGACTTCAGAATGGGAATCGTCTTATCCTCCAGCGTCCCGGTAATCTGATAACCGTCCGCACCGGACTGGAAGGAAAGGTCTGCGATTTCGTAAGAACCGACCGCGAAGCGCGTAATCTGAATCGTTGCCGACTCGGAATTGTCGGAAGCGTAAATCGGGTACGTGACCTTTTTCCACTCTTTTCCCACCTTAAAACGAGTGAGAAGACCGAGAGAACGCCAGCCGTCCACCTCGTCCGCGACCGCTAGACCCAGTTCTGCCGCTCCGTTACCGTCCAGACGACGAATTCGGAAGGAAAGTGTATAAACTTCATCCTTTTTAACGCTTACGCGACGGTGAATTTTCGGGTAAAGCTCTCCATTTTCGGTGACTTTAACGGTTAAAACGCCATTTTCGCTCGTGACGGTCGTCGTATTCGCACGGAGTTGGAGAAGTTTCCAGTTTTTCGGACTGAAACTCTTATCCGTAATCTGTTCGTCGTGAAGCTGGATTTTCTCGCATTTCCACGCGTTTTTCAGCTCTTCTGTCGTCCCGTACTTCTTCTGAAGCCAGACGTTCCACTGACGCTGAAACTCGTCCGCGTAGACTTTCGGCAGGTTATCCATTCCGCCGTTACGGTAATTCATCCAGAGCGCGTTTTCGTTGTTGATTTCAATCATCGCAATCGCCGGTTCCTCGGTGTAACGCAGACCGGTGTACGGATTTTTGTGCGTAAGGAGTTCCCGTGCGTAAATTTTTTGCTCCTCAATCATTCTCGGCTCGAAATTGTCGGTACCTTTATTCGCCCATGGACCACCTTTCACGAAACCGTCACGTTCGTCCCAGTACCGAGCGACGTGAAGGTTCATGTTCGTGTAAATTCCTCGTTTCTTCAGGGCTGCAATTAAATAATCCTGTCGGTCACGCTGTTCGGCGTTGAGGATTTTCTGGGTTTTGTCGTTAATGTCGATAATTCCGGGAAGCGCGTCAAACATGAACGTGCCGTAAGAGGAATCGAAATAGTGCATGCGGACGCAGTTAATTCCGAGACGCGCCAGCCGATCCGCGAGTTTATCCGCCTGTTCGTGCGTCGGGAAGTTGGCGGGACCTGTGAGATTCGTAGCATGGAAACGGATTCTGCCTTTATCGTTGACGAAATGTCCATTTTCGACGCGAATAAAACCATCTTTCCCCGCAGGACCGTCGAGAAGGTGAGCCATACTCGTTGCGTTTTTCGGACCGTCGTACGAGATGACGAATGGAAACAGTTCTGTGTCTTGAAGTACGTCGTTTCCTACGTTATTCTTCGTGTTCTGCGCTAATGCGGAAACAGAAACGGACAGCGCAAGGAGCGTGAGGAAGGTGGATAGGAGAGTAAAACATGTTCTCATAAAAAACTCCATGGTTAAAAAACCTCCCCTATTAGGAGAGGTTTATGTTCTATGTATAAAGAAATTTTACGCTTTTTTTATACGTCGGGTAATAACGCCCCCCACGAATCCCAGAACCAGTAAGACCCACGTCGTCGGTTCCGGAATAGCATTCCCGTCAATGGAAAGTAACAGTGAACCACCGTTTCCATTCGCAATGTAATTCAAGTCCCAGACATAACTATCCGGGAGAATCGACTCCCAGTCGAAATCAGTCGGCAAGGTGTCATTCGCCATTTCGAAGTTCGTCGCGGTCAAAATCTCAAAAGAGTCGAAACTGTTGAGGGTGTAACCGTCCAGAACAAGTTCAAGTTTTGTGTTCGGATTAAAATTAACCGAAGACGCGGAAATCTGACCGAAATCGGAGGTGGAAACGATTACTTCTTCCCAGATACCGTTCATCGTGAGGTTAGAAACCGTGCTGTTTCCGGAAGACTGGAGGGTTCCATTCGTGCCAACATTTAGAGTACCGACGGAAGTGGCACCGGAAAGGTTTACCGTACCTTCCGCGATATTTAGCGTTGTCGCGCTTAAGTCGGCGTTATAGAAAGTCTGCGTTCCGAGACCGACTTTTTCCACCGTAATGTTTTCCGTAATGGCTCCGGAATAGGAGTGATTATCAGTTGCCACAGTACCATTTCCGAGCGTCAGCGTTTTGGCGTCACCAGTGTTTTTCACGGAAATCCCCGTGTGTGAGGCGTTACTGTCCAGTCCCTTCACGGAAAGACCGTAGCCCGCGAGGTCGAGATATGAGTTATTCGCACCGAATTCGACAGCACCGGTTCCGAGAGGATTTTCTGCCCCCAACTTAACACGTGTGGCATTCGAGCTGGAGGAGTTACGTCCACCACCAATGAGCGTACCGCCCGTGTAATCATTGGCTGAATTGGAAATGACCACTCCTTTATCCGCACTATCTTGCGCGATTTCGAGACGTCCCGCACCGGTGATTTTACCGTTCACAAAAATATCAACATTATGACCAGCACGGATAGAACCGTCATTTTCCGTGATGGTTATAAGGACATTTTCACCGACAGTCAAGTCACCGTTGTTGTGAAGCGTCCCGCCGTCTAGTGTAATGGTACTCGCGGAACCTAATGCCGCCGTGTTTACGCGAAGTACACCTTCTTGAATTACTAAACTGCCCTTAAAAGTGTTCGTCGCGTTAAGGTATAGATTTCCCGCACCGGTTTTTGTGAGCGTCGCAGCCGTGTCAGCCGTTACACCGTCCGCGTCCGAGATACTACAGTTAATATTCACCGTTTTGCCACTGCCGATGTTAAAAGTCTGTTGCTGGGTGACACCGTCTTTTTTCGCTCCGAGAACGATTTTCAAGGAACCTTCCGAACTCCAGCTTCCGCTATTTCCACCGCCTGTGGTACATGTACCGAGCGTACCATCTTCCCAGTTAAAAATACACATGTTCGCGTCTTGTCCCCACAGATAATGGCTGAGATTTATCGTTCCACCGGAAAGCGTGACGGTCGCGGTATCCGGTGAAGCTACCCCGGAAGGGTTCTGAAAGTCAATCGCGTACAGATTCGCGGTTCCACCAGAGTGAACATAATTTGTCCCATCCGCAGTTCGATAAATGTTAATCGTTTCCGTCGAATTGAGCGTTCCACCCGTGAACTCAACCGTACCGGTATTTATATTGATTCCACTGATATTTTTCACGGAATCACCTGTTTCGTTGTCGGTGAAAACCAATTTGCCCGCGCCGTTTTTGTACAATCGGGTAGCTTCTGTGATGTTAGAGGAA
>JAUNAI010000203.1 GCA_030527705.1 Planctomycetia bacterium | reverse complement strand
GTTTCCGGTTCGGATTCTTCCGCGTTATTATCTGGATTCTTGCTTGTAAACCGATTTTTGACGGACTGGTAGCCGGATTTCACTTTTTCCGTTATGCTGGCGCCGAGTTCGACCGCTTTTTCTTTACTGTGTTGAGTAACATAGTCAATCGCTTTTTCGGTTCCCTGTTCCGCAAGATCTCCCATCTTGGAAACAATTTTTTCTTTTACGGTAGAAGTATCACTAGAATCTGAATTTGCTTCCAGATTCATTTCACCAGATGTCGGAAAATCGTTTTCGTCTATATTTTTCCTATCTTGAGACGATTGAGCTGTCTGCTTTTTAGCATTTTCAGCTTCCACTGTTTTTTCCGTTTCTGTCGTTGCGTTATTTTGTGTTTTACGTTTATCATCACTTACATCGTTGTTTACATCATATGCAATTAAGATAAAGACCATCACCCATAACATCGTTGTCACAATCGTCGCCCAGAGCCACGCTCGTGATTTCCGTATCGGTTTCTCCATGATCTGATTTCCCATCATTAACATTTCCAGCACACTTACCACTTCTCCCATCGAGTGATAACGCTGATGTGGGTTCTTCTCCGTCATTCGGTCAATCATCTGCTGAAAAACTGTGAGCGTTGCTGGGGAAATATCGTCGCGGAATTGCGCCAGTCGCGGAAGTGGCTGAAATTGCTGCGCCTCCATCTTCTTTTTGATGGAAGAATACTCTTCACTGCCGAACGGTAATTCGTCAGTCAGGAGCATGAAGAAAGTACACCCTAGCGCGTAAATATCCGCTTTTTCATCCACCGTCTGACCAGGAACGCACTGTTCCGGTGCCATAAAATCGGGTGTTCCACCGACAGTTTCAGAATCATCCGCCTTCCCGTTCGGTAAATGTTCCGACGTGCGGATTCTCGCCAGTCCCAGATCAAGAACCTTAATCGTTCCGTTCGGTAACCGCCATAAATTCGATGGTTTCAGGTCACAGTGCACCAGCCCTGCCTCATGCACACAACGTAGTCCCTGCGCCACCTGCGTGATAATTCGGCACACCTCCAGAATAGGTAACCGTTTTTTCCGCTCAAGATAAGCCTGTAACGACTCACCCTCCAGAAACTCCATCGCTAGGTACGGTATCCCACGATACTCATTCGCATCGTACGTCGTCATTATATTGGGGTGACTTAACCGTCCAGCTGCCTCAATTTCCCGACTGAACTGCTCGGCACTCCGTGTGCTTAATCGTCGGCGACGGCGGATAAATTTCAGCGCGACTTTCCGCTTTAACCGCTCGTGCATCGCGGCATAAACCTCGCCCATTCCACCTTCACCGATTTTTCCGAGAATCCGGTAACTGCCGAAGGACTCCGGAATTTCCAGCACGGAACCAGAGTGATTGCCACTAGTATTACCATTACTGTTGCCATTACTCCTACCGTTACTGCTACCATCTCCCATACTGTCTTCTTCTGCCAGACGTTCCATGCACTCCGCAAATCGGCTGACCTGTGAGTCAAGCGAATCCCGCCGTCTGAATAACGTCGAAAAGTCGAACATGACCGCGTTTTCCGATAGTTCCAATTTGCGTAATTGCTCCCGACATGTTATACACGACTCGAGATGTTCCTCGATACTCTCCATTTCCGTTTCCAGAAGTTTACACTGAATAAATGCGATGAATTCTTCTTTACTAGGACAATGATTCATGACGATTTTCTCCTGGATATAAGAGCCTTTATATGATGAAATAATATAATTTCTCTACCTAGTATAACGCGAAAGTGTGACAGAAAATCTCTGCCACACATTCTCTCTTCATAGAATTAACAGTTTACTGGAATAACTCGCCGAATTCCTCGCGAATTGAGTGAACGAGCCGACTTTTCTGCTGTCGAAACGCGCTGGGGGTCATTCCTAGTTCCTGACTCGCCTGCTCACTGGTGATTTCACCGCGAATCGAGAGCTGGAGTAACTCCCACAATTTCTCTTTTCCCTCATAGTGTCTGGCAATCAGTTTCATTACCTGATGCGTTAAAAGTCGCTGTTCTTCCTCATTTTCCTCTTCCGAAATAGAAGTCGCGCTCCATTCCAAGTTGTTATCCAGAAGAAAAGGGACTTCATGCGGTCTTTCTCCTTTATTTCGGTAAAAGTCTGCAATTCGATTTTGTGTAATATTCCGTAACCAGCCGCGAAAAGTATGGCCTGTCTCCGTTTTCTCGAAATGAGCGAAACCATTCACGACAGAAATCATGACATTCTGAAAAATATCCTCCCGGTCCGCCTCCGGTACCGATTTTTGCGCACACCAGTACAAAATCAGCTTTCCATACAGGATTTTAAGCCGTTCCCAGCCCTCATCCTTATTATTTCGGAGTTGCGTTAAAAGTGATGTTGGTGTTTTAGTACTCATTGTGATTCTCCGAAAAGTGTAAACGGACTTGCTTTTACGATTTTCACCTTTTTCATCTCGCCGACGAGTGACCGCGGACCGTCAAAAACCACGATTCGGTCACATGGTGTCCGCCCAGTCAGCTGAACCACAGTATCCGCGTTTCCTGCGTTTCTGCCAGTTCCAGCGTTTTCACCACTTTCTAGCGTTTCCGCCAGTTCATCCAGTGGCGACGCATTACCGAGAACCGGGAGTTTCAGAGCATTTTTACTCATTCCTTCCACAAGAATCTCGACTTCCTGACCGATGAATTTCTCGCTATCTTCTGTACTAATCGCGTTCTGAACTGCCAGAAGTTCATTATTCCGCCGCCGTTTTACACTTTCCGGAACGTTATCTTCCCACAGCTCGTACGCTTTCGTCCCTTCACGTGGGCTGAATTTAAAGATATAACTGTTCTTGAACCGCATGTCTTTCACAAGTTGGACCGTCTGCTGGAAATCTTCTTCCGTTTCGTCGCAAAAACCGACGATAAAATCGCTCGTAATTGCCGCGCCAGGGACCGTCTCGTAAATCTGCTGACACACTTCCCGGTATTTCTCCACCGTGTATCCGCGATTCATTTTCTTTAATTGCGCGTTCGATCCGCTCTGTGCCGGAACGTGAAAATACGGCATCACATGCGGTAAATCGCGCACTGCCTCAAAAAGCGGCATGTTCATACTGTTCGGGTGGCTGGTGACGAAACGGATTCTCTCTAACGGCGTGTTTTCCGCGATTTTCTCACACTGCTCCAGAAGTCCCGCCAACCGCGTGTCGGAGTCCGTATCATGGTACTTACTTACCGTCTGCCCAATGAGCGTGACCTCCTTACACCCCTGCGTCACGAGCTGTCGCACTTCCGCCAGAATCTCTTCCACCGGGCGGCTCTGTTCCGGCCCACGCACATACGGCACGATACAGTATGTGCAGAACTGGTCGCACCCGAACATGACACGGACATACGCCATATACGGATTTTGCCGCGCCGACGCTTCCCGTAATGGATCATAAAAGTCGAAACTGTCCTCGACCTCGTGCCGACCGCGTCCCTTCCGCTCCAGACTCAACTCTATCTGCGGACCTTTTCCCGCTCGGATATTCGCAATCATTTCCGGCAACCGCGCAATCTGTCCCGGTCCGAGAACCAGTTCCACGAAAGGCGCACGCTTAAAAATGAGCGTATTATCTTTCTGCGCCATGCACCCCATTACGCCGATAATCTTTTCTGGGTGCGCTTCCTTCACTAGACGCAGACGCCCCAACGCGCTATAGATTTTATCCTCCGCGTGTTGCCGAATACTACACGTGTTAAACAGAATCACATCTGCTTTATTCATCTTGTCGGCTAGAGTATATCCCTCGCGTAACAGCGTCGCGATAATCAGCTCGGAATCCAGAACATTCATCTGGCATCCCACGGTTTCAATAAAAAAACTGGGCATAATTTTTCGGTTTTCGATTACTTTTTCTCTAAATTTCTAAAATTTATACCTGATACACTTTAAAATTTCGCTTCTCTGTCGTTTCATGTTACTGAAACGACTGCTGGAAAGATCACCCTTCCCTGAATTTTTAAGTAGAATCCATATAAAAGGTTTCGGATATAGAACGCGTCGAGTATACATCCATCTAACAGTAGTTTAAAAGAAAATTTAAAAAAGTCAAGTGGTTACCCGAAAAAAATACGGGAAACGAAATTTCTCATCTCGCTTCCCGTACGTTTTCTTTTTTATATACGTGTTTTATTTTACACGTGTTTTAATTTACACGTGTTTTAGTGCTGCGACGAATTCGGTGTGAAACACGAATTTTCGTCTAAACTCTCGATGAACCGCGCGAGCAGGTCGGCTGCCGCGTCCATATCTTCGAGGGAAACAACTTCCACCGGCGAGTGCATATACCGATTCGGAATGCTCACCAGCCCAGTCGCGACGCCGTCCTGCGACATCTGAATCGCACGCGCATCGGTTCCCGGCGGAGTTCCCGTCGCGTCAAGCTGATACGGCAGGTTATTTTCTTCTGCAAGTGTCACGAGCTGCTCAACCACGCCCGGATTAAAGTTCGGACCACGCGCAATCGTCGGACCGGCACCGAGTTTCACTTCACCAATCTTCTTCGCGTCAATCGTCGGGCAGTCGCTCGCAAACGTGACGTCCACCGCGATTCCGACATGCGGATTTACGTGATGCGCTGCCGTCGTTGCGCCACGGAGTCCGACTTCTTCCTGCGTCGTGGAGACTGCATATGCTGCACACTTCAGCTTACTTCCGTCCACACGGCGAAGTGCTTCCATCACGACCCACATACCACTCTTGTCGTCCGTCGCGCTGGAGGCGATATACTGATTCGCCAGTTCCGAATACGTCATCTGAACCGTAATCGCGTCGCCGATACGCACGAGTTTCAGAGCTTCTTCCTTACTTTTTGCGCCGATATCGACCCAGATGTCACTGATTTTCGGCACAACCTTCCGTTCTTCGGGGTCCAGAAGGTGAATTGGTTTCCGACCAATCACACCCGGTACCGGTCCGTTTTTCGTCCAGATGGTAACATGTTGACCAATAAGATTCTGAATGTCCCACCCACCGAGCGTTGTGACATACAAGAATCCGTCCGCGTCGACATGCAGAACGGTCAAGCCAATCTGGTCACAGTGTCCCGTCAGCATTACGCGGAACGGAGCTTCGACATTTCGCCCGACAATCACGTTACCCATGACATCCGTCGCGACCATGTCGGCAAAATCTTTCACATATTCCCGCACGATATCCTGTACCGGCTGTTCAAACCCCGTCGGACTTGGCGTGGTTAAAACTTTTTTCAAAAATTCTTTCGCTTTTGGTTCCATTATTTAATATCTCCTAAAAAGTCAACATTTCCCGCATTTCGTTGAAGCGCGCGTCGATGTCCACACGGGTACTACGTTTCAGTGCGTCGCAACTGAAATCCTCAATCGTGAAACTGGCGGTAACCGTCGCGTAAATGAGTGCTTTTTTAATCGTCGCCACATCCGCGCAGTCCTGAGACGCAAGATAACCCATGAACGCACCCGCGAAACAGTCGCCCGCGCCGGTCGGTTCAATCACTTTCCGGGACGGATATGCCGGAAAAACGCACGTTTCGCCATCTTCGCCAAGGAAAATACATCCGTGAGCGCCCTTCTTAATAATTACGAAACGCGGACCCATTTTTCGGATTTCGTCGCCGCACTCGAACAGGTCACTTTTCCCGGTCAGAAGTTGCGCTTCACTGTCATTCAGAATGAGACCGTCCACTTTTTTGAGCAGCTCATTCAGCGATTCGCGTGCACCGTTAATGTAATAGTCCATCGTGTCCGCGACGATCAGTTTCGCCTGGTCGCACTGTGCAATGATTTCCATCTGCGTTTCCGGCGACGTGTTCGCGAGGAATAGATACTCGCATTTCCGTGCACCGTCCGTCAGATTCGGATGAAAATTAATACAGCAGTTCGGGTCGAAAGAGAGCGTCTGTCGATTATTCATATCGACTTCATAAACGGCTTCCCACGCCGTAGTTTTCTGGTCGGGAACGATTTCCAGATTATCCAGATTGATGTTATGAGCGACGAGATGGTCGGAATCTTCCTGTTTCCAGTCCGCGCCACCGACGATGCCGGAAGCGTAAACTTTCGTGTAGAAGGAGGCTCCGTACGACGCATGGAAACCGGTTCCACCGAGAACATTTTCCCGACGTGCGGTCTGAGTATTAATAGTGTCGAACGCGAAGGAGCCGACGATAAGCAGTTCAGCCATGTTTTTCTCTCTTGATTTTCAGGAATTGGGAACATTGGTTATGGGTTAGAGACTAACACCTATTTTATACCCGATACATAATAAAATTCCATTTTCCGTCGTTTCGCGTTGCAGGAACGACTACCGGAAGGGGTGACTTTCCCTGAAATTTTAAGTGATATCAGTATATTTTATCATTATACATAAAAATCAGCGTCTGTCAAGAGTTTTCCCCATAAAACTATTAAAATCCCGGATATTCTGACATGAAATCAAGACATAAATATAACGTGAATGGTAACACGTTTTTCTAATACACGGAAAATTTTAAAGAAACTGAAGAGGATTATGCAAAAAAACGGTAAAATCGGTGTAAATGGTGTGTGAAACGGAACTTTTTTCAAAAAAAGTTATTTTTTCACGTTTTTGTTTGAGTATTCTCGCAAAACTCCCGATAATTTCCATATCTTTAGATGAATATGTGTTACACGACTTGCTGTAGCTTGGTTGTAACGACTGTGCGGGTGAGTTTGATGGTGTAAAATTTTCAATTTTTAGGGAAAATTCCGAATTTCCCTAAAAATCTGCTCAACTTTAGGGGCATAGTGTGCCGATTTTATTAATACGTTAACCGGGAGTTGGTAAATGTGTTGATAAAACGGTTTTGAGCTGTTTCTTGTGAGATACTCTACGTTTTATCTATGAAAACTTTTGGTCACCATGTATGGTCGGAGTTCCTCGGTAAAAAGGCTGTTGCAGGTATATCACATGTCGGGATGTCCTGTTTCCGTATAGATTTCAGAGGAAGTTCGGTCAGAAACAGAAGTTACGGCGGAAATTACAGCAGAAGTTGGAATGGAAGTTACGGCGGAAATTACAGC
>JAUNAI010000202.1 GCA_030527705.1 Planctomycetia bacterium | reverse complement strand
AGGAAATGGAATTCTGTCTGTTGCGGTACGTTCCGGGGGAATGGTGGGCAGGGCTCTGGGACTTTCCTCGGACGAAAATCGAAACGGACAATTCCACACAGGAAATTCGGGAGTTTCTCTTTCAGACGACCGGCTTAAAAGCGTCCGTAACCGCCATGCTCGGTACATTTCGGCACTCCGTGACACGATACCGAATTACTCTTCAGGTTTTTCTGGCGGAGATTGATGCTAATACGGAAAACGCAGAAAGCTCAAAAACAACTAAAAATAAGAAAAACGCTGAAAACTGGGAGAAGACCATGCGGAAAGAAACGCCGGCTGGAGGAGAAATCCGGTGGGTAAGCGTGTCCGCACTCGATACACTTCCACTCTGTACAACAGGCCGAAAAATTGTAAAACTACTGGAAAAAATGGAGAAAAGTTTGAAAAAATGAAAAACTTAATCAATGAATAAAATAAAAAATGAATAAATGAAAATAAGAAGCGTTTCGCCAGCACGGAGGGGAACTGACGAAACGCAAGGAGGGAGGGTTTTCTGACGAAATTATAAGGAAGTCTTATCCCCAACACATATAAATTCTGCTTTTTCATCGTTTCACGTTATGGAAACAATTTACCGATAGGCCTACCCTCCGCGGAATTTTCATGTGAAATCAGTATACTTCTGAATTTCGTCAGAACGTACGAATAAATCCTATTTTACCGGTTCCGACTGCGGCTGACGGTCTTCCAGATTGAAACCAACCTGTAACCATCCATTTTCGGATTTCGCAACGACCGGGAGAATATAAACGTTCTCGAAACGCTTCTGTGTACCGTCCGAGTTCTTCACAACTGGACGAGCTTCCAGAATAATTTCTTTCTTGAGCATTTCTTCCAGACGTTTTGACATCACACGACGCAGACTGACCATGCTGGACGGCAAGCGTTTTTTCTCGGCAGGATTAAAGTCCGGCGGAAGAATTTCGATGTCTCCCTGACGCACAAGGAACAGACGGCTATCACGACTTTCAAGCGTGTAAATCGCGCAAATTGTGAGCGCCGGATAATCTTTTCCGTCATAAACCATTTCTTCACACTGCATGGTGAAAATCACTTTTCCATCATTGAAAGAAACCGCGATCGGCCAATTTCTGGTAAAGCGAATTGTCCAATCCTGTGGAGCTTTTTCGGTATTTTCCGCGTTCTGGTCCGCTTTCTTCTCCGCACTTTCAGCAGGTTTCATCCAGTCCGGCGCGGAATCCGCCAGATTTTTACGTGCACTTTCATTCAGATTCAAGCCACGGAGGAACGCCTTGAGGCTGTTCTGGACGGCCGACTCATGAATCGTGAACTGAATATCACATTTTTGCGGGAATTCCGGTGCAACTCCCGGAGCAGAAAGACTATCACGGCAAGACAAGTTGGTCAATGCGTGAATACCCGCATCATCCGACCAAGTCCGAGTCTGCTGCGGAACGAGACCACGCGGGTTAAACTGACGCTGAACGAGTTCTTCATACTCTTTATTCAGATTATTCAGCATCGGGTCAATTGACTGATTAATACGCTGACGCAGACGATTGGCGGTTTGAGCGTTCGCGCGCTGTTCCATTTCACCTTTTCGAGCATACGCACGGCGAGAAATCGCGGATTCCGCGGCCGGACGGTTTCGAGCATCCTGAATATTCGTAATCTGCGACTTCGTGGTGGATTTCACATCAGTTTTACTCGATTTAAAGCCAGTCTCATCAATGAAAATACTCTTCTGGGCAGAAACTTTACTCTCAGCTCTGGAAGATACAATCGCCGGTCCCTGATACGCGCGAGAATTACTGGTAACATTACCGTCGATCTGGATTCCCAGTTCAATTTTATTTTCATTCGGAACCGGCCGGAGTTTCATATCACCACTGAAATGGGCGGTACCACGGACAGTCGCTTCCTGAATACGTTCATTGACAGCCTGATCTTCTTCCATTTTCATGTCGCCAAAACGTTCGAAAACAGACGCATCAATATGAGCCACCACGTTCGGTTGACCCCAGAGCTGACACGTCGGAATAATCAGTTCCGGTGCCTGTCCCATCTGGTTAAACCAATCCGCTAAATCCTCAATCGCACGTTGAACACTTGAAGATTTTTCCTGATGTGCAAGCGTCAGAAGAGCCGCCATCCGCAAACGAGCAGTTTCATGGACTTCCTTCGCAAGGTCCGGGGTACGAATCTGCGCTTCAACCGCGAGATAATGGGCAATTGCTTCACGCATGTCAACGAAGAATTCAAATTCCAGACCGAACGCACCACAGGAGAGACGGTCATAAATTTCTTTCAGCGCAGCGGAATCCACCGGCTTTCTAAAGTCCATCAGTTCCCATGAAAGGAGTTTTTTCCATTCATCACGTTTCGTACGCGTACTCTTATTCAAGAGTTTTTCTACACTGCGACCCGTGGCGAGGACTTCCTGATATGCTGCGACATGAGCAGTTTCATCCATCGGACGATAAGTGGCATTTCGCCACGCTTTCTGCATGGTGACGAAATCCTGTTCCGCATTTCCCGTCAACTGAAGAGGCGGATTCTCTTCCCCCTGTGAGGATGCCAGCGTCGCAACGACTTTATTTACTGGTTCTTCCAGCGAAAAATGAAGTGTCGGTAACACGAGGAACTCATCCATCGTCTGAGCGATCTCTGCATTTTCCGGTTTAGAAGTATCTTTTACTTCTTTTTCATCTTTTTCATCTTTCGCAGCTTCTGTGTTTTCCGTATTATTAGCCAGTAACTTATTCTGATTCATCACGAATTTCTGAAGCGACAGCGCATCATCATTTTCCTGCGAAATCGGATTCGTCACGATCGAGTAAGCCTTCTGGACTGAATGTTTATCCACACGTTCCGTCGCCATGGCCAACGGAGCGCTATGAGCAGGCGTAACTTCCGGGAAATCGCGCATTTTACGGGATTCCTGTGCGAAAATACTCGCAATCTGATTCAGATTTTCCAGGTTCTGATTCCGTTCTTCAACGTTCAGATTCTGTAAATCGGCCTCATCATTCAGATTCGGTTCCTCGACACCCAGATTCGATTCCACAGTACTCTGCGCCATCGCGACTTCACGGATTTCTTCAGTTTCCCGACTCGCACTCACTGGTATTTCAGAAGACGTTTCCGCAACCATCGTCATATTCATCGGAACCATATTTTCACGGGCTGCAATCAGCTTTTCCATCACGTTCCGTTTCTGAAATAACGTCTGGAATGAAGAGACTTTTCGAGTAGCGTGCAACGTGGAAAGTGATTCCCGAAGCGCGCAGAACTGCGGATATTTTTCGACGCCATACGCATTACGCAGTTTTACCAGAAGGGAATTCTGCGTTTCAAGTGCGGTCTCAGATTCTTCTCCCAAAGTTGCTTTCAGGTCGGTAATGTTTAAATAATTCGCCCAATTTTCCATTTCCACGGTGCTGTTCAGGAGCATTTCAGCATTCGCCACATCACTCTGTACGATTTCCAGAACCGCTTCTTTCTGTAACTGATTGTCGCCGGACTCGCTATATAGCGCCGTTCCGAGACATGCCGTCAGGAAAAAAAGGCTACCAAATAAAATTGAAAATTTGAATTTGAACATTCCAGTCTCCATTTTGTAGGCATTCTTCAATGTTTTTTTCACTTTAACTCCATCAGGCAATAAAACTGCCTTTTCTTTTCATCGTAAAGTACCGATTTAAAATTTATCTTACCAAATTATGTTTACATGTTTTTATAAAGATTCCATATCCGGCAAAACTGTTATTGGGGTTACAAAAACTGGTGGAGCTAGACAAGGTTTTCCGATAAGCGGAGTTTCGGGGTACTATTCCGGTCAGGAGGAGTGTTGAAATGAATAAGAATAAAGATAAGAATAAAACGGATTGGGAAAAAGAGTCGACGAGTAAGACGACTGGGAAACCGATATGTGAATCGACATGTAAACCAATAAGTGAGATAGTATGCGAATCGGATTCTGTATTTAAACCGAAAACGTTTCAGATTTGGACGCTTGGGTGTAAGGTGAATCAGTACGAGAGTGAACAGATTCGGCAGGCACTGTGTGATTTAGGTTTTATCTCTCCGACAGATTTACAGAGCAGGAAGGAATTACGAGATCATTCGGAACGAAATTATTCAGGAGCGCAGCAAGACTTCGTGACAGAAAATCAGGGAAACCGGGAAAGTCTGGAATGTCGGAAAGGTGGGGAAAAAACTAAAAGTTCCCTCACGTGGGTGATTGTGAATACGTGTGCCGTCACGCAGGAATCGGAAGCGAAATCGCGGAAGCTAATTCGGCAGATGATTAAACGCTATCAGCCAGAAAAAGTGCTCGTATTCGGTTGTTCAGCAGAGCATGATACAGAGCAGTATTCCACGATTCTCGGTGTCACACATGTCGTTACGGGCGAGAAACACGGCGGGAACCGAGTGGCAGCGGTGTTGGAGGCCATATTAAAAACGCAAGGAATGCAGGAAACTCTAGGAGCGCAGAGTACTCTAGGAACACGAGGAACGCAGGAAGTTCTTGAAACACAGGAAGCACGAGACTTGGAGGTGAAGGTGGAAACGTGTCGGAAGTCGCTGGCAGGTGGACTACGGCGTTTTGGCGAACGTCACCGTGCGTATGTGAAGGTTCAGGATGGATGTCGGCAATTCTGTACATACTGTCTCATTCCACATCTGCGACATGAATTGACGAGTGTCCCAGTAGAAGAAGTCAGAACGGAAATTCGCTCACTTCTCCACCATGGTTATAAAGAAATCGTCATCACGGGCATCCATCTCGGTTATTACGGGCTAAATATCCGGAGCAGGACACAGAATATCTGGACAATTGAAGATCGGACACAGCCAAGACAGTCGAATCTCACCGAGTTAATGAACGTGCTCGCCCACCCAGAGCGTTTTGGAGAAGAATGGCCAGAATATCGACTACGGATTTCGAGTCTGGAAGCGCACGAAGCAGGAGATGACCTGCTACAGATTATGGCGGAAAATCGGTCACGGATATGTCCTCATCTTCACCTTTCGATGCAGAGTGGCTCACCGACGGTCCACCGACGCATGAATCGGCCAGGCACGGTAGAACAGTACGTAGAACGCTGTCTGTCCGCTCGAAAAATTCTGGATAATCCTGCGATTACGACAGATATTATCGTCGGTTTTCCGGGCGAGACGGAGAAGGAATTCCTAGAAACGTGTGATGTGGTACGTCAGGTGGGATTCTCGAAAATCCATATTTTCCCATTCAGCGCGCGTCCCGGAACGCCGGCGGCAGAGATGGGAAATTGGGTACCGACAGAGGAAAAACACCGACGTGAACTCTATCTGACGGAAATTGAGCGGGAAATGCACGAGAAATACGTTCAGTCGCTCGCAGGACGAAAAATGCAGTTTCTCGCAGAACGTTTTCACCCGGAAACGGAAAAGCTGACGGGAACGTCGGAGTATTATATTCAGGCGGAATTTCCAGGAAAAAAGGAAATGGTCGGAACTTTTGTGGAGTATTAATGGGCAGGACTTTCGTAACGTATTAATAGGTTGGAGCTTTCGTAGAGTATTAATAGGTCAGGATTTTCGTGGAGTATTCATAGGGGAGTAGGAGGCGAAACATTTATCCTCGTCCCCCACTTGGCAAAATTCTGCGCATGGGGTATGATGAAGATAGATTATAGTAGAATTCTTGAATTTCCCTCCCTTTATTCCATTTTAAGGAGACTTTATGAAGAAAAACTCTCACCTTTCTCGCTCAGCATCTTGGGCGAAAATGCTCGGAGCGATGATGCACTGGACGCTGGTGTTTATGGCGGGGTTCTGCGCGCAAAATACGGTATATGGCGCGCTGATTTAAACTATTTGTGCAAAATTTGGAATAAATTTAGGAAAAATTTAAATGCAAAAACTATTTCAAAAAAATCAGGACTTGTTCCGTATATATTCCCCATCTTCCCTGATATCCTCCTGCGAAATCAATAAGAACTCGCTTGTTCCCAAAATTTGTTCATGGAACCAATTCTGGGAAGTTTTTGAACAAAGTGAACTTCAAAACAATCATCAATACCAACAATTCAAGACTGCATTTCAACAGCGTAAAATCGAACTTTGGGCAGAAACAAATTTTGCATTTTTGTTCCGCTTACTATCAACTTTTACAAACAATATTAAATAAAATTCTAGATTCTAAAAATTCTAAATTATATTACCAATCATTACAAACTGTTTCAAGCTTTGGAAATTTTGGCGTAAACACGTTTGGCGAATCTTCTATTGCAGTGTCATTTAACCTAATAAACCCTAATTATATGCTTTCACGAATTATTAATCCACAAGGTTGGCATGATTCAAAATACCTTCCTATTATTTGCCTTAAAAAAATTTCCGTTTTTTCAAGTCAATTATTTTTTCATTATCGCCAAATTCCTCTTTTTAATGATCAAAAATCTAGATTGTTTCTTTATTTGCCATTTTCATTAAATCATAGATTTAATTCATTTGCCCCAATTAATAAATTTTCGAGATTGCTTTGTGGAAAGAAAGATTCAAGAATTCGTGAAAGAGCGAAATACTTTGTCTTTGAAGTTCTACTCCCTCTCATCAAAAAAATAAATCCTTCCGAGAAGAAATTAAAATTTTAGATTTGGGGGGAGGTTCTGGAATTCTTCTAGAAACAGCAATTAAAATGCTTTTAGAAAAATTTCCAGAAATACTCTCTAATTTTTCAATTGATTGGACAATTGTAGAAAGTCCCGGATTTAACTATGCTCCGATTTTTTCAAAAAAAACACTTGGGAGAAAAATAAAACCGTTCCGTTATGTTCAAAGCGATTACAAGGCGGTAAATTTTTAGGGCGGTTTGGTGCCGTATTTTACGGTATTTGATAATTCAAACCGAGGGAAACGCCGAGGGATTTACGCGGATTAAAATCTATTGTGGTTAAGTTCTTTATTTTCAGTATCTTACATTTTCTAGTTATTTTCACGCCAACGAGCGCGGTTGCTGTGCCTTTTGATGTTCTCGCGCCATCGAGCGCGCTAAATGTCTGCGTTGTGTGTTGAAAATGTTAGTG
>JAUNAI010000201.1:4024-7086 GCA_030527705.1 Planctomycetia bacterium | reverse complement strand
GTAAGTAGAGAAAGAGGAGAGAGGGAAACGTAAGGATAAAAAAGAAATGGGAGACTCCGTGTTTCGCGTTGTCTCCCATTATGTCATAAGTTCTTTATAGTACTTCTTTTATCGTATTAACGGTTCTTACGTCGGTAACTCAGTCCGAAGATTCCGAAAACGCCGAGCAGAAGGAGTGTGATCGTACCGGGTTCCGGGACTGCGTCTAAATAACCATTTTTCGCAACCGACAGCTGGAGGATACCTGTGTCGGCGAGATAGTTAAGAGTGAAATACTCCTGCGCAATTTTTCCGATAAGCAGTGAGGTCAGATCTTTCGACTCCGCACTTCCACCAGTGAAGGTGATTCCATCTGTCGATTCAAGGATATTGAGCGCGTCGCCTAAAATCGGCTCGTATCCATCTATGAGTAACTCGATTCCAGCGGTGATTCCGTCCGTGCTGTCTGTATCGATGGTCGTCGTGCCATTTACGGTCACTGTATCATATTGGCCATCCGCTTTACCGTTTACATTCACGTTATAAATTCCCTGCAGGTTCAGATTCGTCTTTTCACCCGTCGCGGAAGAACCGATTTCCAGCGCGTTGAGGGAATCTTCAGCAGTGAGCGTTGCCGTCGGAGCCACGTTAACCGTTCCCGCATTTTCAACGGAAACGGAACCATTTCCCGCAAGCGTCGAGCCTTCATGAACGTTTATGTTTTCCGCAGATGTGACATTCGCATTTACGACGAGCGTTCCACCCCGGTTTCCGTCTCCCTGAACACCTACCGTTACGGATTTCGGCGTAATATCGGTATCCAGAACCAGTTTCGCTCCGTCCGCTACGTTAATCGCGGAGTTAATCTGTTCATTTCCCTGAATCGAAACGTCCGCACCGTCCGAGAAATTCAGCGCACTGTCGGCATCCGCATTCAGGTTATTAAATGAAACAGCTGCGTTTCCGGAAACGTTCAGCGTTCCACCGGTGAGCGTGGTGTCGTTCGTGATTGTTCCCGTTGAACCTTCGCCAAAAGTGACTGCCGCACCGTTCGACACGGTCAGGTCCGTTGTGGTGAAGGTCGCACCGGAGGTTCCATCCGCGTTTCCAGCAAAAATGATTTCCGTGTTCTCGCCGGAGATGGTGGTCAGACCGTCAATTTTCGTGATGGAATTCTCGCCGAGGGTGATGGTCGGAGAACCGGTATTCGTGCCCGTATTTTCCGTGCCGATGGTGAGGTTACCGTCAGAAGTGACAATTCCACCCTCGAAAGAATAGTCGCCACCGTCCTGAATGGTGAGGTCTGCTTCTGCCATAACAATGTCGTTATTCGTATACTCGCCATTTCTTCCAACTTGGTTTCCGCTGAAAGTGACCTGCGTTTCGTCGCCGGAGAAAATAACGTCGCCGACCGCGTAAATTGCACCACCAGAACTTGCCGCAGTATTGTCTGTGAAATTCACAACACTGTCCGAAATTTCGAGATCACTTGAGAGATAAATCGCTCCACCAACTCCACGCGCTGTGTTTCCAGTGAAATTCACGACTGGGGCATCCTGACCGTCCAGTTTTTCGATAACGATACCCGCGCTTCCGCCGATTGCGGCTCCGTAACCACCTTGATTGTCGGAGAAAGTCGTGGTTCCACCGGTGATATGAACCGCGTCGTATTCTGGGAAGTTGGCATTTCCGTAAATCGTAATCGCGCCATACGTGCCGGTATTTACGTTGTCGGAAAACTCAACATTTCCGCTCTGAATGTCGAGTAAACTGTCATATTCGGACGCAACGGTGCTGGAATTTACGTAAAGTGTCAATGCGGAACCGTTCGCGCTTTTGTTTTCGCTAAAAGAAATGACACTGCCGGCTTCTTCACTTCCACGGATGATAATCTGACCAAAATCGACTTTCGCGACGCCGCCGTATTTACTGCCGGTGTTGTTTTCGAATTGAATCACGCCACCTTTCGTGTTGTCGATAATTACCTGTGTTCCGCGACCTGCATAGAAAACGCCACCGCTTCCGTTACTCGGGGTGGAGTTATCACGGAAAATGATTTTGTCGTCCGCACCGAGCGTCTGAATGGTAAGTTTACTGTTATCCGCGACAGATTGGTTGTAACGATATAAACGTACAATACCACCGTAACCGCCGCTGGCGTATCCACCCTCGAAAACTCCGCTTCCCTGAATGATGACATTCGCATTATTTTCCGCGAAAATAACGGAACTGGAATGGGAGCCTACATCGGAGATGTTACTGAAATTCGCATTCTGGACGGTGAGTGAGGTGCCCTCACCACCGAGAAAATAAATTGGTGCCGTGTGGTTTCCTTGACCAGAGAGGGAGAGATTTGTGAAGTTACCACCATTAATGACCGCGGATGCGCCACTCGCAACGCTTATAATACCGCCTGGACCGCCGATTTGGTAAAGTGTGCCATCATCTTTCGTCGGAGAGGACCACGTAATGTCCGTACTGTTGAGAGTGAACGTACCGGCAGTGACCTTGAAGAGTGGAGACGCTGTTTTTCCGTTTTCATACGCAGTAATCGTCCGATTTGTACCGACGGTGTCGCTGGAAATGTTCAGCGTAAAGTCACGGGAAATCGTAGCGGTATTATTGGTCGCGCTACCCAATTTACCGTCGGCGGTAACGGAAATCGTGGAACTTGCGCCAGTCTCTGCGCTAATTATGTCGGCAAGCGACGTGGCAGGGTCACCTGGTAACGACTGTGCGTGGGCAACTCCCCAGACGCTACCAGCTACCGTACCGGCAACCAACGCTGTGAGTAATCTGGAACGGAAATACGTGTGAAAGGAAACGTCATTTCCGACGAATTTTTTGGCATAATGTACGTTCATAAAAATCGATGTTTAAAATAGGAAGGATAGGAAAATACAACTAATTATAATGGTAAACTGATTTTGGTTAAATGTCAAGGGGGTAGAAATAAATATTAAGAAAATTTTGGCAATTTTTTGAAAAAATTAAAGAAAACCTCCTACAGTGCCGCGGTCTGCAGGAGGTTCAGATTAAGAGGGGGAATGATTGGGATTATAATAACCATGATTGCAACGTTA
>JAUNAI010000201.1:2745-4014 GCA_030527705.1 Planctomycetia bacterium | reverse complement strand
CATACTATAACATTTTATAACCGTTTTATAACCGTTTTTATGGCGCGAGGTTTTTCGTAGAGTAAAGCGCGAACCAGCGCCGACTGTTTTTGCCGAGGGAACGGACGGTAAATTCCTGTTTTTCAGGCTGTTTTAGACCATCTTCACTCAGTTTATCACCCTGTTTCAGTATTTCTTCCGGAACAGTCAGGTAAAATTTTCCGAAAAAGTCCGGACCTGGATGGACTGTCTTGACGATTTCGAAATGTAAGACTGACTTGCCGTCTGGTGACTTCCAGGAAACGTCCGTTTCCCCTTCTTTTTCCGGAAGGTTAAACGTCAGAAGCGGTTTTCCGTTTAGGAGGAACTCGAAACCTTCCGTTTTCGGCTCGCAGAAATAACCCAGTCCGCCACCAAAAATGAATGTGACGGTTTTTTCTGCAGTTTTACTATTTTCTGATGTATTTTTCCCGTTTTTATCCATATTTTCACCATTTTTCCCCGTATTTCTCTTGTTTTTTAGGTTTTCTCCGTTTATCATATACGGGTCAGTTTCCCAGCAGACATCATTTCCCGGTTGTGTCTGGCGACAGATCCACTGTTTTCCCGTTTCGGAATACCATGTCGGCCAGAATCCTTCTTCCTGAGCGTTCCGTATTTTGCGGAAACCAAGATGAGTTCCCGGGGGGAGGGTAGTCTGGAATATTTTTGCTGATACTTCCGCACATGGCGCGAAATTCCCTTTTTGAAGGTACTTAACCGCTTTCTGTAATAGATATTTCGCTTCCGGTGCTTCCTGAATCAGCGCGACGGCGAAAGTCGCCAAAACGTGCGCTTTTCCGATTTTTCCCTCACCGATATACAGATAATAAGCATCCCGTCCTTCACCGACGATTACTGGCGTTAAGCGTCCGAGTGGCGATGCGGAACGTAAATCGTGCGCACCATGCCGAATGAGGCGGAACCAGAGTTCATCCATCCATGTTTCCGTCGGGAAATCGTCCCAAAACGGGTGTTCCGTGTCAATTGCCATCCCTGTCTGCGTTCCGAGTCCCCACCAGCCGAGCGACACATTCGGATTTTCCGAGACGGGTGAAACCGCCAGAATCCGTGCGCCGGACTGAATTGCGTCCTGTAAAACATCATCTTCTGCCAGCGAAATGATGAGCGTCTCCTCTGCCGAAACTTTTCCAACCTGATACGGACGGATATCCGCATAATTTTCCGTGAAAAAGTCCCACAATTCCGGGGAAATTACACACCCAGCCAACGACGGTTTTTTCTGTGTTA
>JAUNAI010000201.1:0-2735 GCA_030527705.1 Planctomycetia bacterium | reverse complement strand
AGAGTTTTCATTCTGCGTTACGGAGTTTTCACCCATTTCTGGGAAAATCCGCCATTTCCACGCATTCTGTACTTTTCCGAGCATCACGCACAGTTTCGTAATTTCCGGCTTCTTCACCGACGGAACGGAAATTTCGATTTCCGCCACACTTCCGACGAAACCGGGTGGAATTTCACCGACATTCACCGTCCCTGACGCGTTGCCGAAACGCCATGTTAAGGGACCTGCCGAGAGTGTTTCCGCGCCAAAATGCGAGAGATGAACGTCACACACGATTTTTTCGCCCGTCATGGCAATCGGTGTGTTGCGGTCTGGCTTCACCAGTAATACAGTCGGACCATTAAACCACGAGAATTCCTCCGGTTTCCACCCATTTGGACGCGGTTCCCAGAAAACATTCAGATATCCCTGGGAAGCAGGAATGTCGCCGTTCATCGCGCCCGCATCAACGAGCGACCAGAAGAAATAACCGTCGCATGCGGGGTCAAGTCGTGCAGCTTCCAGTCCCTGTTTCTGGTAAATCGCCTGTAACCGCTCCGAGGCTGCGACACACAACCGTCCCCATTTCGCGTCCAACTCGCATTTTTCCAGCAATTTCGCCTGATTTTCCAGCATCGGCGGCATGACGCGCACCCCGTTAAAACGCGGTTCCAACGCGGGGTCCATCTTAATCGCCAGATTCAGATATTCATGCGCCACGACCGGCATGTTAAACTGCTCCAGCGTCCCCGACGCCCACGGTTTAATCGTCAGAATTCCCCCGGTCGTGAAGTCCGAGTTCTCTGACGTACACTTTCCGCCGTCCTGGTGCTGAATGATTCTTGCCGGGTCATTCTTTTTTACCCACTGATACATTTCTTCCGCAAGTGGCGAGCCGAGATGTCCCTCGTTTCCACCGCTATAAATCGCGAATGAAACATAACGTCGATAATGTCGGTAAAGTTCCTCCATGTCCCTCATCGGGTCAAACAAGAATCCTTCTGTCGGCACGTCATGATAATACGGTAACTCCGGCTGCAACAGAAGTCCCATCTCGTCCGCCGCTTCAAAATATTCCGGTAACGGACAGTGCGTATGATGGCGCGTAGCGTTAAATCCCGCCGCTTTATACGTTTTCATATGTTCCAGAAACCGTTCCCGACACGCAGGTTCCATAATCGAAATCGAGTCATAATTATGGTCGCCCGCCCCACGCAGAAAGTACGGTTTCCCATTCAGATAAAACTGTTTCCCGACCACTTTCAACTCGCGGATTCCGAAACGCTCGCACCACCCGTGCGTCGGCTTTCCGTTCTCGTCCAGAAGCGTAACGACCGCGTGATACAGAAACGGATTTTCCGGACTCCAGACCTGACAATTTGGAATCGGAATTATGGTTTTAAACGTGGTAATCCCGGAAACTTCTTTTTCCAGAAGACGCTGTACGACCGTTTTTCCGTCACGAGTCTGAATCTCGATTTTCACGGTTTTTTTCGTATTTTTCGCGACATCCGTATTCTCCATAGCTCCCGCAAGTTGGATATTTACTACCGCGCTTAAATTCTGAAAATCGCTCGCGACCCAGACGTCATCAATAAATGTTTCTGGGACGGCTTCCAGCTCTAAATCACGATAAAAACCACCAAAATGGTGATTTACGGAAAGAAGTCCCTTTCGCGACGGCGTGTCGTTCCGCATGAAAATGCTGAACGTATTCTTCTCGCCGACTTTCAGAAATGGCGTAATCTCGAATTTTTCCGTGGCGCAGTAATTATTTACATACGCGGCCCGCTGGCCGTTCACCCAGAAAAATGCTTCAGTACGTAGACCACCAACTTTCAGGAAAACGCGTTTATTTTCCCACGTCGCTGGGATCTCGATTTCACGCTGATAACAGGCATTTCCGATGTACTGATGCCGAAGAATCCACTGTCCACAGTCCCAGATACAGTCCCAAGTCCGTCCCGGTCCTGGCTCGCCGACCCCCTGCGTCTCCCACAGTCCCGGCACCTGAATTTTCCGCGCACCACTCATGTCCCAACCGGTATTTCCCCAGATACCATCACCGACGCGGATGCGATTCGGCACACTTCCCATCTTAAAATCCCACTCGCCTGCAAGTGTCAGAATTTCCTGAAACTCGGACTTTACCACCGGATTCACGACCGCTGGAGATGATTTTGCGCCCCAATCTGCTGCGGAAAGCGGTACTGAAAGCCGTTCTGAAACTACTGAAATTGTTAAAATGGCCAAAAATAGGAAAAATAGACTTGTCCGTCTGATTTTCATGACTACGCTCCTTTATTTTGGTGGGAAATTTAGGGTTTTTAGACTATTTCCTTATTATACATCAGAATGGACTTAAAAGAAAGAGGGGGGAGGAATTTATTAGTGAGTATTACACATATAACTGACTCTATACTAAAAACCTCTAAATTTTATAAAATTAAAAATGAAGTTGTCTGTGGGAGATTAACCCCAGTGTTTTTTAATTTCCCACAGACTTTACCGATTCTACAGACTTTCACAGAAGGAATTTTTATAAAAGTTCACACTCTAAAAACGTCGGTCGGCTCAAAATAATGAGTTGAGAACTTTTTTTGAGTCAGTTTTAAAAATATCTGTGTAAATCTGTGAGATGTTTTATTTCTTGGGTTTCCACACTCTTTTTATGAAATCTGCGGGAGATTTTTGGTTAAATTGGATATTCCACTTAATCTTATTTAAATACTCCCTATTAATCTTGTATAAATACT
>JAUNAI010000200.1 GCA_030527705.1 Planctomycetia bacterium | reverse complement strand
CACGCAGAAAAGTGGCATCTTCCACTGTCAGTTCTTTCGGCTGGTGTGTGACGCTAGAAACCGGCTCGTTGAACAGCATTCCGAACCAGACACACGCTTGAAGATACTGACCACGCGCATTCAGATGGAATCCGTCACCCGTGAAAATACGGTCTTTATTTTCCGGGTCATACCCACCGGGCTGGGTCTCACGCGCTAGCTGGACGGCATCGCCGGTCGGAATTACACGCAGATTGTGTTTCTCCGCGAGTATGTTATACGATTTCGTCAGTTTCTCATACATTTCGCGCTGGGAAAATTTCCATGAAACCAGCCGTTTTTCTGCCGGATGATACGCCCACGTCTGCTGAATGACAATTTCTGCGGACGGACATTTTTCTTTTAGAAACGCGATTAAATTATCCGCGTATGGCTGAAAAGTCTCATATTTCCAGCTGTTATGGCTTACCTGCTGAATGGAAATATAGTCCCATTCCTGGCTCTGAATCTTGCTCAGGTACGTATGACCGAATGCCACCGGCGTGTTCGGGTCCGCGATTTCGCGCGAGATATTCGTCCAGTGACGCTCTAACGAGCATCCACCCAAGTCGAGTTGAGCGAAAATCAGTCGACAGTTAGCTGACTCGACCACGACCGGGAAATAACGGCGTAACGACTGCGTGAAACTGTTCCCGATGGTGAGAATTTTCACAGTTTTCTTTTCTGACACCACATTCTGTGCCTGTGCCGGTTTCACGAAACATGCGCACACCAGAACGAGTAAAACAGCCAAAATCGGTAAGATGGAAAGATATTTTTTCATGATTTTATCCTTTTTATATGGAATTGAGGAAATTTGGGGTAGGAAATATCTACGTTTTCCTAATTTTAACAAAATTCCCCATTTCCGACAAGGAGGGGTAATAAAATATAGATTCCAGGTAAAAATTTTTAGGGAAAGAAGGTTTTTCGGAGTCGTTTCTACAACACGAAATGATGGAAAAATGGAATTTTGTAGTGCTTCAGGGAAAGAACTTTCTCGGAACCCTTGACATGGGGGAAAGTTCGTGGTAAAATGGTTGAGAATTTGATTTACTCGCTCATTTTTTGGTAGGAAAACGTATGATGAAAAAATTTCGTGGAATCATTTTCGATCTGGACGGAACGCTTATCGACTCGCTCGCAGACATCGCGGATTCAGCGAATTCAGCACTTGCATCACTCAACTTTCCAACACACCCGGTCGAGAATTACCAGTATTTCGTCGGGGACGGCGTAAAAACGCTCATGGATCGGATTTTGCCGACGGAAGCAGTGGAAGACGAGGCGGTCATGGCGGAATGTCTGCGTCGGTACTCGGAAATTTATGCGGAGAACTGGGCGAATAAAACGCGTCCGTATCCGGGAATTCCGGAGCTTCTCGACACGATTGACCGTTGCGGACTGAAGAAGGCGGTCTTTTCCAATAAACCGGCGCAGTGCACGGAACGATGTGTTGAGTTACTGCTGGGGAACTGGACTTTCGACGCAGTGGTCGGGCAGAAAGATGGCGTGATTCCGAAAAAACCGGACCCGACGGGAGGGATTTTTATTCGGGATGCGTGGGGGTTCTTGTCGGACGAAATTTTGTACGTTGGCGACACGAGTACGGATATGCAGACGGCGAAAAACGCGGGATTTTACTCCGTCGGCGTCACCTGGGGATTCCGTCCGGAAGAAGAATTACGAGAAAACGGTGCACGCGTGATTGTGCATGAACCGATGGAGATAAGTGAGTTATTCCAGTAAAAGCCAAGTTCCGTAGGAGCGTTATGTAATAGCCGTGGGTGTAAACCCACGGTTAAACGTTTTCCCCCACCCACGCCGACCGCGTAGCGGTCGAATGATTCAACCGCTACGCGGTTGGCGTTTTTAAGGGGTTTCCCGTATTCCGGGGGTAAAAAACCCCGGCTATATACATTTGACCGCTACGCGGTCGGAGAACGGCACCCATCGGCTATGATATATGTCTCTTTCACGGACGTATGAAATATCTAGGTTAGCAATGAATATTAACGAGGACATTTATGGCGGAAAATACAGAAAATATGGAAATTCTGGAAGCGGAGACGCAGGTGGAGGAAGTTGCGCCACCGCCGTTCGTGCATTTACACTGTCACAGTGAGTACAGTCTTCTGGACGGAGCCGGGTCGCTGAAACGGCTGGTCAATAAGGCGGTCGAGTATAAAATGAACGCGCTCGCGCTCACCGACCACGGAAACATGTTCGGGATTCTGAAATTCTATCAGCGTGCGATGGATGCAGGGATTAAGCCGATTCTGGGGTATGAGGCGTATCTGTCGCCTGACAGTCGGTTTAATCGGACGTATCCGGCTCGCGCAAATTCCGCGTATCATCTGACCGTTTTGGCACAGAATCTGACCGGGTTCAAGAACCTGCTGAAAATGGCGACACAGGCGTATACGGAAGGTATGTATCGGAAACCGCGAATCGACCGCGAGTTACTTCATCAGTATGGGGAGGGACTCATTATTCTCAGTGGGTGCCTCGGTGGGGAGATTAACCAGCATCTGATTAACGGAAACGAGCCAAACTGGAAGGCGGCGTATGAAGTCGCGGAGTGGTATAAGAAGGAATTCGGTGACCGATTTTATCTGGAAATTCAGAATAACGGAATCGAATTACAGCAACAGGCGGCACGACACATGATCGAAATGGCGGAAAAGACGGGGATTCCGCTCGTGGCGACCAGTGACGTACATTATGTCGAGAAAAAAGATTCGCCGATTCAGGATATTCTGCTCTGTATTAATACAGGGAAAAAACGTGCGGACACGGACCGTATGCGGATGGATACAGACCAGTTTTTCTTCCGGTCCCAGCAGGATATGTATGACGCATTTCCGGGGCAGGCGGAGGCGGTCGCGCGGTCTCAGGAAATCGCGGATCGGTGTAATGTGGAACTGGAACTTGGAAAGCGTTTCTTCCCGGTTTTCACGCCACCGGATAATAAGGACGAAATGGATTATCTGCGGGAAGTCGCTCTGGAAGGACTCCGCGACCGATATGCCGAGACGCCGAAACGGTGGGTAGATGGGAAAATCGGTGGGGAATTTACGGAAGAAGTCTTAAATCGACTGGATACCGAGTTAAGCGTGATTAAGCGTCAGGGGTTCCCGAACTATTTTCTTGTGGTGTGGGATTTCGTCCGTGCAGCGCATGAGCGGGGGATTTCATGTACTGCCCGTGGTTCCGGCGTCGGGTCACTCGTCTGCTTCGGGCTGGGGTTAAGTCAGGTATGTCCACTGGAATACGACTTACTTTTCGAGCGTTTTCTGGACGTGAATCGAAAAGAGGCGCCGGATATTGATATCGACTTCGAGCAGGCACGGCGTGAGGAAGTGTTGCAGTACGTCCGGGATACTTATGGAGCGGACCACGTTGCACAGATTGGGACGTTTGGCACGATGGCGGCAAAAGCGGCGATTAAGGACGTTGGGCGTGTGTTGGGATTCCCGATTTCCAGCGTTGAGGAGATTACGTCGAAAGTGCCGAAGAAGCCGAAAATCACAATCGACAAGTCGATGAAAGAGAATCCTGAGTTACAGGAAATTTATGATAATAACCGGGAATACGCGGAGATTATCGACTTGGCGAAAGGGTGTGAAGGTCTCGCACGCCAGCCGGGAACGCACGCGTGTGGGGTGCTGATTACGCCACAGCCAGTCGTGAATTTCGTTCCGATGCACGTTATTAAGAATAAAGTCGGAATGGTCACCCAGTGGGAAGGGGCGGAAGTGGAAGCGTCCGGACTGCTGAAAATGGACTTTCTCGGACTGCGGAACCTGTCGATTCTGTCCCAGACGATGAATTTTATTAAGGAAACGACGGGGAAAGTGATTAATCCATATCGTTTCCCACACGATAACCAGCCGACGTATGATTTACTCTGTCGTGGCGAGACGAAAGGCGTGTTCCAGCTGGAAGGTGAGGGAATCAGGAATCTGTTGCAGAAACTGCGTCCCGACAACTTCCGCGACATTATCGCTATTCTGGCACTTTACCGTCCTGGACCGCTCGGCGGCGGTATGGTCGATCAGTATATTGACGTAAAACATGGTAGGAGAACTGCGGAATACATTCACCCTGTCTTACGCGAGGTGCTTACGGAAACGCATGGCGTCATGGTTTACCAGGAACAGGTCATGCGGATTCTGAACCGACTGGGAAAAATCGAGCTAGCGGACTCTTATAAGTGCATTAAAGCGATTTCCAAGAAGAAACTGGAGAAAATCGCGCACTACAAGTCGCAGTTTATCGAGGGATGTAAAGAAAATGACCTTACGGATAAGGACGCGGAACACCTTTTCGATCTGATTATCCAGTTCGCTGGTTACGGTTTCAATAAAAGTCACTCCACGGCGTATGCAAAAATTGCGTACATCACTGCCTATCTAAAATGTCATTTTCCGGTAGAATTCATGGCTGCGCTTCTTACGGGAGACATCGACCAGCGTAACTTCCGGAAGAAAGATAAAACCGTTGAACACATTGAGGACTGTCAGCGTATGGGCGTGGAAGTTGTTCTTCCGTGCGTGAATACGTCGGCAGCGAATTACCGAATCGAAAACGGAAAAATCTATTTTGCCATGAACGCCATCAGTGGTGTAAATGAGACTTTCGCCAACGCAATTCGTCAGGAGCGAGTCGCGAACGGTCCGTATAAAGACCTTTTTGACTTCTGTGAGCGAGTTGCACCGGCGAGGATTCCGCGTGCCACACTTCTAGCACTTCTCGAGGCGGGGTGTTTCGACTGTTTCGGCGCGTACCGTTCCCAGCTTGAGGCGGTACTTGATCAGGCGATGCAGGCTGGTGAATCGACCGTTGCGGATAAAGAACGTGGTCAGATGTCCATTTTCGACATGTTCGCCTCACCAGCCGATGAGGGAAAGCAGGAATCAGAAACCGTCGAATTACCGAATATCCCGGAATGGCCGGAAAAAGAGAAACTTATGCGCGAGAAGAAAGTTCTTGGTTTCTACCGCTCCGGTCACCCACTGGCGGAGTTCCGTCACCTGCTTCAGTATCACTGCACGCACAATTCAGCGACTGCTAAACAACTTCCACATAACGCGAGAATCGTTCTCGGCGGCATTATCGGTCAGCTGGAAAAGAAAGCGACGAAAACGAAAAATGAGCTTTATGCACGTTTCGAGCTGGAAGATGAAGAAGGAAGTATTCCGAGTGTTGTCTGGCCGCGAGTTTATGTGAATTGTAGTGAGAGTCTCCAGCCGGAGGCGGTCGTATTATGTACGGGAACCATCGACAACAAGAAACAGCTTGAAGAAGCACGTGCGGCGGAAGAAGCTGCGAAACGTGAGAAAGAGCGTAAAGAGCGTGAGGAACGTGAGTTACGAGAGGGGAAAAAACCTCAGAAACCTGTTTCGGATGAAATCGAGGAGGACGACGACGATGACGATGATGAACTGGACACGATGGACGATGATGATTCCAGTGACGATTCCGGAGATTCTGGCGGTAGCGGTGGTGGAGTCAGTTCCGTCTGCTTTATGATTAATAAGGTCATCACGATCGAGAGTCTTGCGCGTGATTATAATGACGGTCTCCGTTTACGGATTTACTCGAAAGAGCATGATGAGCGGATACTCAGGACGCTGAAGGAGATTCTTCGTTCTTCGCCGGGTCAGGAAAAATTGGAGCTGGAGATTTTTACGGACGATAATTGCGTTGTAATGCAATGTGATTTCACGATGAAAACGACACCGGAGCTAATTTCGATGGTGAAAAATCTGATTGGCGCACAGAATGTAGAGACGCTGATTCGAAAAGTGGAACCACCTAAGGAAGAGAAGCCGAAGTGGGATAATAAAAGATGGAGAAATAAAGAGAATAGTAATTAGAAAAGAAAAAAAGAAAAAAAGAAAGTATGGAAAACACAAAAATGCAAGCGTTCGTGGAAGGCGATTAAAAGATTTTTGGGAATTTTTTAATCCCGACATGACCTGAAATTTTGCTGCGCCATCGTTACGCGTTGTGAAACGATTTGTGGGAGGACTGCTCGATATGATTCGGCAATTTACCCATTTTCAGGTTTGGGAGAAACCTATTTTGTAAAAGTGGTTTCTTCCAAGAACGTAAACTCTTTATATTTAAAGTAATTCTTTTTTCTTGTTTTATCGGAGAAAAAAATTATGAAACTAACCTCATGCCTCACACAGCAAGGTCCGCGCGCTGCGGTGATTACAGAAGACGAAAAGTCGCTCGTCATGCTCGATTTGCCGATTCAGGATCTATTTCAGCAGGAAAATTGGCTGGAAAATACGAAGAAATTTGTGTCGGACACGCTTTCTTCTCGCCGTCCGCCATGTATCGTGTCGATGGAGGAGGCTGTGTTGCTCCCACCGATTCCGATGCCGCAGAAAATTGCGTGTGTAGGGCTGAACTACGCGGACCATGCGGCAGAGACGGGAGATTCAATTCCCGACGCGCCGGTGATTTTTAATAAATTTCCGACGGCGTTGGCGAAAAATGGCGATATTATCCAGATTCCTGCCGTCTCGGATAAAATTGATTATGAGGCGGAGTTGGTCGTCGTGATTGGTCGGGCAGGGCGGAATATTCCTGCTACGGAGGCTCTGGATTATGTGGCGGGTTACTGTTGCGGAAATGACGTGTCGGCGCGCGACTGGCAGATGCGTCCGCCGGCTCGTCAGTGGTTCATCGGAAAGACTTTTGACGGTTTTGCGCCGATCGGTCCGTGGATTGTCACGCCGGATGAAATCCCCGACCCGCACACGCTGGAAATCGAAATGCGTCTGAACGGTCAGGTGATGCAACATTCCAACACGAATCAGTTCATTTTCAGCATTCCGACGCTCATCGAGTGGATTTCACAGGTCTGTACGCTCGTGCCGGGTGACCTCATTTTCACGGGTACGCCGCCGGGAGTTGGAATGGGCCGAAATCCGCAGATTTTCTTGAAAGATGGTGACGTCTGCGAGGTGGAAATCGCGAAAATCGGGACATTACGGAATCCGTTTAAGCGGTAAATCGTTAGCGATAATTTATTTCAGGAATCACATGATAGACGAACGAGATTTTTACACCCTCGGTGATGAGAGAACGCTTCAGCCGGACGCAG
>JAUNAI010000019.1:11180-29177 GCA_030527705.1 Planctomycetia bacterium | reverse complement strand
GAGAAAACATTTTTGCAAAATTGTTTTCTCCCCAGACCCCTCTTTCAAAAAACTCTTGATCGTGACTACGTCGCTTGCTTTTCTTTTTATTTTTCTTCTTTCTCTTTTTACTTCTTGCTCTCTTCCAGTAATTCTCCTAATTTCTCGATATTCTGAACCGTCAGATGTGGCGATTTTGGCGCGGCATAGGCAGTTTCAAGCGTCGTTTCACCCGTCAGAACCAACACGCCGAACGCTCCCGCATTATGAGCTGTCTCAACGTCCGTGTAAAGCCTGTCGCCAACCATCGCGACTTCATCCGGCTTCAAATTCCGCTTCTCCATCAGGCCGTACAACATTTCCGGATCCGGTTTTCCCAGCATACGGTCCGGTTTTCGCCCAGTCGCGGAGGTCAGACACGCACAGATAGATCCGCAGTCCACGAGAATCGTCTTCTTATCCGTCGGACACGTCTGGTCCGGATTCGTTGCGAAAAACGGTTTCCCTTGCGCAATCCACCACGCAGCCGCACAGAGTTTCTCATACGTCAGCGTCAAGTCGAATGCCACGACCACTGCATCCGGCTCATCATCCGTATCCATTGCAGTCCGCTCGAAGCCTGCCTGCTCGAACTGAGCGACCATACTTGGTGTGCCCATCAAAAAAAGTCGCTTATATTCCGGATGCTGTGAAGTCAGAAAATCGACCATTGCGACAGCCGTCGTGTGCATTTCGTCGCGCGTAGCCGGGATACCAATTTTCGCGAGTTTCGCAAGATAATCATCCATCGACCGCGACGGATTATTGGTCAGGAATGAGTAACTGATTCCCAGTCGTTTCAGTCGGTCCAGAAATTCGAGCGTGAAGGGAAAAATCGACGAGCCGAGATAAATCGTACCGTCCATATCGAGCGCGACATGGCGGATTTTCCGTAATCGTGCCAGAAGTTCCTCCTCACCGAACGGCGAGAGACACGCACTGTCTGGGGAATGAAAAAAACATGGATTCATAAAAAGTCCTTCCTATATGCCTGAAAACCAGTTAAAGCCTCCCCTATTAGGGGAGGTGGCACGGAGTGCCAGAGGGGTTGGGGTGGAATTGCCTTAAAACGTTTTCATAAATCGCACTTACGCGACAGTCCCGAAGGGACTTCGTTTTACTAACTGCGGACTTCAGTCCGCAGTGGATGTAAGACTAAACACTTTACGCAAGACTCCACCCTTCGGGAGGAACTTGCTACCCATCTCGCTTCGATACCCGTGGGAGAGACCTTTTTTGCAAAATAGGTCTCTCCCAGACCCTCTCCCAAAAAAACTTTTAATCGCAATCTTCGATTGCTTGCTTTTCTTGTCTCTTGTTTTTCTGTTTCTTGTGTGTGTTTCTTTTATTTTTCCGTCGAATACCCATTCGCGCTGGAATTCCACACCAGCATAAATACCGCGACACACACGCCAGCAATTCCAATCATGCAGATGTACGCGATGTCCCAGCCGAAATGCTGAACGACCCAGCCCATTCCGACGCCGGAGAGGATTCCGCTCAGGTAACCGAAAATTCCTGTCACGCCGTTCGCAGTCGCTGCGCATTTTTTCGTTGCGTGATTCGCCACGGCAATTCCAATAAGTGCCTGCGGTCCGTAGATGAAAAATCCCGTAAATCCGAGACACACGAACATCAGCCACATTGGTGCTTCCGGTGGTAAACTCCAGAACAGGAACATGAATAACGCAGTCCCCAACATGCAGAAAACACACGTACGCTGTGAGTATCCGCGCAATAATCGGTCTGTCGCCCACCCAGCTACGAGCATACCGATAATGCCACAAATTTCGAACATCGCAACCATCCAGCCTGCGTGTTCCAGCGAGAGATGCTTCGATTCCTTTAGCATCGTCGGTCCCCAGTCCAACACGCCGAGACGGACGGTATACACGAAGAAATTCGCGATACTCAGCGTCCAGATAAATGGATTTCCGAAAACACGCTCCCACACGAGCTGTTTATAATCGGCTTTCTCTGCCAAATCGGTTTCAGAACCCGGTTCCATACCTTTCTTATGCACAACTACTTCCGTACCGGGAATTTCAGGCAGACCAATCGTGGACGGCGTGTCACGCAGAATCCAGCAGAGACTCAGTGCGCCGAGAAACGCCAAACCAGCCGGAATCCAGAAACAGTACCGCCACAGTCCCGTACTACGGATAATATTCACTGTGTAGGTCGGAATTAGTGCGCGGTCAGATTCCGCAATTTCGTTACTCCAGTCGAATTTCGTCCCTTCTAGGTCGCTACGTGGGAGAATGGTACGAGTGAGTTTTTTTCCCGATTTCGGTGTGTCGGGGTTCTGGTCCGTATTCTGAACGACGTTCTTCTCTGTTCCCGCATTTCTCGTGGCGGCGTCAGAAGTGGGAATCGCCAATTCGATAGGTTTCTCGAACGTCAGACGTGCGGTATAACGCTCATCTTTCGGTGGGAAATTCTTCAGGAAAATGCCACAGTCCGAAGTGGTTAGCTCAAAATCCTTCACGCGCATGATACCATTTTCGTCCGGCAGAATCGGCTTCCACGCGCTGTCCGCGTCGCTGGCGTTTCTACTTCCGTCGTAAATTTCCGCCTGAACCACGCCGTCGATGGGTGCTGAAACGCGGAGCGTGGCGAAATTCGTGTCACCACCAGCCGAGAGAATGTAGCCACAGAGAATCACGACTATGCTGGCGCCAATCGAGTGCGATGTGTTCCAGACGGACATTTTCGTCGCCAACTCATTCGGCGGAATCCAGTGCGTCAGCAGTCGCGCAATTGGCGGAAATCCGCTCCCCTGCAACAGAGAGTTAATAATTAGGGTCAGCCCGAAAAAGAGTGTGAGCGTCGCCATGTAACTCTCGCCGGAAACCGCGTCAGTAAGGAAGGAGCAGATTAACGGACCGAACCCGAACGCGAAGTTCGCGACCGCGCTCAACGCCAGACCGATAGCGAGATAAAACCGTCCGTTCATCCGGTCTGCGAACAGTCCGTTCAGGAACCGCGAGAAGCCATAAATTAGCCCGTTCAGCGTTAAAAAGAGACCTAAACTCGCTTTAGAAATCCCCAGCTCCGCCTCCATCGCAGGCATCGCCATCGAAAAATTCTTCCGCACAAAATAAAATAGTGCGTAACCGAGCATCGTACCGAGAATAATTCGGTACTGCCACCAACGGAAACGTTTTTGTACTTCAGGCGTCCATTCTTCCATTTTTATTTCTCCATTCAGGCGGGTCGACAGAAAATATGAATATCAAAATGTAAATATTAAAAGTTTTTTGAAGGGGGGAGTGTGAGGGGGAAACAATTTTGCAAAAATGTTTCCCTCCTCACGAATGTTTATAGGTTCTGTTTTTAAACACTTTACGCAAATATCCACCCTGTCGGGAGGAACTTGCTACTCGGAATGTCGTTACACCCGTGGGAGAGAAAACATTTTGAAAATTGTTTTCTCCCCAGACCTGAAAACGGTTAAATTACCGAATCGCATCGGGCGGTCATTCCGCAAGTCGTTTCGCAACGCGTAACGACAGTGAATCCAGATTCTAGGTCGCGTCGGAATTAAAAATTTTCAAAAAACTTTTAATCGCAATCTTCGATTGCTTGCTTCTTGTGTCTTTTTTTTCTTCTTGGCTTTATCTTGCCAACCAATAATACATCCACAACACCGTATATCGGTCCTTTAGGTCTTTCGCGTAGAAAAACGCCTCTTTCAATTTTTCCGTTCCGTAAAGACGCTCGCAATCGTCGATATTCAGCCCGACCGACCGCAAGTATTCCAGTAACACCTCCGAAGACGGAACCTCACGCAACACATTTCGGATTTCTTCCCATTTTTCCACATAAATGGAAGCGTAATCTTTCTCATAATGCCCGGTTTTATCCTGAAGCGCAATCACGCCCTCTGCTGCACGTCCGTAAATCCGGCGAATGTCGCTTTCCCACGCCTCGCGCACGAACGGTTTCGCGGTCGGTTTCTCCATTTTTAGCAATTCTTCTCGCATCCGCTGGGTATAAATCATCGAAAATGCTACGTCCGTCCCATGTGGAAAATATGGTTCATCCCGTAAAATGCCGACGATTTCGAAAAAGTGCGACAATGTGTGTTCACTTCCCGACGCGGGACGTGAGTTGCCGGAATACGCCATCGCAATTCCCACACCGATGAGTGCTTCCGTCAACGTCTGAATCGCGTCCGTCTCTCGGTGAAGGAGCGCAGGACCGATGTCTTTCGTCTTCATCAGCATTTCATATGTGAAATCGTAAATCGATGTGCAGAAAAACTCGTCATTTACCACGTGGCTGAGTTTCCAGTCGTTCAGACAGGAAAATTTCCCCAAAATATCGCCATAACCCGCCTGAATCATCTCCATCGGCGCGTCGCGAAGAACATCTACATCCCCGAAAATCGCATACGGAACATGTGCGGAATACGTGACTTTCATATTTTGCGTAATCATCGCGGCTCCGACCGACGCATAACCATCCATCGACGGTGCCGTCGCGACAATTCCGTATGGAATACTAGCAAAAAAGCTCACATATTTACATAAATCCTGAATCACTCCGGAACCGACACCGAGAATCAGATCCGTTTCCGGAGTGAGAAACGCTTGCATTTTCGCGATGGCGTCTTCATTAGGAATCACTAAATCATCGGTGTAGATGAGTGAATTTTCGATTTTTCCCGGACTTTTTTCCTCGATTTTCTCCTTCACGCTTGCGCCACACACGCGGTAGGTATTTTTATCCGCCACCAGCAACACACGCGAAAACGGCGCGATGACCGACGGAATTTCCTCCAGAATACCACTTCCGACCGAAACATGTTTAATCGCACATGAATGGGTTTTCCCACACGCACACGGAGTGTCTTTTAATAATTCTGCAAAATTCATAATGTACCTCAATTAGGTCACATATTTAACGCCGTTCCCTGAATTTCTGGCTCGCTTCTCGGAGTCGCGCCAACTCAGATGGCGTTAAACTCTGCATTCCCGACATAGAAATCTTTCGCAGTAACGCATCCACTTCCTTCTGTAACTGACGCATTTCTTCCTCACGTCGCAGTTCTTCTGCTGATGAAGACGGGGGCGCGTAGCCATACGAATCATCCTCGTAATCATCCTCATAATCCCGATTCTGGTCATAATTACTGTAGGCTGAGTTCCCATAACCGTTACTTCCGTAACCGTTTCTACTGCGGTTCAGAGGCTCGTCATAATTTCCATCCCACGCCTGAACTTTCGGCCGACCGTGACCGAAAATCGACGTAAATCGGAATCTCGACACGTAATACAGCAACGCAAAACCTGCGCCGGCAAGGTGAACACTATGTGCGATATTCGTATTTTGATTCTGTGACCCCATCAGGTCCATTACAACAATCAGAATTCCCAGCGCAAACGCCGGCATCGGCAACAACCCCCATATTAGTACCGTTACCTTCGGGAAATTTAGCGCGAAGAGGATAATCACTGCCGTTACACCGCCACTCGCTCCGACGCACGGCGTATACAGCGCGTATGCTTTTTCCATAGCAGTCATGGAGTCTTGATTCGCCACAACCGAGTAATAATTCCCACCGGCCCAGTAAAACCCGCCGATGATAATCGCAACGAGGTAAAAGAATGTAAATTCTCGCCGTCCGTACCGTGCCTCGACCGCACGACCGAGGAAAAACAGGCCGAACATGTTTCCGATAATGTGCATCGGGTCCGTCGCATGACAGAAACCGTGCGTTAAAAAACGATACCAGTTCAGTGGCTCAATGACATCTGCCGCTCGTAGACATAATGCCGCCGAAAACTGACGGTCCGTGATGGCATCCAGAATCCAGATAATCACGTTCAACATGATAATATAAAAAATGGCCGAGCGTTCCTTACGATAAGTCGGTGGAGAATATGGATCCCGATAATAATCCCGATCTTGAAATCCCATATAATTATCCTTCTTGAATTGGAAAATAGTCAGTGAATTTCCCATATTTTACACGATTCAGCTATTTTTTGCAAGGCGGGAGGGAAACTTTTTTTCAGAAATTTTACAGAATGACCTCTAATTTTAAGACAAAAATCTCTAACTCCAAAAATTTTTCTTAAAATATTAAAAAATTAGAATAGTCTAACTTGACAGGAAGGAGTTTTATGCTATAATACAACTTATTCAGGAACTTTCATTTTTTTTAATTCAAGTTTTAGTTGAGGCTAAAATGAAACACTTAATTCACATTGGTTGCCTCGAGCGTCAGCGGGAATTAATGCGTTTTCTGCTCCTTCAGACCGCCCTGGTTCGCGGACGAATTAAGCCGGGAGAAGTGTTCACTCTGAACCGCTGTTACAGTGCGAAATTTCATGCACATACACCTACCGGAATCTGCGTTCATCAGGATATACTCCTCCAGAAACTCGGTCTTTCATATCGTGTTTTAAGAAACCGTGAATGTGACTCTCTTGTCCTTTTTTACGATATGGAAATGCTCAAGAATGTTCTAGAAAACCTTGCGATTCGACAGTATCTTTATCGGAATGGTTATTCACATTGCGTCACGCTTGACTCTTTTCTCTTACATCTTCAAGAACGGTTTTCAGAAGTCGATTTTCCACATGAAATCGGTCTGTTTTTAGGCTATCCTTTAAAAGATGTCATCGGTTTCGTCTCCGTCCGTTCCCGATTAACCCATCAGGGAAGTTGGCGTGTTTATGGTAAATTAGAACCTTCACTTACTCTTATGAACCGTTTTCGTGAAGCCCGACGTATGGCAGAATTCATCATAGATCAGCATGATGACTGGGACACATGCGCGCAAAAAATTAGTCTTCTCAAATTTTTGATTTAGAAAAATAGACAAGATTTAATGGAATTCTGTCGCGCAATTTTAATAAGAAATGGAGGGCCAAAACGTTTATGATATAGATTTTCTCTCAGAAAAAATATTCAACCTGTTTCGGGGTCTGAATCGGAAAATGGTTTTCTCGTTCGGACCCGTTTTATACCAATCGTACTTTAAAATTCCCGAAAGACAGTTTTTTCACTAGTCATTTCAACAACGCGAAATGACTAGCGAAAAGTGGACTTTTATGATGTGTCGGGAATAAATCCTTTTAACCGCGAATTGCGATTCTTTCTTTCTCCAAGAACGCCAGCCATCGCGTACGGAAGTCGTCGATATCCTCACCGCTGAGCGTCCGTTCATCAGAGCCGAGCCACAGGCGCCAGGTGTAACTTCCCTGCGTCTTTTCCAGTCCCTTACCCTTATAGAAGTACACGAAATCGCGTCCTTTCAGCAACGGGTGCGTAAATTCTGCCAGTTTCGCATCCAGCGCGGCATAACCCTTGTCGATGTCCCACACCAGCGAGAAATCCTGCCACGATCCCTGATAAACCGGCATTCCACGGAATTTCATCGTTGGGAACAACGGCGTTTCCAGCTTGTAGTATTCCAGCTCGAACCACACAACCTGTCCGCCTTCCGACACGACCGTGTTCAGGAATTTTCCGTCCAGAACACCCAGAGAACCGACTTTCTGACCGTTTTTCGCGTCACCCTGATAAATTTCGACCCAGTAACCGTCCTGTTTCCACGGCGCAGCGGAACCCGACACGACCGCATTTTTCGGTGCTCCCGCAATGAACGTGAACTCCGTCCCCAGCAGTTTTCCGAGGTCTTCCAGTGCGCCTTTCACATTCCGATAATGGTCTTCCAGCGTCCCGTAAGCTGCCGTCGCATAACTGATTCCCGCCAGATGCGTTCTCTCCGAACACCGACCCATCGGCATTTTCGTCCGCGTCGAAATCCCCTTCGGCAACGTCCGGTCCGCATTCAGGTCTTCACACTCCGGCTTATCCAACAATGAATAAACATGTCCGAATTCCATGAACCGGAACTGGTCACGGAAACCACGATTTTTGCCCACCAACCGTAACAGATTCGGCATGAGCGACGTCCGCAAAAATCGGTTATATGACGTCGTCGGATTCGCGAATTCAATCGGATTTGCCGGCTCGAAACCAATCACGCGGTTCCAGTTATCATCGAACCAGCTATAATTGTGCAATTCGATGAAATTATGCGCCAACGTCAGCAGATGACGCGCTTTATGCTCCAGCCGAACTTCTGGAGCTACCCGCAACGGGCTGATTTCCACTCTCGGCATGACCGGCGGAATCATGTCATACCCAAACACGCGCAAGACTTCTTCCACGATGTCTTCCGGAATGGAAATGTCTTTCTTGCTTCGGAACGGCGGAATCTCCACCTGTAACGCTTCATCCGCGTCAAATTCCGCACGGAAACCGAGCGACGTCAGAATTCCCGTAATCTGCTCTTTCGGCAACTGAATCCCAGCCAGACGGTCCAACACTCCTGGCGCAAGCGTCAGCGGACGGTATTCTGTCATCTCGTCGCCCGCGTAATTATAGGCACTCGTCACGTTAAAATCAACGCCGGAATCAGTGAGCAACTGTAAAATACGACCTGCCGCCACGCGCGTGTTCATCGGAGGCTGACTTTTCTCGAAACGCTGAGACGCATCGCTACGTAAATCCAGTCGAACCGCCGTCCGTCGAATGGTCGCCGCGTGGAAATTCGCGCATTCCAACACGATTTTCTGCGTATCTGCCGTAATTTCACTCTCCAGACCGCCCATGACGCCCGCCAACGCAATCGGCGTAATCGTTTCACCATCGAAACTCGTAATCAGCAGGTCGTCTGCGAGCATTTTCCGAGCCTGATTATCAAGCGTCGTGAACGTTCCATCTTCCGCGAACGTGTTCTTTTCCTTCAGAATCTGCGCGAATTTCGCGACGCGAATCGTTTCCACATGGTCGCCGTTAAACGCGTGCGTCGGCTGTCCCAGCTCGAACATACAGTAATTCGTCACGTCCACCATCAGGTCAAAAGTCCGCTGTCCCAGCGCGTGCAGACGGTACTGCATTTTCAGCGGGGAAACCGGTATCTTCTTCATTTTCATCGCGATCGCACCGTAACACGGACACGCTTCCTCATCATCAATCTGAATCGGCAATTTCGGCAGCGCGTCGAAGTGCGTCAAATCCAACTGTGGCAACGGTTTCAGCTCCCGACCGAATAACGCGGCAAATTCCCGTGCGAAACCGTAATGCCCCCACAGGTCCGGACGGTGCGTGAGGCTCTTATTATCGAACTCGATGAGCGTATCCTCTTCAGGAATCAGCTCTTCCATCGGCGTTCCATTCTTCACCGATTCCGGCAACAGGAACAGTCCCTCATGCCAGTGCGACAGATTCAGCTCTTTTGGCGAGCACAGCATACCTTCCGATTTCCGTCCGGCAACTTCCGTGACGACAATTTCCACGCCGTCCAGAACCACCGCACCAGCCGGAGCGAAAGCGGCTTTTACACCCAACGCGCAATTCGGCGCGCCACAGACGGTTTCGAAAGTCCCTCTTTCCCCGCAATCAACCGTACACGCTGTCAGCGTTTTTTCATGTCCATCTTCTTTCATGACGGAGACTTTTTCCGCCCGCACGACTTCCCCGGCAAAGAGACCTTTCACGCGACGGTGAATCGTCTCGATACCTTCCACTTCCGCGGTTCCCATCGTGAGGCGATTCGCAATTTTTTCAGGCGTAATACCGCTCAAGTCCACAAAATCCGAAAGCCAGTCAAGAGAAATGAACATACTAAAATCTCACTGTTTTAAGTTAAATTTATACCCGATGCACTATAAAATTTCACTTTCCCGTCATTTTGCGTTGCAGAAATGACTACCGAAAGGACCGCCCTTTCCTGAATTTTCAAGTGGAATCAGTATAAATGGATGATTCTTATAAACGCAGTGAACATAACACACTCCACCGCATTTTATCATATTTTACCACATTCCGAAAAAAAATCAATCCCCCCGGAAAAAACTAGAAGAAGGAATGAAAATCTATTTCAAGCACGGTTTTTCACAATTCTCAACGTTTATCTTTTCTATTACAGGATATTTTTTTCTAATCATTTTAAGCTCTTTTTCGATTTCCGGATTTTTAATATATAATTCGGACCAATAAAACCTAGAGATACGAATAAAAAAGCGTTCATTTTTCTTGAAAATTCGGATTTCGTTTTCCAATTTTAATCTTTCCGATTTTATACTCGTATTTTTTTACACATTTTCCATTTTTTTCTGCTCGTCATATAAAAATTGAAGTTTTCCTAAATAGCGTTCAACATTTTTTTGGCCATTTTTTCTTAAAACTTCTAATTCCTCTGGTTCATTCCGTGTTGAATATAATAATGCGTGCATTAAAACCAACTGACAACGAATAGAGGAATGCGTTTTTGTTTTCCAGTTCGATGCCTTTTTAACAATCTGTTTTGCCTTTTTCCAAAGTTCAGGCTCATTGTCACAGTGAACCTGTCTAGAGTTCAAGATGTATTTGGCGACCCACATTGCGAATAATTCAATATAAAGAACGGAATCATCTTTAATTTCAGTCTCAATTTCCGTGAGTTGTTTCAAAATAAATCCAGAATCTCTCTTTTGGGCTTCATCTTGTGTCACAAAAAATGGTTCTAGAACTTCCAATTTCTGCAAGTATTTTATAATTCGCTTTCCTTCTTCTTCTTCTTCACCGAAAAAAACGACTTTCGGTACAGATTCCGCAAAACAGATGTTACCGGCGCAAAACAGAGTTATGATAATCAAAATGAAACGCATAATATATCTCCTAATCTTCCATTTTCTGGATATTTTCGCATGTATGTGAATTTTTAGTAATTTTGGATAATACTTCGGAATTGAATTTTATTGCTTCAATTGTATAATGATGATCCAATGTAAGAAAGTGGTAACCTAAATACGAACTCACACTGGAAATATTATTAGCATCTGTGTAAAAACACGGTATTTTCCACAGCATTTCTCCTTTTTTCTCTTGTGACTCATTAAACTCTTTTTTTGATATTTGAGAAGATATATAATCAGTTTCTGCAAGGGCACAACCTGTTTTAACATCACCTTGTTCCACTTCACAGGGAGCTGGCCACTGTTGATGCTTCAGATTATTAATATCGCTTAAACATCCTGTTGCTTCTGCAAAACATTCTCCTTCAAAAATTCCCAAATTCGAAAAAGAAACATCCGAAGGCTGTAGGTACATTTCCACATTCATAGATGTTGCATAAACATCTTTGGAAAATGGTTGTTGTTTTTCATTTAAATTTTGGGCAATAATTTTATAAACTATAGAGCTTGGTCTGCAAACCGTAAATTTTATCGTTTTTTCTTTTTGTATATCATTTTCAAAGGATACAATTATTTTCATATAAACAACACCACTGTTCATACCAACAGAAAAATCATAATCGTGATAATTTCTTAATTGTAACGAAGGAGATACCGAAAGTAATGTTGTATTATTAGATTCCAATCGTACTTCCTTTAAAGGTGTATTGGTAGTCCATATACGAATAATTCCTTTTTCTCCAACACCAAATTTATTTAAACTCCTACCTTGAAAATTATCATCAGGTTCTATCTGAATAATAAAATCTTCTTCCTCTGAAGGTAATTTCCCATAAAATCCCCATGTTAAGTCCGCCTCACCTTGCCCACCGTTCTTTGCTTTTATGATGCCATTAAATGAAGAATAGTATGTCGCTTTTTCAGTTGGTAATATTTCTCCATTGAAATACACGGTTGTATGATTTTCAAATTTTCGAGGCGCATTCCATTCCATCTCACAATCAATAGGGCTTACAGAAACATATTCCATAATTTCAGGTGTTGATGTAATCGTTGCTTCATAAGTATATTTTTTTGTAGCATTTTGTATTATTGGCGTATCAAATGATTTTGCATCATCTTTAGACTCATGCATACCAGCCTTAACATTTTTACGTAGATAAGAGTCAAAATCATCTGCATAAACTTGTACTGTTAAATTTTGAATTGCTATACAAAATAGCAGAATCAAACAATTGGTAACAAATTGAATGTTCATTTTTTATTTCTCCATTTTTCAAGGCGTTGTTTAACAACATCTGCGTAAGGTCCATTAGGCTTATTCTCCAAAAATTTTTCTAAATCATGAATTGCTAATAGCTTTTCTGCCTCATTACCCAAAAAATATAACTCTGTGCATCGAGCATATATGGCTTGGTCATACTGTTCTGATTTAGGATAGTTTTTTTCTATAAAATGGAAAATAGAAATGGCTTTTCTCATATTCTCTGGATTATTTGTATATCGAAAAACATTAGCACAAGAAAATAACGCACGTGATGCGATTGGTTGTATTTGTAGATTTTTATCTGTTAGGAACTTGCACAGAATTTCTTGTGCATATTTTCTATGTTCGTTTCGATTACTAACAACAGAATCTGCCCACAATGCCCATGCACATGCAAAACGAAGATATGCTTCTTGATTTTTGTTGTACTTTCCGTACTTACCTTTAAGGAAATTTTCAGTTATTTTCCATGCTTTATCAAAAACTTCGATTGTTGCATAAAAATCTGCAAGTAAAATAATAAATCGTTGCCGAGCCTTAAATGATTTTAAATCTTCCTTTGTTGCACGACGAAGATGTCCTTTTTTGCAGTAATCTGATAAACGATCGTACATATTAGATTCTTTTTTTTGCAAAGATTCTGATATTTTAATATCACAAACCTTCATAAGTTCAAAGTGTTCCATGGCGGAAGAAATATCATCTCGAACAAAATCCAAAAAACCAAGAAAAACTTGTGTATTTGCCATCAAATGATTAATATACCATTTGCAAGTTTGGCGATTAACTAAATCACCAGCTTTCGGTTCTATATCTAACAAATTTCCCCACATATCTCGATGGAATGTTTTTTCCGGTGGTTTAGATATGTCTGCGGATAAGGTCGGAATTGGAAATGTATTTAACATTTCCGTTGTATCTTGGATTTTTTTCAACCAATTTTGCGTTCGATTTAACCATTCTTCACCAACATCTATTTCAAAAAAGACCGTTAAGTAACAAAGTCCAATTTCAAGCATAACTTCCCCGCGATAAAGCCCTGTTTCATCAGCTACAATGAACTTTTCCGCTTCGATTTCTGCTTGTTCAATTGCCTTAATCCCTGTTGGTAATGTTGTAGCAAGAGTAAGAAAAGAGGTTATGTTTTCAATTTCCGCTTGATATTTTTGTATATCTTCTTCACGTTTGCTTTTTTGGGCGAAAAATAATTTTTGGCGAAGCTCTGGAAGTTTTTCTTGTTTGGTTTTAATTACTTCTGAAAAATTTTTAAAATTATCTATATCTGCAAATTTTGTTAAAAGTACAATACGATAACACCGTGAAGCCTCTGCATATATAGATTCTGGATATTTTTCAATGACTTTTCCATAAAGCCAATATGCAGTTAAAAAATCTTCTGCAAAATCCATTTCTTGCGCATCACGATAAGCGACCCAATCTGGACCATAACGATCTGCCTCAAAAAATTTCTGTGCTTTTCTACGTTTATCTTCTATTCGATTTTTTAAAAACATTTGCTCTTCAGAAAAGATTTTTCGTTCTCCTTTCCCTAATTCATATTCTGTTTTTTTCAGTGTTTCTAGAACCTTTAATGCGAAAGTATAAAACTCAACAGAACGATCATATATTTTCATCTGTTGATATAAATCTCCTCCAGTTTCAGCTGCTAAAACACGAGATTCATCTGAAAATTTTTGCCCAACCTCATCAATAATTTGTAGTGCAATCTCGATTTGTCCATCATCCAATAAACAATTGGCTATTTCAATTGCACAAAGAGCATTTCCCGAATCAATTGTCCAATCTTCTAATGGTGGAACTTTTAGTGATTGCTTTTGCTTTTTGGGGGATTTACTTTTGCTAACAGGCAAATTTGAAACATAGACCCCTACTGTTGGTAAAAGCATTTCAATACAAAGTGCCGGATTTTGAGCTACTTTCCTTTGATATTGGGCAATTAAAAGTAAAAAAGGGCGTTTTTCCACTTCAGATGAAGCCAAATTCCACAAATTTTGACAGAAAATTAAATCCTGTTGTGTAGCGGTTCCATTTTCCAATCGGATCGGAAACTCTTTCATAAATTTAATAACTTGTTTTTCAAATATTTCACCTTGTACTTGTCCTCAGGTCGTAGTTAAAACAAATATCAAAACAAGTAACAAATGTTTCATTGTCAAATACTCCATAAAAAATTCTATGATGAAAGATATTGTACATCAAAGAATAATTTTGTTAAGTTACTATTTACTATATTTACAAAATTTTAATTAATTTCTGTATTCTATCTTGTTTATTGCTCCGTCACCACCTCGAAACGGTGTAAATTCCGAAGAATATCCAGTTCATTCGGCGAGTTACGGTGCGCTTCTTTCTGGATTTCGATTGCTTTTTCCTTTTCGCCACGCGCGAAATGAACGGTCGCGAGCGTGTCCATCACTCCCGGCGTGTCAGGACGCTCTTCCAACGCTCTTTCCGCATATTCCAGAGCTTCATCCAGCCGACGGTCCGTATTTCCCGCCAACCACGCGAACGCATTACAGTTATGTGTAATCAACTCGGTTTCATTATGGAAACGTAACGGATTTTCGATTTTCTCCTTTATTTTTTCCAGTTCCTTATCCACTCGCTGATTAATTGTATTTTCCCATTCCGTATCTTTCTGAAACTGTGCAAGTCGCCGCGCGAGAATCAGGCCATCAATGTCCACTTCTCCTTTTTCCAGCATTTCATCAATCAGTTCTCGTGCTTGCTTGTAGTCCGACTTTTTACACGCAGCGAGAAGCCGGAGATAGAGAATCTGGGCTGTTATCTGGTCAGTTTCTTCTTTCGACGTGTCGGAACTCAGGAAAAAGTAACGACGACTGGCCTGAAGAATCTTTAATGCGGATTCATAATTACCGATACTCCGAAGAAGACTCACGAAATAGGTCGAAAACCGTGCCTGCTCGAAAGGTTTCATACTATTTTTAAGGATAATAATCTCATTTGCTGCTGACTCCCAGTGTCCACGTGCCGCCAGGCGCTGAATACTCTGAAACCGACCGAGAATCGCGACGATTCTTCCATTTTCATGCACGTAGTTTCCAATCTCTAATGGCAGATGATACTGTATGGTGGCTTGATGATAATACTGACTTCCCAGTTCTGCATTTTTCGTCTGATAAAATAAATCCGACACGAAATAGGTGAAATCTTTCAAAAATCCCATAGATTCCGGAAGTGGATTTTTCCGTATTTCCTCGAGATATTCCGTATTCATTTCCATGAAACGGACCATTATCTTTTCACGTTTTAAATCTGCTTCTTCTTTCTGTTCCGTTTTTTCTCTCAGTTCCTGTTCCAGTGTGAAAAGTTCTAATAACAGCGTTTTTCCCACTGTTTTTTCCGGTTCCGATTCCAGATACTGGCGGATTTCTGCCTGTAATTTTTCCCGTTCAGCCAAAGCTGCCAGATTCTGTTCTTCCCAGCGTTCCGGATTCGGATATTTCGGCGTTGTTTCCGGTAACGGTATCACCTGTGGCCATTCTGGGTAAATCCGCGTACATGGTAAATTCCACATGACCGCTACCGCCGCAGAACGCGCAAGTGTCACATTTTTCTCGCTCATCACAATCCGTAGCAGAGGGGAAAGCGCATCATCTGGCGGAAGATGAGACAGTGAGTATAGCGCCTCCGCGCGCCGGGAATCAGGAAACGTCTCATAAGCGGTGAGCATTCTACGGACCTCTTCTGAGTCACCGTAACGTAGGAGTCCCTGATTTAGAAGCCGTAAATAATAATGTGCGGAGTCCGAGATGGTATAGTCCTGATTTTCCAACGCTTTTCGAAGTGTTTCCGTGGCGGAATCGCCGAATTTTATGATGTCACGTCCGGCCTGTTCTCGGACCTGGGCAGAATCACTTCCCAGAAGAGTCACCAACGCGTCCAGTTCCCCCTGTTTTTCTGCAGGAAGCGGAATATGACGAAAATCTGCCGCAGAAACAGAAGTAATGTGTATCACTGACGTAAGTGCCGTAAAAACGGAAACACACGCTGTCATTACCACCAGATTCACAGTTTTACTAAACAGGGAGCTGGATATAAAATTGAACGCAGGAAAATAGGAATGTCGGATCATTTTGGTGCCTGTGATTCTTTCCAGGTTTCCATAAGGTAAGAGCCACGGTAGTCGAAACCGACACCGCGAAGCTGTTTATTAAATCCCATGCTCGTATTCCGGTTAAAGAGCCAAATCGCGGGGTAATCTTCACATATCAACTGGTGAATTTTCTGATAATACCCCATCCGTTTCGGACGGTCGAACTCTTTCAGACCGAGTTTAAATAACTCGTCCACTTCCGGATTCGAGTAACTGATATAATTTCGCCCGCCTTCCGTTCCCCAGATATTTTCCGTCGAGTACGGGTCACTTCCCGCTCCCCAACCGCCGAGGAACATCTGAAACTTGTGTTCTTGCTGACGCTGGCACAGTACGTTAAACTCCATCGCCTGAACGGAACACTCAATTCCGAGATGCGCAAGACACCGTGAAAACAGGTTACATAGTTCCACCGATTCCGGCGCAGTCGTCGTCTGAATCGTGAAGCGGAACGGAATTCGTTTTCCATTCCATTCATGGTCGAGAAGCCCGTCGTTATCCGTGTCTTCCCAGCCCGCCTCGTGGAGAAGTCGGCGCGCCTCGGCGTAATCCTGTTTCACATACGGCATTTCCACATCTTTCGGGAATGCTGGAGCCGCTTCCGCGAAAATTCCCCGACACTGTGTGTCCAGACCTTTTCGGTGTACTTTCAGCATTTCGTCATAATCGAACGCTAACGTCAACGCCTTTCGGGTACGAATATCGCCGAAGAACGGACACTCTTTCGCCATGTTAAACCAAAACGCGAAATAAACCCAGCTCGCGGACGACGCTTTCGAGTTTTTCTGATAAAATTCATCCGTTGTCGCCTGCGTCAGCCACTGTTCCGGAAGGAGAGCCATCACCTCAATATCCCCGTTTTTCATCTGCATGAACGCCGTCGCATTATCGGGCGAAATTTGGAAGTGAATCCGGTTCATATACGGTTTTTCGCGGACCTGTTTTCCCTTATACATGTAGTAATTTTCCCGACGTTTAAACACTACCGTTGTGTTCGGTAAGTGTTTTTCCACCACGTATGGACCGGAAGTTACCGGGTCATGTTCCTGTTTCTGATGCCACGGACTGCGTGTGAGCGTCGGGTCTTCATAAATCGACTTCTCATAAATATGTTTTGGCACGATATAATACGAAATACTAGCTGGCGCAATCGGCGAGGGGTCCTGATGGAAGAAAACTAGCGTCCGTTCATCATACGCCTTCACTCCCATCAGTAGGTCGGTCCCGGAGCGAATCGCGAAAATCGGAACTGCCGACGACATAATCACGTTATACGAAAACTCCCAGTCGTATGCCGTCAGTGGCTCACCATCCGACCAGAGCATATCGTCGCGCAGAACGATTTTATCCATCTTATGGTCGGCACTCGATTCCCATGAAACGATTGCGTCCGCATTTCCAACATCTTCCAACGTGTCCAACCGCATATTTAACAAACCGGTCTGTGTGTATCGAATCGCCTCCAGGTCAGGTGACGTACTAAAAAACAACGCGTTAAAAGAACCAACATCCGAGCCAATATGACGGTACAACTCGCCGTCATAATTCACCTCTGAAACCTCTTTTTCCGGATTATTCGGGTATGCTTCTGGCAGACGCTGAAACGTGTCCGTAATAATCACGTTATCTTCTGGTGTCACATTTTTCATCTGGCGAGCGTCTTCAATCGTCTTTTTCGGCGTCCCAGCGTTAAAATATTCCCGTGCCAACACCGACGACGGAATGACTGGGTGCGCAATCCATCCACCAGCTTCCTGAGCCATTTTCTCCACATCTGCGAGCGTTTCTGGATACGTGAAACCATGCTCTTTCCGAATTTCGATACCGAGATTCCCCAGCACGAAACCGTCTTCTTTCTTCTCCGATTCTGGAGT